>CAZVEM010000019.1:0-33800 GCA_964626165.1 uncultured Nannocystaceae bacterium
CGTCCACTGGATGCGGTTCTCGGGCTGGCCGGCGATGGCCTCGGCCTCGGCGACGATCCGCTCGCGGTCGGCGGCCGCCGCCGCGCGGGCCTCGGCCCGGTGCTGCTGCTCGACCTTGCGCTTGCTCGAGACGAAGGAGCTCACATCAGCAAGGAAGAGGCAGGAGCGATGATCGCTCTCACTCCGATTGAGCGGCTGCGAGCGACGAAGAATCGATTTCAGAGCACGAGTGATCCTTATGACCTTATCACGCAGCTTGAGGATCTCTACGGCGGCTACCTCTCGCAGACCTCCAGATCAACCGGTAAAGATCTTTTGCTTGCGCTTGAGAGCGACACGGCGCTCCAGCAAGAGATCTCGACGAGTGGCGCTCGATTCACAAGACTGACTTTCGAGCTCGTACAAACGCTCGGTGCGGGAAGCATGCTTCACAGGTACATTGTCGTGTAGCGTCGATGCCGTCGAGACTCCCAGCCTCCAGAATCGTGGAGGAGGGTCGCCAGGTACCCAGGTCGCCTGCGATCGTCGAGACGGACTCCCGTCCGCAGAGAATCCCGAGCCATCGTGCACGAGAACCCCAAGCTACGGGGGCGGCACCAAGCAAAGCCCGACGTTCTCGTAGTTCGGCCACGGCGTCTCGCCCTCCGCGTAGTACGACACGCACTGCTGGCCGTTCATCGTGCACTCCGAGCCGTCTCCGCTGATATCGCAGATCGGAGAGCAACAACCGGTCCCACCGCAGTCGCTGCCGAAGCTGTCGACGTTGACGCAGAGCAGGCCGGGATCGCAGGCGTTATTGAACTCGCAAGGGTCGCCGTACTGGCCTTCGTCGCCTGAGGCGTCGAGGACGCAGCCCCAGCGTTTCACTCCGTCGTTGGGAAGACAAGGGTGGTTGTTGCAGTTCTGAAGAAGCGGATCACATCCTGGGTGGCACAAGTTCAACTTGTTGGAGCTGAAAACCTCACAGACTGCCGTTGGATCTTCGCAGGTCGGATTGGTCTCTGGAGCGATACAGAGCCCAATGCAGTAGCCGATGCCCGACTCGCTATCGGTGTCCCAGCACATCAGATGCTTTCCGCAGGTGTCGACACCCGAGGCAGTATCGTTATCGACGAAGGTACAAGGATCGTAGAGCCCGCCATCAGAAATGATGGGCACGCAGATGTTGATGTCCCAGGCGCCACCGCCGAGCGGACTGATCGCCGGCGTGCACTTCTCGCCCTCAGGGCAGTCCTGCTCCCACGCACTGCACTCTTCGATCGCAGGCGGCATGTCTGCATGCGGCGGAAGAAAGTCCACGTCGTCGCCGTCGCCATCTCCGTCTCCGTCTCCGTCTCCGTCGCCGTCCCCATCTCCGTCCCCATCTCCGTCACCGTCCCCGTCTCCCGAATCAGAGGTCGCGCCTTGGCCCTCGCCGAGACTGCGCGTCGAACAGCCCCCTAAAGCAAGCAGCCCGAACACCGGTACGACGACGAAGAGTGCGATGGTTCGTGTGGTCATGACGTGCCCTCGTGCAGTTCCTCAAGGTGGCGGCGTCAAGCAAAGCCCCACGTTCTCGTAGCCCTCCCACGGCGTCTCACCCTCCGCGTAGTACGACACGCATTGCTGACCGTTCATCGTGCACTGCGAGCCGTCGCCGGCGACGTCGCAGATAGGAGAGCAACAACCGGTTCCACCGCAGTCGCTGCCGAAGCTGTTGGCGGTGACGCAGAGCAGGCCTGGGTCGCAAGCGTTTGTGAACTCGCAGGGGTCGCCGTACTGGCCCTCGTCGCCGGAGGCGTCCACCACACAGGTCCAGTTCTGACCGGACTCGTTGGGGAGACACACCTGGCCCTCGCAGTCTTGCAGCAGTGGGTCGCAGTTGGGAATACAGATGAAGATGTCCGCCGAGCCAGAGATGAAGCACTGAGCGCCTGGATCCTCGCAGGTCGGATTCGTTTCAGGAGCGAGGCAGATCCCGGTGCATTGGCCAACGCCCGTGTCTGCGTCCAAGTCCCAACAGATCAGATACTTGCCGCAGGTATCGACTCCCGAACCAACGTCATCATTGACAAACGTACAAGGTTCGTAGAGCGCACCATCAGAGGTGATCGGCACGCAGATCGAGGTGTCCCAGGTGCCGCCACCCTGGGAACTCATCGCGAACGTGCACTTCTCGCCCTCCGGACAATCCTGCGCCCAGGCGTCACACTCCTCAATCGGCGGCGGCGTGTCGTAGCAGGGGATGAACTGGCACTCACCGTCACCGTCGCCACCTCCGTCTCCGTCACCGTCCCCATCACCGTCGCCGTCGCCATCGCCGTCTCCGTCTCCGTCTCCGTCGCCATCGCCGTCGCCGTCGCCCGTCTCCGTGTTTGCGCCTTGATCTTCGGCGACGTTGCGGGCTGAGCAGCCGAGCACGCAGAGCACCGCGAGGGCCGACGAGGCAAGAATCAGTGTGGTCGTTCGCATTGTCCTCGCGTCTGTGCCTTTTCTGCCGCGACTTCAGGCTACTGGGGGCGAGGGCGCGGAGCAACGACTTTCAGATGTGGGATACGCAACCAGACCCGTGCAGACCACAAGATTGGGGTGGCTGAGCTTCGCTACGCCCGATCCATGTCGGCATTCGGTGCGTTCCTTGCGTTACCATTCCGCGTGCCCTCGCGCGGACGCGGCCTCTACGAGGTCCTGATAACCGACCACCTGTTGACCGAGCTGGGCGACCTTGAGGGCGGACTGACGGCGAATATCGAGGACGTGCATGCGGCCGAAGTTCCGGACCGGCTTGCTCTCCATGTTTCCCGCTGGCTGGCGCATGAACTCGAGTCAGTGCCCAGCAAGGAGCGCCCCGCAGTGGGCGCGGCAGTCGCCAGACGGCTGATGGAAGTCGTCGCAGCGCAGCTTCGTCGGGGCGCACCGGAAGGCGAGCAGCCCGTCAGCCCCGCGCGACTGCTTCGATCGATTGCAAAGAGGCGACCCGACGGCGAAGCAGAAAGCATCGCAACTCCACTCACGCCGTTGCTGGACACGACGCTGCTGACGAATGCGCCCGGCGAGCCGAGAGTAGGACGTCAGGTCAACGCCGAGATCGAGTCCGCGGACCGCATTGACGTGGTGATGGCCTTCATTCGGCGCAGCGGCCTGCGAGACCTTGTAGCCAACCTGCGACGTCACTGCGACGCGGGTCGGCCGCTGCGCGTCCTGACGACCACGTACACGCAATCCACGGAGGTTGAAGCGCTAGAGCAGCTTGCTGAGCTAGGCGCCGAGGTACGCGTCTCCTACGACACCACGGGGACTCGATTGCACGCCAAAGCTTGGCTGTTTCATCGAGAGTCGGGCTTCTCTACGGCGCTTATCGGCTCGTCCAATCTGACGCATTCGGCTCAGGTCTCGGGCCTTGAATGGAATGTCCGTGCCTCGGGTGCTCGCAACCCGGCGGTGGTCGAAAAAGTCGCCGCCGTGTTCGACTCGTACTGGCACAGTGGAGACTTCGTGGACTTTGATCGATCAGATTTCGTCGCGCAGGTGCGCGCCTCGTCTGACCGTGGACCACGCGTCTACCTGAGTCCCGCGGAGCTTCGGGCCGAGCCATTCCAGGCACGTATGCTGGAGCTACTTGCCCTGGCGAGAGCCCAGGGCCGACATCGAAACCTGATTGTCTCCGCGACTGGCACTGGCAAGACGGTGATGGCGGCTCTCGACTACTGCCGCCTTCGGGCGCAGCTCAAACGATCTCGCTTGCTCTTCGTCGCTCATCGCAGGGAGATCCTTGAGCAGTCTCTCGCGACCTTTCGCCACGCGCTTCGTGACCCTGCGTTCGGCGAACTCTGGGTCGACCGATACCGCCCGCAGGATTTCGAGCACGTCTTTGCATCGGTCCAGAGTCTTCATGCAGCAGACTTGGCGAACCTGGCACCGGACCACTTTGATGTCGTCATCGTGGACGAGTTCCATCACGCCGCGGCACGCTCCTACGAGGCGCTGCTTGAGCACATTCTGCCAGTCGAGCTTTTGGGCCTGACTGCGACGCCGGAGAGAACCGACGGCCTCGACGTTTTGAGTCACTTTGGAGGGCGCATTGCCGCGGAACTGCGGCTCTGGGACGCGATCGATCAGCACCGGCTCTGCCCGTTCGCCTACTTCGGGATTCACGATGGGCTCGACCTCCGCGACATTCCCTGGCGCCGCGGCACTGGCTATGACGTCGACGGACTCAGCGCGCTCATCACCGCGAACGACTTCTGGGCTCGGCAGGTGATCCAAAGTCTCATCCGCCACGTCGACGACGTCGGGTCGATCCGGGCGCTCGGCTTTTGCGTCAGCATAGAGCACGCGCGGTACATGGCCCGCGTCTTCAATGCGCACGGCATCAAGAGCACAGCCATCTGGGGCGAAACCTCTCACTCAGACCGCGACGCGGCTCTGGCATCACTTCGGGCGGGCGACACTCGCGTTGTGTTCTCGGTTGATCTCTTCAACGAGGGGGTCGATCTGCCAAACGTGGACACGCTCCTGCTCCTCCGTCCAACGGAGAGCGCCACGCTGTTCCTGCAGCAGCTCGGCCGAGGCCTGCGCCGTGCAGAGGGCAAGGCCTTCTGCACCGTGCTGGATTTCGTCGGGACGCATCGCGCCGAGTTCAGATTTGACCACCGGTTTCGCGCACTCCTGCGCGTGAGTCGACGCGAACTCCAGAGTCAAGTCGAACAAGGCTTTCCCTTCCTTCCCGCTGGCTGCCACATGCAGCTCGACCGTAAGGCGCAGGAGGTGGTGCTGGAGAGCCTGCGTCGGTCGGTGCCTTCAGACTGGCGTTCAAGGGTCATGGAGCTGCGTTCCATGGCCGAATCCGGAGCCCCACCGTCGATGCGAGCGTTCCTCGGTGAGACCGGACTCGACGTCGAAGACCTGTACTCCTCCGACCGCGGATGGAGCGACCTATGCAGCGCTGCCGAAGTGCAGCTCAAGCCCGAAGGCCCACATGAGCAGAGTCTTCGACGCGGCATAGGAAGACTGCTGCACGTCGACGACGCCGCACGCATTGCTGCATACCGATCACTTCTTGAGGCGAGTCGTTATCCCGATTGGGGCGCACTGAGCACGATAGAGCGCAGGTATGCGCGCATGCTGGCCGCGCAGCTTGGCGATCAGGTGTTCGTCAAGGGCGCGCGGCCGGAGGACGCGTGGCCAATGCTCTGGCAACATCCTCAGGTTCGCGCCGAGGCATCTGAGCTACTCGACCTCCTCCACGATCGCATCGATCACCAGACCTGGCCGCTGGCGACACGTCCAGAAGTTCCCCTCGCGGTGCACGCCCGATACACGAGAATCGAGATCCTTGCAGCGTTTGGAGACGGCGCAAGCGCGAAGGTGGCCGCGTGGCAGACCGGCGTCCGTTATCTCAAGGACCACAGAGCCGACCTCCTCGCCTTCACACTCGACAAGACTTCTGGGGCCTTCTCGCCCACTACGCGCTACCGCGACTATGCGATCTCTCGCGAGTTGATCCACTGGGAGAGTCAGGGGATCACACGTGCCGATAGCGACACAGGACTCCGCTATCAACGCCACGTGGCAACCAACAGTGCAGTTCTGTTGTTCGCCAGACTCCGTGACTCCGATCGTGCCTTCTGGTTCCTCGGTCCCGCGACCTACGTCGAACACCGAGGCGAGAAGCCCATGGCGATCACCTGGCGCCTCGAGTACCCGCTGCCTGGCGACCTCTTCTCGCAATTCGCCGCCGCCGTGGCGTAGGTTGAGTGCCCGGCGATTGCGGCTGTCGCCACGTCAGACGGCGAGGGCCGCACTTGACAGACCGGCGCGATTCTCCGAAAGTCTTCCCGCGATGCGTTTCGCCGCGCAGCTCACTACGACCGCCACCGGTACCAGACCGGTGCGGTTGTTTGCGCGCGGATAGACGAATCCCTGCAGGCCCCGCACCTCGATGGAGGTGGGGGCGTTTGCGTACCCGTGTCCATCGAGCGTGGGAGCCGGAGAGGCCCCATGCAAACGACATCGATCCGACACACCAGGCACAACCCATCTTTAGGCCCTCGACCTTTGCGGCTGCGTCCTTGGACGCGGTCGACAGCGCTGCGCGTTCTGAGGTCGGTCAGGCACAGCTCGCACGTCAAGGTCCACCTCTTGCGCTCGAGCTCCGATTCGCGGCGGGGTGCGCCATGAGAATCATGAGTACGCGCAGCGGTCGGGCGAGCTATTCGATGAGCGAAGCTATTGTGGCAGGCCTTGCGCCCGATGGTGGGCTCTACATGCCCGCTTCGTTGCCGAGATTCTCGCCGCGATCATTTGCCTCCGACACAACCTTGGCGCACGTTGGCCTTCGATTCTTGGCTCCATTCTTTGACGGCGACGTGCTTCGTGATCGGCTCGTCGAGATCTGTAACGGTGCGTTCTCGCAGGAAGCGACCGTCCGCGAGTTACGTGCAGACAGGGCGGGAGTTGATTCAATCCTTGAGCTGTTCCACGGACCCACGGCGGCGTTCAAGGACTACGGCGCCCGCTTCCTTGCGGGCTGTCTTTCGTCCGCGTCGGCAAGTGCACGTGCGCCAACGGTCTTGGTCGCCACCTCTGGCGACACGGGTGCCGCGGTCGCAGCTGCGTTTGAGACCAGACACAACATGCGCGTCGCGATCCTCTATCCGCGGGGAGGCGTGTCGGCACGGCAGGAGCACCAACTTGGCAGCTTCGGGGACAATGTGCAGGCGCTACGCGTGGAAGGTTTCTTTGATGATTGCCAGCGACTCGTGAAGGAACTTCTCGCCGATACCCAGTTTCGCGCGAGCGTCCCGTTGTCGTCGGCCAATAGCATCAGCTTGGGAAGGTTACTCCCGCAGGCCGCCTACTATGCACACGCGAGCCTTGACCATTGGCGTCGATCGGGTCGTCTACTCAACTTTGTGGTGCCCAGCGGCAACCTCGGAAATGGGGTCGCCTGCGTACTGGCGCGGCGCTGCGGACTGCCGATCGGTCGGATTGTGCTCGCGACGAATCAAAACGATGCCATCGTGCGCGCCCTTCGAGGCGAGGCGATACGCCACGCACCGCCGCGACGCACGCTTGCCAACGCGATGGATGTCGGGGTGCCGAGCAATCTCGAGCGCCTCATTCAGCTTGAGCCGGGCTGCGCTCGCCGGACAAGGGATCTGACGGCCGAGGCCGTCGATGACGCTTCGATTCGGCTTGGCATCCAACAAACGGCGCGAGAGCTCGACTATCTCATCTGTCCGCACACAGCCTGCGCGTGGACGGTGCTCACCCGCATGCGCAAGCGTGGAGTGACCGGCGACTGGTGCGCCGTCGCGACCGCTCATCCGGCCAAGTTCGCGGATCTGGTGGAACCCATCATCGGCCGGAGCGTTCCGCTACCTCACTCGCTCCAGGTGATGCTGTCGCGACCGTCTCGCTCGTCGGACCTGCCCAACTGCGCCGAGGCACTGCGAAGTATGCTGCGATGACTCAACCTTGATGACCAGCGGGTCCGCGGACGGTCGCGCGGGAAACCCTGCGAGACCAATCCCGGACCGCTCACCACAGTTCCGGGTTGCGCAGGTCTTCAAGCACGCGCGGGTCAAGGACCTTGAGTCGCGTCGCGAGCAGCTCGGTGACCCGAGGCGTCGGCGCGATGAATCGCCGCAACAAGCCGGTGAAGCGCGGGAGCGGAACCGGCCGCTGCAGAGCAGCGGGAAGGCGGAGGGGTAGCCCCCACGCAGAGATCTGCGTCGGCCCATCGGGCTCGCCGGCGCGGATGCCCATCTGTCGCTGAGCCTCCTTCGCAGCGGCATCAAGCTGCGCGGCGAGGCGTTGGTAGCGACTGACATCGGGGACGTCGCGAAGAGCCGCTTCCATCGCGGACAGGTGACCGCGCAGCTCGGAGACACTTGGGTCGTCGCGGAGCTGGAGCGCGACGGAGATCGGGCTAGTGGCCAGACCCGAGTCCCCCAGGCAAAGGAGACCGATCGGCGGAAGCTCGATATCAAGATTGACAAGCTCGCGATGTCCGTCCGGATCGACGCTACGGAGCACGCGCGCGCGTCCCTCTTGCACAATCTCGTCGAGCTTGGCGTTCGCTCTGCTGCGGAAGCGAGCGCTCAGTACGGTGGAGCGCAGGAAGCGAGCGCGAGCCGGATGCGGTGCATAGGGGACCTCAAGCTCCACAGCACGCACCACATGCGTGGCCGCGGCACGAATGACCTGCATCTCAAGGGAGGGTTGATTGCGCTTGACCAGGTCCAGACCGCGGTCGTCGGCAGCCTGAATCCGCGGATCGCCGCGCAGGTCCTCAATCACCGCTGCACGATGCTCCTCAAAGGTCGCGTGTTCGCCTCGGGAGAAGGTCTCCACCATCCCCCGATCGCGTAACTCCGAGAATCCGGGTGCAGCGGCCCATGTTCCCACATGGTCGGCCATCACGATGAGATTCTCTGCCAGTACGATGTGTTCGAGCAGGGAGAGCAGCGAAACAACTTGAACAGCACCGGCGGTTGAATGCTCTACTTGGACCCGATCTGCCGTGAGCACCATCCACGAGGCCAGGTCGCCCACGTCGAGCTGGCCTGTGAGAAGCTCGGAAGCGTTTTGGATCAGCCAGTTGTCGGTGAGGACTTTCATGGCGGGCCGTTTCGATGCAGCATAGCGTGAAGGCCTTCGTCCGAGTGCGATTGGCGTGAGCGCGCATGCATTGGGAGGCCAGCGTCACTTGGGGCACGAGTGGCGATCACGCATATAGGCTCCGCGCGGCCCAGAGCGCCAACGGAGCATCGAGAGCGCGGCCTGAATGTGAGCGACAATCAAGATGCTGGATAGATTCCTCCGCCGATGTGGTGAGCGTTCTCGCGCGGCGCAGCAGAATGGAAGTGCCGTGCGACAAAGCTTCACGCGGCCATATTCCCTCGCGAAGCAACGTCTACGCCATGATTGCGCTGGGGCTGGCGACCGGCTGCCTTGTGGCCGCCATCCCACCTGCGGCGCAGTTTCCCCACCCGATCGCACGCGTGACGCCCGGCAGCGAACCAGCCGCTTGGAAACTCGGCGCCAACCTGTAGCATTGTCCGAGCGGACAACGACGTGACCGGCCAGCACTCCAAAGTCTTCCACTACCGCGACTCGCAGTGCGAGGTGATCGTCGATGAGCGCTACTACCCGATCATGATCACGACGTGGATTGGAAACGCGTCGAAGGAAGCCGTCGACTGGTTCTTTGTCCACAACGACAGAGAGCTCGCACGCGTCATCAAGGAAGGTCAGGTCCACGCGATGCTGACAGATGCGTGCGCGGCCTCCCGACCGGATGCGACCGCTCGCAGCCAGATCGCAGCCAAGACCAATGAAGTCAAAGCCCGCTATCCAGAGGCAGACGCACTTCGGGCCGTCAGCTTCGTGGTGCTGACCAACGCGCTCATTCGTGGCGCCCTCACAGCCGTCGGTTGGCTCGTCGGTGGCATGGACCATGAGTACACGTCCACGATGGAAGAGGCGCTCTTGAAGACCAAGGCTGCGTTTGAAACCAAGAAGGTTCCGTGGCCGGCCGGATTGGACCCGAGTCGTTACAGCGTCAGCGCCCGCGATGCACACACGGGCTCATAACCACGCTGGTTACACTCCTCATCCGTCCGACCCATGAACCAAACGAGGACTGCCGCATGTTGCTCGGACGCGGCAAGAAGCAGGCCCCGACAAAGCAGACCTAACGTTATGTCCGGCCCTACAAAAGTTCACCGGTTTGAAGACGCAGCCGGCTCGCTGGTGTTCGATGAGCGCTACTACCCCGTGCTGGTCGCAACATGGCAAGGCAGTGCGACCGCCGGGGCGATCGAGCACTACTTCCTGCACAACGACCGAAATCTGAGGATTGCGATTGCGAGCGGTCAACACTTCGCGATGATCAATGACGCCGCAAAGGCTGCTCGGCCCGATGCTCAAGCTCGGGCGCTCATCGCAAAGTACACGCAGCGGATGAAGGACGAGTTGGGCGCTGCCGATGCGTTGCGCGCGGCGAACTTTGTGGTCGTGACCAACGCGCTTGTGCGTGGCGCCCTGACTGCGATCGGATGGATCGTGGGCGGGATGGACCATGAGTACGCGTCATCGGTCGAGGACGCGCTCGAACGGTCACGGGCGCTCCTTGCGGCGCGAGGCGTGAGCTGGCCGGAAGACCTGAGTCCAAGCGGCTACGCTCTTCCGCCCGAAGACGGCGTCGCCGCGAAGAGTTCCGCGCAATAGCTCCGCGCAATACCTGTTCCGCCGCGTCCTCCACAAAGCGCCACGATGCCCGCGGTCTCACCCACGTTTCCGATGATGGCGGGCCGCTGGCCGATCCTGGGTCACCTTCCCGCGATCGCTCGGGATGCGCCGGGGGCACTGCGGGCGGCCGCGGACAAACTTGGGCCGCTCTTCTGGGTCGATGCAGGCTTTGGTGTGCACATGCTGATGACCCTCGAGGATGAGGGCTTTGAGATCTTCAAGAACAAGGGCACCGACTCGTCGCACTTGGGTGACGTCGTCGATCTGCTGCGCGGCAGCATGCTGCCGCTGGATGGTAGCGAGCATCGCCGGGTGCGTGGCGCGAGCTCAGCTCCCTTTACCCCGGGTGGCCTGACTCAGGCACGCGTGGGCGAGATCATCATGGAGGTTCTGTCGCGTCGCTTGCCGTCGTGGACGCAGGGCAACAAGGTGTCCGTCCTGCGCGAGACCAAGGTGATCGCCTTGGACATCATCTTTCAGGTGATGGGCATTGAGTCAACGCAGCTGCGCGAGTGGGCGCGTCAGTACGACGAGTTCGTACTCGGTGCGATCAACATCCCGATCAACCTGCCCGGATTTCCGCGTTGGCGTGCGCGCCGGGGTCGAGCCTGGCTTGAGGGCAACCTCAGCTCGATCATTCAGGGCGTGCGCGAGCGTGGTGATCGGGACAGCCTGGTGGGTGCCCTAGCCCACGGTCGTGACGAGCACGGCAACGGGCTGACGGACGACGAGTTGCGCGCCAACCTGCTGATCCTCGCGTTTGCAGGACACGAGACCACCGCTTCGACGATGGCTTGGGCAATGGTTCACCTGGCCCGCGAGCCCGCCGCATGGAGACGCCTCTGCGATGAGGCGACCTGCGTCGATGAGCTTCCTCGTGGCTTTCACGAGCTGGTCAAGGTTGTTCCGTACGCGCTCGCGATCTTTCGCGAGAGCCTGCGGCTTTATCCGCCCGTCAACATGGACAGTCGGCGCGCTCGCGAGGGATTCACGCTCTATGGACGCGAGATCCCAGAGGGCACGACGCTGGGCTGCAGCATCTTGCATCTCTCCCGCAATCCATCGCGCTATCCCCAACCCGAGGTGTGGCGACCCGAGCGCTGGACGGAGGCGGCCCACAAGCCCACCCCGATTGAGAACTGCCAATTCGGCGGCGGCCCGCACTTTTGCCTCGGCTATCACATGGCGCTGCTGGAAGGCGTGCTCTTCCTTGCAGAGACTGCGCGCGCGTTCGCGCGAAGCGGCAAGACGATCACTGCGCCACCTCAGCTCCCGCGCCCCAGCTACCTGCCGCTGACCCGGCCGCCGATCTCCACGCAGATTGTGGTTCAAGGATAAGCGGCTACGCTTCTCACGTGAGCCGCACGCGCGGATTGAAGCGGGGGCCTCGGTGAACGACGCACTCGACAGTGACATCCAGCAAGTCGACGGTCGGTCAAGCGTTGCGGAGACGCTGTTGGGCTCTGTCGACAGCAGCGCGCCGATCTCAAGCGAGTTCTCGGTCCCGGTTCGTGGCGACACGCTTGGCCGCTACGTTGTTCTCAGCACGCTTGGCGCCGGCGCAATGGGTGTGGTGCTTGCGGCCTACGATCCCGAGCTGGATCGCAAGGTCGCCATCAAGCTGGTCAAGAACCGAAGCGCGAGCCAGCGCGCCAGCGAACTGAGCCGACTGCAACGCGAAGCGCAGGCGATGGCCAAGCTCTCGCATCCCAATGTCGTCGCGGTGCACGACGTTGGCGTGGTCGAGCCGGGTCGACGCGGCGAAGGCCAGCTCTTTATCGCGATGGAGTACATCGAGGGCCAGACGCTTTCCAAATGGCTCGCGACTCCGCGGCATTGGCGAGAGGTGCTGGATCTTTTTCTCCTCGCCGGATCGGGCCTGGTTGCAGCGCATGCGGCTGGCGTCGTGCACCGCGACTTCAAGCCAGAAAATGTCCTGCTGGGCGACGACGGTCGGGTGCGCGTGTTGGACTTTGGGCTCGCACTCGCGGGCGAGGGCGGCTCCGAGCGCGAGGCGACAAGCCTGGAGGCGGTGCGCAAGCTCCCCACGGATCTGACCGCCACCGGCACGCTGATGGGGACGCCGGCCTATATGGCTCCGGAGCAGTTCCTCGGCTTTCGGGCCGATGCCCGCGCCGATCAGTTCTCGTTCTGTGTCGCGCTCTACGAGGGTCTTTATGGCAAGCGCCCCTTCGCCGGAGATCACATCCACACCTTGCTCGTCGCAGTGACCGAAGGACGGATTGAGCCGCCACCGCGCAGCTCGAATGTTCCCGCGTGGCTTCGCTCTGTGGTGATGCGTGGGCTCTCACGCGAGCCCGAGAGCCGCTTCGCGTCGATGCAAGACCTTCTCGGTGAGATCGATCGTCACCGCAACCGCGCGAGCTCGTGGCGGTTCCTCGCGCTCGGAGGAGTCCTCGCCGTGACCGCGGCTGGCTTGGCGCTGATGCCCAGGGAGCAGCCGCAGGGCCCTTGCGCGACCACAAGCGAGGCCTTTGCGACCGCATGGGATGCCAGCAAACGTGCTGAGGTTGAGAAGGTCTTTGCCGGTGCCGGCATCGCGGCCGAGCCCGTGATTGCTGCGATCGATCGCTATGCGGAGGAGTGGACCGCGCTGCGTCGCACCAACTGCGAGGCCACGCGCGTTGCGTCGAGCCAAAGTGACGAGCTCATGGACCTGCGCAACGCGTGCCTTGACCGACGGCGCAACGAGATCGGCGCGCTGATTGACGTGCTGCGCTCGGGTCGCCCAGCGGCGCTCGCCGAGGCGAACAAACACATAGAGTCCCTTGTCCCGGTCGCAGAGTGCAGCGCCGACGATCGCCTGCGTCAACGCGTCCCCCTGCCTTCCGATGCCACGGTTCGCGCCGCAATCATCGAAGCGGAGCTGACCTTGGCAAACGCCAGCGCTCAGCTTGACGCCGGCATGTATGCAGAGGCGCTCGCTCAGGTGGAGTCCATCCCCAAGTCCACGTTGGACGCATACGCTCCGTTGCGCGCGAGCCACGAGATGGTTCGAGCCCGCACGCTGCTGGCAAGAGGCGAGTACTTGGCCGCCGATGTCGCGCTCAATGCAGCGCTCGTCGCGGCCGCAGACGGTGGCGATGACCGCCTCCTCGCCGAGGCCATGCTGGTCCAGATCGAGGCCGTTGGCGTCGCACTGGGTCACGTCGATGAGGGCCAACGCATCGCGCAAATGGCAAAGGCTCAGCTCGCGCGCCTCGATAACCCAGTCGACTTGCGCCGCAGACTCCGCGTGCAACTGGGCAATCTTGAGCGCGTGGGCGGCAAGCCAGAGGCCGCGCTCGCGATCTTCAGCGCCCTTGCGACGGAGCTTGAAGAAGATGGCGCGGGTCAATCCAACCTTGCGCTGTCTGTCAATCGCCGCGTGGCCGGACTCCTCGCGAACCTTGGTCGCTATGAGGAGGCCGATAAGCTGTTGCTTAAGGCCATCGAAGAGCTGGAGAGCAGACTCGGGCCTGAGCATCCTGATCTGATCATCCCGCTGTCCAATCTGGGCGCTTCGCAGGCACAGCGCGGCGACTTTGATGCCGCCACCGCCACGCACAAGCGCCTCCTCGCGCTCGCAGAGCTGCGCTTGGGTGAAGACCATCCCGACACCGCAGTCGCCTACGAGTCGATGGGCGTCTTGGCCCATCATGCCAAGCGCTTTGAGCAAGCTCGGGATCATCTCGCACGAGCCGAGGCAAGCTACGCCAAGATCTACGACGCGGCGCATCCCTCCTTGGTGCGAGTCCGAGGCAATCTCGCGGCCGCACTGATCGAACTCAAAGACTACGACACGGCTGAGAGCACGCTGCTGGCGTCCGCGGCCGCGCTCAAGAGTCGCTATGGCGATGAACACGACTATGTGGTCTTCATCAACAACAACTTGGCCGAGGTCTACCTTGCCAAGGGCAGACTTGACGAAGCGCTCGCCGCTGCCAAGGAGGCCCACCGAATCGCGAACACGCGCTTTGGCCCGGCGAGCGAACGCACGGGTGAGAGCTTCACGATTGAGGGGCGGGTGCTCGCAGCGGAAGCGAAGCTTGAGGAGGCACTCGCCTCCTTCGACGAGGCTGACAAGATCCTCGCGAATGCGGACGCCTCCACGACCCTGGTGCTGGACGTGAAGCTCGCGCGCGCAAGAGCGCTTGCACAGACGCTTGGTCGTCAGCGCGATGCGGGGGCGACCTATATGGCGGCGCTTGAGTTTGCCAAGACGACCAACGAGGACGCGTTTGTTGAGAGCGTGTACGCGAGCGCGAGCGCCGAAGGCATCGTGCTTCCTCGGTGAGGCCAAGCTGCCAATCGGTGGTCGAGCGAACGAGCCCATGCGCTGCGTTCGCGGCGGACCGCAACTCAGACCGCAACTCAGAATGGGTCGTCGATCAGCTTCGAGCGCACGGAGCTTGAGCAGCTTTCGTTCATCGGATTGCCGCTCAGCCCGCCACAGAAGTCTTGATCCGCCCAAGCGCTGTCATTTGGGAAGCCGACGACATCCAGCGCGTCGATCATGGGATTGTCCGGCTCGCCCGCGTTCACGATCTCTGGGAGGAGATCGTAGGCCTCGGGATCGTTGACGTCATCGGGCGAGCAGTCCTCTTCAAGACAGGGAATGAACGACGCGTTCTCACATGCATCGCCGGTCGGGTAGGTCGCGTGCTTGTCGGCCGAGGAGAAGACCACCCAGCGAACGCCCTTGTCTGGCGCAGGCTTGAGCACGAGCTGCGGGAGTCCGTCACTCTTGATCAGCGTGCCGTGATCATTGGCCGTTCCCTCGTGCGCGGCGGTGTAGACCCCGGTGATCAGCGCGTCCTGTCCGCCGGCCGGCAGGAGATCCAGCACCACGCGCTCCGAGTCGCCCTTGTGGGCACTCAGAGAGCAGCTCCCGTAGTCCTCGCTCCAACCGAGCATGACGTAGACCCGGAAGTGGTCGTCGACTGCGGTCACACGGCCCACATCCGCCACGACCGCTCCCGAGTCGCCCACAAAGGACTCCGCTTCATCGAGGCGGCGGATCGGATGAAGTCGATCGAGCGCGGCGGCCTCCCATGCATCGACGATGCCGTCGAGATCGACGTCGGCACACAGGGCGATGGGCACGTCACTGCCGGCACAGTCGGCCACGCCGTAGGGCAAGTTGGTGTCCAAGGTGAGCACGCCCGGCTCGCCCTGAATCAGCGCGGCATCGAGCACGAACTCTCCGTCGCCATCTCCGTCGCCATCTCCGTCACCGTCGCCATCGCCATCGCCGTCTCCATCTCCGTCGCCGTCGCCATCGCCATCTCCGTCGCCAACCGTATCGGAGCCGCCGTCTGTGGTCGTGCCCGCGTCGCCGCCCGCGTCCCCGCTTCCCGTGGAATCAAAGGAGCACGCGAGTATCAGCGTGCTCAGCAGCCAGCACGCCGGCGCCGCCCTACCCGCTGCGGATGGCGTTCGTGCCTCGACTAAGAAAAGCCTTCGATACATCTGCGCCCATGATGACGCGCCGATGCGGGGCTGTCATGCGCTGACTTCAAACCACGCTCAAGGCACGTGCATGGGTACCTAGGCGGTCGGGTCGTGCGCATGCCTTTGGCGCGCCCCGATCGGTCCTGGATGGTCGCCTTACGTCAAGGAAGGCTCGGTTGCGTGTGTCGGATCCTTCAAGTCGGGCATCGGGTCGCTCGCCGCGAGGAAGAGCTTGGTCCCGATCATGCCGCCTGCCATGCCCGCGAGCACGATCCACGTGCTGACGTTGAAACCAGGGATCGCTGCGATCGCCGCGCCGGGGCAGAATCCTGAGATTCCCCAGCCCACTCCAAAGATCACGGCACCCATCACTAGCCGCGGCGTAATGTCGCTGCGGGAGACGATATCGAACTGTTCTGCGACCACGGGCCGGCCAAGGCGCATGATCATGCGATAGGCCGGCAAGAAGACCGCGAGCGCTGCGGCCATGACGAAGGCCAGCGTGGGATCCCACGCACCGCCCACATCGAGGAAGCCGGCGACCTTGTCGGGGCGCACCATGCCGGATACTGCGAGGCCGCCGCCAAAGAGCAGGCCGATTGCGAACGCGGTTCTGGCTTCCTTCATGCCACCCCCTTGAGCAGCGATCCGAGCAGCGCCACCGTGGCCATACCCGCCGCGATGAACACGACCGTTGCGACCATCGAGCGCTGCGACAAGCGCCCGATGCCGCAGACACCGTGACCCGAGGTACAGCCGCCGCCGAGTTGGGTGCCGACTCCGACCAGCACGCCCCCGACGAGAGATGGGATCGCACCCCGACCCAGGACGTCGACAAAGCCAGCGGGATACAGCAGCGCTGCGATCGATGCGGCCACGATCACACCGCCTAGGAAGGACCAGCGCCAGGAGGCCCCCTTCTCCAGCGCAAGCGCCGAGCTGAAAATGCCGCTCACGCCGATCACGCGCCCATTGAGCAGCACCATCGCTGCGCACGCGGTGCCGATCATCAGTCCCCCTACGATCCCAAACAGGTAGTCCATGCGCCGCTGCGAGCTCCGTTGTCGTGTCCCTGGGGTTATCACGGCCACAAGCCGTTGCAAGTATCCCGGAACATTACCGGTCGATGGACCTGCCGTGAGTCCCGCGCCGTGGCAGGATCGGGCCGTGCCGGAAGAGCGCGGTTGGACCAGAGCCTCTCGCGGCCAGACCGTTGAGCACAGACCGTCGTCCTCGCCGACACGATCGCACCACACCTTGGAAAGATCATCGTCGCTTCATGGCGCTGGCGTTCCGTGCATTCACCTCGAGTGTTGTGCTCTCGATGCGCTCGCCGGCATCTTGAGAGATGCACGCATTGCCCACGTCACGATCACAAGGGCATGCGAGATCAACAAAGACTCGCGTCCCTGCACGGTCTTCCTCGCGAGCGCAACCAAGCGTCCGTCCTAAGCGGAGCTCTGTCCGCCGGTGCTGCGCGGGCGGATGGCGCGTGTCTTGTGTGGGTCTTGGCAGCCACACGCCCTCGCAACCCGCGAATCATGATACGAGACACCGTGCTCAAGGGTGCACTCGGGGCCGCGCTACTCGCTGTCGTCTTGACTCCCGCCGTGGAGGAGAACGTGAGTGTGCCGCCGGTGGGCGACGGGCAGGCCAGCGGTGCGAGTGCGATCGAGTTTCGTTGGGACGCTCCAGACGAGTGTCCAAGTGAAGAGGCTGTTCATGCGCGCCTGGCCGAGATGCTCGGAAATGCGCTCGACGGGGGTCGCGATGGCGCGACTTCAAGCGGGCGCGATCGGACGACGGCGATCGCTCGCGTACGGTACGACGCAAAGGCGGGTCCTCAGGCATGGAGTCTTCGGCTGTGGGTCATCTCGCCAGGTGCGACCCGTGAACGATCGTTGGAGGCAGAGAGCTGTGAGCTGCTGGCCGATGCGGCCGTGCTGCTCGCGGCGCTCGTGCTCGATCCAAGCGCGGCCGAGCGCGCTCCGACGGCGACGGCCGATGCAGCGCTCGCTGCTCGCGATGTCGACCTCGACGACGATGCACACGAAGAGCCACCGACGCTTCCAGAGGAGAGCGCCGAGGTGGAAGAGGCAACGACCGATCCGGTCGCGACGTCTGCGGCCTCGCCTGATCCGAAGCCGAAGCGGCGTCGTCCCCAGATCAGCGGGGCGTTTCGGCTCGCTTCAGGTGTCACGCTCGGCGTCGTTCCGGGCATCAGCGCGCCGCTGGAGGCAGACGGGAGCGTGCTCCTGGGCCGCACACGCATTGACCTTGGGGTCCAGCACACCTTTGAGAGCACGGTGCGGCTCGACGATCAGGCGCGTGCGAGCTTCTCGATGACCTCGGGCATTGTGCGGGTGGGTCCGGCGTTCCGGCCCGTGCCCCGGCTCGTGCTGCGACCGGCACTGCGTGCGGAGGTCGGCGTGTTGATCGGCCGCGCCAGTGGACTTGACGCAGACCTCGCGAGCGGTGTGACCTTTGCGGCGCTTGGGGCGAGCGGAGAGCTGTCAGGCGCGCTCACGCGCTGGCTTTACCTCGGCGTTGCCCTTGAGGGACATGTCGCACTCGCGCGGCCGAGCTTTGACGTAGACCAAGGTGTGGACGGGATCCGTGAGGTTTACCGGCTGCCGGCGGGCGGCATGCGGGCCCTCGCCTTCCTTGAGGTGGCCTTTGGCGGGATGGTTCGGGCGTCATCCGGCCACTGAGCTACGAGCAGATGCCGACCGCGACCCCACTTCGGCCAAGCGCCGCCCCGTCGACCGAGACGGTCCGAGAGCTGGCCGCGCTCTTTCGTGAGCACGCCTCCTTCGTGTGGCGAAGCGCGCGGCGAATGGGCGTGCCCGAGGAGGCGGTGGACGACGTGGTCCAGGACGTCTTCGTCGTGGTGGCTCAGCGCCTCGAGGAGTTCGAGGGCCGTGCACACGTTCGCACCTGGCTCTTTGCGATCCTGGTCAATGTGGTTCGCGGCCAGAGGCGGACGACCTTCCGTCGCACGCGGCGTGTTGAGGCCTTGGCGCAGGCCGCCGCGACCCAGACTTCATCGCCGCAAGACCACGCGGTGGCGGACCGGATCTTGCTGCAGCAGCTACTCGATTGCCTCGACGACGATCGTCGAAGCGTCTACGTCCTCTCCGAGCTCGAGGGATTCACCGCCCAAGAGATCGCGGACGGGCTGCAACTCAACGTCAACACGGTGTACTCGAGACTCAAGCGCGCGAAGGATGATCTGCGCGCCCAACTCACGAGCCACCTCAAGGGCGACAAGCCAGAAGGAGCGAGCCCATGAGCGACTCTCCACGCAATCGCGACGCAGAGGCAGACGATCTGCTTCATCGCCTGCTCGCCGCAGAACGCGACGCGCCGGATGTGGACTCAGCTGCACTTGATGGCGCGTGGGAAGGCATCCTTGAGCGTCTCGGCGCGGCACCTCCACCCGATGGCGGAGGCGACGGCGGAAATGGACGCGGCGGGGACGACGGGGGCGGCAGCGAGCTCAACGGTCCGCGGGGATCCGGGCTCGCATCGCCGCGGCCTGCGAGCCCGCTTAAGGTGGCGGTCGCGATCGTCGGCGGCGCCGCTCTTGTCTCGCTTGCGGCCTTGCTCGTGTTTGGACCACCTCCATCTGGACCGGGCGGCAATGCGGAGCCTGCTATCGTCTCGCCAGGGCAAAGCCGCGAGACGACGTCGGCTTCGTCCGCGGTGACAAGCCCGCCCTCCGCGGCAAGCGATCTCACGATCAAGTCGACTCCCGAGATCGAACCGGCGGACCTGGAGGGAACCGACGCGGTGGAGACGGGTACGGCGCCCGATCTGGATCTGGACCTGGGCGAGCAACAAGTGACAACGGGCTCGACCGGGGACAGCGAGGTCAAGCCAAAGGCCTCGAATGATCCTCGCGCCGGTGATGGTGACGGCAAGAATCCCAAGCCCGTCGTCGAAAAGGGATTAGCGGAAGAGCTCGCACTTCTCGCCAAGATGCGCGCGGCGTTTGAGAAGGGCGCGCTCGACACCACGCTGCGATACGCGAAGGAGCACCGTACCGACTTCCCCGACGGTCAGCTCGTCGAGGAGCGTGCGGCAATTGAGGTCCGTGCGAGCTGTCGGAAGGGCGTCGCGTCCGCGACCAAGCGACGCGCCGCATTCGCGACTCAGTGGCCAGACAGCACGCACCTCGCTCGGATCGCGAAGGATTGTGACGAAGCTTCGCCCTAGGAAATGACGCCAGTCACGCTCGCTCGAGCCGCGCTGAGGCGTCTGCAGGTCGTGTCGCGGCGCGGTATCTTACGCAGGATGCTGACGCTGCCGAGCCTTCGTGGCGTCCACGTGAGCGCGCGCTCGATCGCGTTCGCGACCCTCACAACGATCTCGCTTGCGGGCTGCTTGCAAGGGTCGATCGGCAAAGACGACTCCGATGCGGGAGATACCGGCAGCACGGTCGCGTGCGACGACGACATGCCCTGCGCGGACGGTCTGATGTGCCTCGGTGGGCTGTGCGTCGGCGAAGGGTCGCAGGCAACGTGCACCCCGGACTTCAGCTTTGCGGACGGCTGTCAGGGCGACGAGCTGTGCTATCAGGATCCGAACTCACCCTTCGATGATCCGGTGTATCGCTGCTATCCGATGCCTCGCTGCCCGGACTCGGGGGAGTGCCCGGTTGGTCAGTACGGCTCGGTATGCAACGAGCAACTGATCGCGGGTAAGGATCGGATCTGCTTGCTCGGCATGTGTCTGGATGCGTCCAGCGACTGCAACGCGAATCAGCAGTGCGTCGCAGACACCCCAGGGGTGCTCGGCTTTTGTTCCGACGGTGCGGTCGGATCGTACTGTCTCTTGGATTCACACTGCGATAGCGGCAACTGCTGGCTCGTGTTTGGCGAAGGCATCTGCTTGTAAGACCTCGCCAAGCCGCAGCCGGAAGCCTACCGGGCAGGAGCCCGTGAGCGCAGTCGCCCGCGAACTCCTGCCGCGGGCGATACTACTCGCAGTAGCTCTTGGGCAGGCAGCGATACTCCGCGCTCACGACGTTGTAGCCGCAGACACCGTCGATGCCGCAGTCTGAATCGAAGCTGCACGGCGACGACTGCTCGCACCATCCCTCGCTGTCGGTGAGGCCGCACGCGACGCACTCAAACGAGAGACCGCACTCGTCGTCGCTCAGGCACTCGGGTGGTGGCGGATCGCCGTCTCCGTCCCCGTCACCGTCACCGTCTCCGTCCCCGTCTCCGTCTCCGTCGCCGGGTCCGCAGTCGGCTTCACAGTCCTCGCCGCAGCTCGAGGAGGCCGCGAGGCAAGAGCTGCAGGAGTTCGCCGCCCCGACACAGAGCTGGAGGCACGCCGCCGCTGCGAGCCCACACTCATCCTCGAGGTTCGCGCAGGCTTCGATACAAGCGCTGTCGCCATCGCCGTCGCCATCTCCGTCTCCATCACCGTCCCCGTCTCCGTCACCGTCTCCGTCTCCGTCGCCGTCTCCTGCATCGTTGTCGGCCGAGTCATCGTCGTCGTCTCCGCTAAAGCACGCGGTGGCTGACGCGCTCAATGCGAGTACGGCGAGCAGAGTGATCGCGATGGAGTAGTGCTTCGTGCGTGAATTGGTCGAAATGGTCATCGGTGTTCTCCGTGTGGTCGTGAACTGGTGCAGTGGGTGAGGCATCGCGCCGTTTCCCGCAGCCGCCCCCTTCGTGGCCAGCACCAAAGGGATCCATCCCGGCAAATCGCCGATCTTGAACTTTGCGCTACGTCGCGAACTCCGGACGATCAAGAGCCTCGTCGCGCGATGCACCTCGTCGCGGCTGTGCGACGCCCCGCATCACCCCAATCGCCAAGGGCCCGCGCGGCGTGTATCCAGACGGAGCGGCCTACTCGACGGGCCACTTCACATGGAGGACTCGCGGTGCAAGCCACTTGTCATGCGGCAGCTCCCACGGGCTAAAGTGCAGCAACCAGATATCGGCGTTGTGCAAGGCCGCCGTGGTCAGGAGGCGCTCGGCGGGTGGGTTTGCGATCAGCACCCGCTGAGATGTGACTCCGCGGCCGTCGGGCGCGATGCGGAAGGCCGCGACGCGATTGAGCATCGCGCCGTTTTGGACCGCGAGGAGATCATCGCCCCGTCGGTACAGGCCGTCGATCCCCGTGACGTTCACGCTGGGCGGCACCACGATCGCAGACCAGGTACGTGTCTCAAGATCGACAACCGCAATCCCTCCCGCCCACGCCACGTAGGCCAAGCGCTCGTCGTCGGACAAGACGACCCCGTTGGGGAACTCGAGCTTGGGATCGCAGAGCACAGGCGCTAGCGCGGATGCACCCTGCTCTCTCTCGTAGATGCAGCCCGCGTCGCTATCAGTGATGAGCAGCCCGCCGTCGCGTCGCATCGCGATGTCATTGAGCAAATGCCAGTTCGCGCGCTTTCCCGCAGCGACGGTCTGTGGTGCAGCGATGCGGTCACGGACAGCGCCGCTCTCAAGTTCGACGGAGACCAGCTCCGAAGCGCCGTTGCTCTCGTCTGCGGTCGCGACCCACAACAGACCTCGCTCAGCGTCCACTCGGATGCCGAGCACGGGCAGCAGCCTCTGATCCGCACCGACCCACTCGCGAACCTTGCCCTTGCGATCGATCTCGATGATGCGCCGCTGATCGATGCTGCCAATCAAGAGACGCTCCCGCGTGGCGTCGTACTCGATGCCTTCGGGCGCGAGTTCGCGGTACGCCTTGAGCTCGTGCAGCGTCGTCCACTTGCCCACAGGTGCAGCGTTGTCTTTGAGTCGCTGCTCAAGCGTCTTGCATCGCGCCGGATCATGGGCGCGTAGTTGATCGAGGTAGGTCAGACTTTCCAGCGCCATCACGCCCTGCAGCTCCGCGATCGCTTCCAAGCCAGTCAGCGCGCTGTCGAGATCCCCGCTTTGTGCAAGCGCTCCCGCGAGGTAGCCGCGCAAACCGGCGTGCGAGGGTGCGAGTTCGACGAGCGCTCGAAGTATCTCGATCAAGCGCGCGTCGTCTTTGCTCCGCTGTGCTTCCGACGCCTGTCGAAGCAGCTCGTCCATTGTGGTTGGCGTACTTGGTGGCGACGGCGGCGTGGCCACCTCGGGCTGCTTGGCGACGTCGTCGTGTTCGTCGGTGTTGAGCCTGCCGTTTGACTCGCTTGAGGTATCGGTCGCGTCGGGGGACATCGCCTCGTGAGAATCGGTGTCGGCCTCCACGCCCGGTGCAGATGCGTTGTTGCGCTCGTCCGACGGAGAGACCTGCGCAGGCCCACATGCGAGCAAACATGCCGCGACACCCACGGCGCCGAGTCGGCGCAGACGCGCAGCAGAGGCCCGCACGCCGACGATGCGAGCGATCGACGAGCTTTGTCGAGGCGAGTTGGGGTCCCAACACGCCTGCGAGATCGCGTTCATGCGCATGAATGTCTCCACGTCGCGAAGACCCTCGTGGTGGGCGGCATCGTCGATGTCACTCGCAGTACTCGCGATCGAGCCCGACGGCATGGAGCCTAGGTCGCCCTTGCCCGGCCTTCAAGCGATGCGATCTCGGTCGTCGATGAGCAGCCGAGGGCGCGAAGCCGAGAGGGGGCCGCCGCGAGGGGGCAGCCGGGCGGCTGCCCGGCGCAATTTCACGCTTCTCTCATTTTGGAGTGGACCTTGTTTCGCGCTGAGCGGGCGCGCACTCTTGGGGTAGATGAGTGCGATTAGACGTCGGATCCTTGCGACCACTTCCCTACTTGCCTGCGCGGCGCTGGTCGCCTGCTACCAGATCGACCCAGACCTCGAAGAGCCCGAGCAACAGGGCGAGCAGGGTGGGCAGGGTGAGCAAGCCCGGGGCGACGGGACCGACCCAAGTGGTCGCGGTCAGCAGAACGGCGATGCTGCTGCGAACAACGGTACTTCGGGATCGAGCGATCGTGGTCGCTCGACCGGCGGTCGAGGCGGTCGAGGTGGCTCTCAGGGCGGCTCTCAAGGCGGCTCTCAAGGCGGAGGCGCGACGCCGTCCAAGCTCGCCACCGAGTTTGTCGAGGCGCACAACCGACATCGCCGCGAGGTCAACCCTGCTGCCAACCCGCCCCTCCCCGCGATGCGTTGGTCCGCGACGCTCGCGGCCCATGCGGAGTCCGTCGCAGCTTCGTGTAGCTTCGATCACTCCGACACCAACTACGGCGAGAACATCTTCGCGGCCACCAGCGGCGACGTCGCGGCCGAGGAAGTGGTCGGCGACTGGGCGGCCGAAGGAGCGCACTGGAATCACAAGGCCGGCACCTGCGCGGCCAACCAGATCTGTGGGCACTACACGCAGGTGGTGTGGCGCGACTCCACGGAGATCGGCTGTGCGATCCACACCTGCGAGAGTGGTAGTCCCTTCGGCTCGGGTTCTTGGACCTTTGCGGTTTGCAACTACAACCCTCCCGGCAACTTCAACGGTGCGCGGCCCTATTGAGGGCGCGGCCTCGCTGAAGGTGCGGATCCGAGCTGCTGAGCCTGCGCGCCATCTGCTCGGGTCATTTGCAGTTCCATGTGAGCTGAGGACCGCAAGTTAGATCACGCGGACGTTATCGCTTGCAGTGGTTGTGCCGCGGCCGCCTGGGCCCAGGCTGCGGCCGCCGATGAACAAGTTCAGCAAGGCCACACACTCGATCGTCCTCCCTTCTTCCCGCGTGGTGAGTCGACTTGAGAAGCGCCCTCTCGCCTCGGCGATCGCGATCGCCGCCGTGCTTGCGCTCGGCTCATCAGCAAGCGGCTGCATCAGCAAGTCCAAGCATCAAGAGCAGCTCGACGCGCTTCGTTCCGAGCTTGAGGGCAAGATCCAAGTGCAGACCGAGGCGGCCAAGTCCCTCGAAGCCGCCCTCGCGCAGGCCGAGCAGTCGTCGGATGATCTGCGCAAGCAGATCGAGAACCTCGGCAAGGTTCGGCAGGCGCTCGAGGATGAGATCGGTCGCCTGCAAGAGGCCAAGGCCGCGCGCGAGTCTCAGCTCGCCGAGGCGCTCGCCAGCAAGAGCGCGCTGCGAGCCTCACTTGAAGAGGTGAAGAAGGCGCTTGCCGAGCTCAATGCACGCAAGGCCGAGGCCGACAAGCGCATCGCGGAGTACAAGGACATGCTGCTCCGCTTCAAGTCGCTCATCGACGCTGGCAAGCTCAAGGTGAAGATCGTCGACGGTCGCATGGTGCTGGTCTTGCCGATGGACATCCTGTTCAAGAGCGGCTCGGCCAAGCTCAGCGAAGCGGGACAGAGCGCGCTGCTTGAGGTCGGCACCTTGCTCGCGAAGATGCCGTCCAAGCGCTACCAAGTTGAAGGCCACACCGACAACGTTCCGATTCACAACGCCAGCTACTCGAGCAACTGGGACCTGGCCTCCGCCCGCGCCCTCAGCGTCACGCAGACGCTGCTCACCGCAGGCCTGCCGCCTGAGAGCCTCAGTGCGGCGAGCTTTGGCGAGTTCAAGCCCACGGGCAGCAATGACACTCCCGATGGTCAGGCCCGCAATCGCAGAATCGAGATCGTGGTGGTTCCGGACCTGAGCGGGCTCCCCGGCTTTGAGGAGCTCAAGAAGCTGGCGCAGTAGCGGGGCGTCCTCGCGACGAGGCCCTGGCTGATTCCGCGTCGCCGCGGTGCAACGTTGCTCGCGGCGCGCGTCCACGCTTGCTCCCGCTAGCGGAGCACCGCGAGCGTGACGAGCTCGGCGCGCGACCCTGCGCCGATGCGAGCAAAGATCGCCGCGAGACGGTTGCGGACGGTGTTGATGGTGATGCCTAGCGCATCGGCGATCTGCGGGTTGGTCAACCCGCGCGCGACGTGTTCTACCACTTCGCGCTGGCGGGGGGTGAGACGTTCGTCGACGCATCGAATCGTCGTCGTCAACGCGACACCAACCTGATCATCGAGCCGCTGAGCAAGGGTGTCGCAGATCGAAAGACAGCCAGCGATCGACCGCAGCAGCGCTGCTTCTTGGTATGTAAAGCAGCCGTATCGTCGACCCAGAAGCAGTGCGCCGTGCACTCGTTCGCGGACCACGAGGTGAAGCATCGCGATGTGCTGCACAGAGATCGTCTTTGCGAATACCTCGCGGTAGCGCGTCCTCAAGCGACCCTTGAGCGGAATGACCTCGTCGTCAGTCACAACACCGCGATGCGTCAGTGCGTAGCTTCGTAGCGCTGCGAACTCGACCGCGAGCGCGTCCCAACTCCCCACATCAAGTAGCGTCGACGGATCAATGCCACGAACGACGGCCGTACTCAGCGGCACGCGTGGTGAGAAGGCGTGGAAGAAGACAACGTCAGCCGCGACGTGCTTGATAAGCAGATCGACCGCCGCCTCGCGAAAATCCAAGCCTGTACTCGATGTCTGCGCAAGCGTGAGTATCTGTCCCTGTAGCTCGACCGCGAGCGCAGGTGATGAGGCCTGCGTTGCCGACAAGGCGGCTGGCCTCGTCGGTCGTTTGGCGCGGCTGGGCTTGCCGGACGTGGGGATGCGCTTGGGAACAGGCTTGGCCACGGGGGGTACATTCGTACCCAGGTCGCCGCGGCTCGCAAGGCCCACGATCGCGGGGCCATGCACCAAACGCATCCCATCCCTGAGCAGCGCCTGGGACTTGTGAACACGACGAGCGCGCCGACTTCATCCTCGCCCCACCCTGTCCTCGCCCCCCGCTCGCCCGTCTGGCTCGACCGCAAGGAGTATCCGTGGCCGTCCCATCTGCACGACACCGGCGTCGGCAGCATGGCCTACATCGACGCGGGAGCACGGACCTCGCCCGCGCTGATCTTCGTGCACGGCACGCCGTCGTGGTCCTTTGAGTGGCGTCACCAGATCGCGGCCTTTGCCCCGACACATCGTGTGCTCGCTCCCGATCACCTCGGCTTTGGACTCTCCGACCTACCCCACGACGGCTCGCTTGCGCCGCAGGATCACGCACACCGTTTTCTTGCGTGGCTCGATGCCCTGGATGTGAAGGACGCGACTTTGGTCGTGCACGACTTTGGCGGTCCGATCGGACTGCTTGCGGCACTTGAACGCGCCGAGCGGATCTCAAGGCTGGTGATCATCAATACCTGGAGCTGGTCGCTCGCGGACCGCGTCGACGTCCGCCGGATGGCGCGAATGATCGCGTCGCCGCTCGGCCGGCTGCTCTACCTTCAGTTCAATGCTTCTCCGCGATGGATCCTGCCCGCTTCGTTTGGGAATCGACGACTTCTGCGGCGACAGATCCATCATCACTACCTCGCGCCGTTTCAGCAGCGAGCTCGACGCGAGGCGACCTGGCAGTTGGGCGTGAGCCTCCTGAAATCAGATGCCTACTTCTCGATGTTGGATACCCGACTCAGCGAGCTGCGCACAAGGCCGGCCGCGCTGATCTGGGGCATGAAAGACCCGGCCTTTGGCCGCCGTGAGCTCGAGCGCTGGAAGAATGTGCTGCCTCAGGCCAGCGTGTCAGAGCTGCCAGACGCAGGACACTTTCCGCAGGAGGAAGCGGCGGATCAAGTCACGACTGCGCTTCGCGACTTTCTTAGCCGTGCGAACTAAGACCTGGCGCTCGAGGTTCTTAGTCTTGAATGCAGTACAGCCGGAACAAGTTGCTGCATGGGAATGAACCCGCGTTGTTCCACTCGCTCCACGATCCGAAGCTGGGATCGTCGTATGCTCCGATGACCCCGACGGTGGCGTCCGCGGACACCGTCCAGTTGTCGCAGTTGTCGTCGACGGTCGATTTCTCCCCGTTGTAGGCGGTACCGCTCCAGACTGCACCGCCAGGAGGGGGCGCCGCGCCATTCTCCGACAGCAAGATCAGCGCGGCGAGCTGCCCGTCCGTAAGGTCGTCCCAGTCATCAGCAACCACGGTTCCGTCGACCAGGACAAATGGGCCGCCCGCCTGCGGGATGCGGCTAGCAGCGCTGGACTGCGAATCACTGAGCCACGCGTGGAATGTGCCCGGCAGGCCTGCGTTGGCGGCCGCCGCGTTGCAGCGGTCGTCGCCCCCCGTGGCACCATCTAACTTGCCGTTGAAGCCCTCACCAGTGAGGAAGACAACGCGCTCACCATCACCGTCGCCATCTCCATCTCCATCACCGTCACCATCACCGTCACCGTCTCCGTCTCCATCACCGTCACCGTCTCCATCTCCATCGCCCTCGATGCAGCGGTTGTTGACGCATTCAAGCTCACCGAAGCACGTCGCATTGGGGAGGCACTCGCAGTCCACTTCGCCGACCTCGCAACTGGCATCGTCGTTGGCGGAACTGAAGCAGCCGGCCGCACCGCCCGCGGAGAGCGCCGCGGTCAAGCCAAGGAATGCGCGACGTAGGGGGTGCACCGTCGCGATTCTACGCAGAGGTCCGGCTGTGCGCGAGTTCGCGCAGCGCGGCCCCCCTTATGCGGCTCGCCGTGCGCTCCGTGGTAAGTTTGCGCCATGCCACGCGGCCACTGCACCACGCTGAGCCTGACCGGATGGGCCTACGCCATGATCATGACCGGGGCGATGGGTTGTGGAGCGACTCCCCCCAAAGCCGAGCCGGCCGTTGCCAAGGCCAACGAGCCGCAGGCAGCGAAACCTCAACCCGGTGAGCAGCCGCCCGCACAGACCACCGCGGATCCTTCTGCAGACCGCCAGCCATCGACCTCGACCGGCAACGCCGCTCCGAGCAACGGCGAGCCAAGCGGTGAACCGCCGAAGAATGGCGACAGCGGTGCCAACGCGACCACGGGAGAGCACGGCGACGGCGAGAGCCCGCAATCGCTCAAAGGTCATGACATGGCCGCGGCAGAGGTCGTCGCGGGTGTGTCCCTTGGCATCCCTCGCACCAAAGCGATCGAGATCCTCGGTAAGCCATCCGAGTCGGAAGAACCCTGGGAGGAGGGCGCTACCGGCGAGTGGGTCTCCACCGTGAAGTGGGACAAGCTCGGCCTCGAACTGACCATGAGTGGCTCGAGCGCTGACGACAAAGAGGCGCGCGTCCGCGGCATCCTGCTCAACGAGAAGAGCACTGCGAAGACCGCAAAGAACGTAGGGGTGGGCTCGACACTTGAAGAGGTCATCGCGGCATATGGCGAGGGCCGCGACCCAGACAATGCAGGGGAGACCGAACACATCGTGATCGGCTCGCTTTACTACGGCATTTTCGTCTACCTGCAGGACGGCAAAGTCTCGACGCTCTACATGGGCCAAGGCGCCGAGTAGCCGCGGCGCCGTGTGAAAAAAGGCCCGCAGCTCGGGCACATTCAGTCCGCAAGACGCGCCGACTGAACAGAGGGGAACTGTGGAGCTCGGATCATTGCTGGGCGCTTGAAGCCGCAACGCTGTGCGCGACCACGTTGCCCAGCAGCGGCCACCTCTGCGCCCCAGCCGCACGCGCTTGATTGCGGAGCGCAGGTAGGCCAAAACCTGTCCTCCTCGCGGCCCCGCCGCGTGATGAGGATCGCCCGCGCATGCCGTCCGCACCTTCGACTCGACGCTTCCTCGTGCCCACCCTCGTCGCCGCAATCGCGGTGTTGCCTGCGCTCGCATGGGCGCATCCGGGTCACGGCACGGCGCTGCGAAACGTCACGCCTGCGGGCTTCCTGGAGGGACTGCTTCATCCGCTCACTGGCCTCGATCATCTTCTAGTCCTGTTGGCCGCCGGCCTGATCGCAAGCCGCCTCCCACGCGAGCAGCGCTTGGGACTCTGCGGCGCCGCGGGCCTCGCCTTTGTGACCGGCGCCGCACTTGCGGAGATCTTTCAGGCACGCAGCAGCAGCGCGCTTGAGCTCGTCGCAGTGCTTGCGGTCGCGGCCGCGGCGGCGTTGGTGGCTATCGCTCCCAACGTGCAGCGTGGGCACAACATCGCGCTCGTCGGTTTCGCACTCGGCGTGCATGGTTGGGTGCATGGTGCAGATCTGCAGCTCGCTCCGGCATCGCTGGGCGGCATGGCAATCGCAAGCGCGGTCGCCATCTCGGTCGCCTTGCTCGTCGGCGACGCGATTGCAAGCCGCCTTCCAGGCTGGGCATCGGCCCGCTCAGGCCAATAAGGCCCAAGCAAGTCTCGCTGAGGGCGAGTACAGCACGATGGACCGCGCGACTCGGCGCGCGTCCTCGTCTGCGCAGCGTCGATCAAATGAGCAACCACGCGACGCCTGCGTGCGGCTGTGGCATCGTGGCATGAGGTGTCCGCCGAGCCGCAACCCGCACCCGTGGACCAACGCGTGAACTGGCAGCGCTACGCGCTCGTGTTCCTGGTCGTGGCGTCGATCTTTGCGGCGATCAGTGGGCCGCGGCTGCTTCGCCCCTCGTCGAACAACCACTTCGTCCACATGGCGAGTGGCTGGTTTGAGGGCCGCTGGACGCTTGAAGGCGACCCTCCAGGCTACGAGCGACGGCGCCACGACGACTGGTCGCGACTTTGGACGCTTCACCTCCAGAGCGGCGAGACGCTCAGGGCATTTCCATGCCAGACCTATGCGTGCGCAGATGACCAGCGCAGCGATGGCCTGACGCGATGGTGGGTGCTCCCCAGCGCGGGCGGACGCCCGGAGCTTCGAGCGATTCCACGTGCAGATCTGGTGCGCCGAGAGGTCAAATGGTTCGTGAGCTTCCCGCCTGGGCCCGCGGTGATCATGAGCCCGGCGGTCGCCGCGTTTGGTCTCCAAACGCCCGACACCTTGATCACGGTGTTCCTCGCTGCCCTCGCCGCGACTCTAAGCCTATGGATGCTCGACTCAACGCTCGGCGTGCCGCAGCGACATGTGTGGCTCGCACTCGCGTTTAGCTTGGGAGCTCCCTTCGCGCAGCTCGGCACGCAAGGCAGCGTTTGGTTTACCGCGCAGGTGTGTGCGGTGCTGTTCTCATTGCTCTTCCTCGAAGCCGCGGTCGGGGGCAAGCGTCCGGCGATCGCGGGTCTAAGTCTGGGGATGATTGTCGCCTGTCGACCGCACCTCGTGCTGCTCGCGGGCTTTGCCGTCCATCAGCTCTATCGAGATCGAGCCACATGGCAGCGCTGGACCGCGTTCTTCGCCCCGCTGGCTGCGATGCTTTTTGCACTCGCTGCGTTTAACTACGCCCGATTCGGTGATCCGACCGAGTTTGGTCATCGCTACCTCGACATGCGCTGGCAGGTCCGCCTGCAGGAGGTCGGGATGTTTAGCGCGCAGTATCTCTGGCGAAACCTGCAATGCCTCTTGTTCTTGTTGCCCAAGATCGACGCTTCGACCGGACAGATCCGAGTCTCCACCCACGGCGTCGCGCTCTGGCTCTCAACTCCCTGGCTTGTGGTCGCGTTCGTGTCGGCGCGTCGGCGCCCCAACGCACTGGCGACCGCACTACTCCTCACGAGCGTCGCACTCGCGCTGCCATCACTCCTGTACCAGAACAGCGGCCAGGTGCAGTTTAGCTATCGCTTCGCGATGGACTGGCTCGCGCCTTTGCTTCTTGCGATCGCCTGCCTGCACGCCGACGCCCGGGAGCAACAGGCAAATCCCGAAGCGGCGCAGCGCGAAGTCGATGGCGCCTTGTTGGACGCGGCGAGCAATCGCCCGTCAATGGACGGAACAACCCGCGCTGGCGCGTTGCCGGTTGCGCTGCGAGTCTCAATCGTGATTGCGATCGTCATTCACCTCGGCGCAGCGACGCTCTTTGCGCGCGCGCCAGCAAGACTCTTCGTCGTCGATCCAGCCGGCTGGCCCTTTGAAGCCGAGCTCGACGACAACGCGAAGCGCTAGCGCCCGCTAGTCGATCACAACCGGCAGCTTGGCCTCAGCGGCAGCGCTGAAGATCGCCTTGAGCTCGGCATGGGCGGCGAGCAGCGCGTCCTTGCTCTGCTCGGTGACGGAAATGACGGCCTCGATCCGAGCGAGTTCTTGCAGGACACGCGGCACGCTTCCGACCATCCACCACGCCGGTTCGCTCGCCGCGAGTGGCTCTGGGAAGTCGACCGGTACCCAAAGGCCCTTGTTGTCCGAATGGCGCATCAGATGCGGGAACGTCGTGTCATCGCCATCAAAGATGCGCCGCAAACTGGCGTGGTCGCGCGGATCTTTGGGCAAGGCAAAGGGGCGCTTGCGCCAGAAGATGCCGCGGGTCGGGTACTCGCTGTACGCCGCAATCGCGCGCACGGTGTGCAACGCATCCGGGTTCCAATCGCGATTGAGAACCTCATTGCCTTGATCGGCCCACTGGATCTCGCGCCCCGCGTGTCGAGACAGCGTGAGCGCGAGCTCAGACACGCGTAGTCCCGCGCGCTCGGCATCACCCTGAAGTGAGAGCACACGTCGCAGCGGAGCTACGCGAATCCGGGCCATGGTCGTTCATCCTTGGCCGCGTGGCGCGGCCAACGGACTTCCCTAGCCCTCTTCGTCCGCCGCCTGCTTGGCGAGGATCTCTTGCACCAAGGGATTGGTCTCCTTCTCGCGGATCCAAAAGGCCTTGGGATCCTTGAGCGAGGATCGGAGCTTGAGTCGCTCATCTGCCTCAAGGCGGTGCGTGTTGTCGTCGTCAAGGTTGCGCAGGACGGCGTACATGAGCTCAAGCTCGATCGTGGAGAGCGTCTCGTTGTCGCTGTCGACCCGGCAAAACGCCTCGATCATCTCGCAGACCAACTCGGTCTCGTAGGGCTCGAGCTTGCTGTTGGCGTTGAGGTCCAAGTAGTCCAGCACGCGGTTGAGGGCGTTGAGGCTGTGCTCGCTGAACTTCTGCACGCGCTTGAGGACGCGGGTGGCCTGGATGCGCTCACGTGGATTGAGCGTGTCTTGGCTACGAAGGTCAAAGCGAGTCAGCACGAAACCCAACTCTTTTTGGCCGGCGGCCTCAAGAGAGGCGAGGTGATTCGCCATTCCTGGATCGTCGCCGCGGATCTGGTCGATGTACGTGCTGATCAGGGCCTCGAAATTCGGAGTGCTCATGCGCCCCGAGCGTTGTCGTATGCGAGGCGCGGGTCAAGCCGTCCCGTGCGAGTCGCCCCGGCGGCGTGCCCACCCCCCGCTGACACGCCGTGCGGCAGCACACGCCCCGGGTGCTGCATGATGACGCGGTCCGCGGCACGCGCCCGAGAACCAACGACACCGCAGGTATGCGGGGAGTCGCGGCAGCATCGGCGTCGAATATCTCCGCCGAGGCGCGGCCGCCAAAGCCGGCTCCCATCATGCGATCGACTTGGTCGGATCAAGTTCCGACGCAGACTCCGGCTCAGCCTCCAGCGCCGGGTAGTCGAAGATCAGCACCGCGTAGACACTTGGATCGGCTTGGTCGAGAACGACTTGAACCTTGCGGCCGGGCGCAAAGCGGTCCCACTCACTGGCAGGACAGTGCTCTTGGATCGTCCAGACCTCGACGGGCTCTGGCTCATGGGGGCGGTAGCCGCCGATGGTCTGAGCCCGCGGACGTCGGAGCTCGACGGTGAAGGTCATGAGGTCGCGACGAAATGGAGCGAGGGTCCGATCGACCACGACGCCGATGAGTTCCTCTTTCTTTGACGCCGACAGCGCAAGCTGACGCCGATGTGCGACCGCGCGAAACGAGCCGGCGTTGAGCGCACCTACGCCGATCAAGATCCCCGGCGGCAGCATCGCCAAGATGACGGCAGTCAGCGACGCGACGTTTTCAAACATGCCCCACGCGGCGAGTGGGAGCAGAAGGATAGTCGGGAGGGCGATGCCGAGCAGCGCGAGCACGGTCCAAAAGCGACTTGAGAGGCGATAGTACTCAAGCTCGTCGCGCGTCGAGTTCAGCCCCTGCACGGTGCGCATCAGCGCGACGACGCCGGCGCCAAGCACGAGGTGTGCGAGCACGAGCCAAATCACCCTCTGAAGGTGACCTGAGTGCGTGACGCTGTCAACGCTGCGGCAAAACGTCGCGCGGCCGCGGCGTCGACAGCCGAGAACCGGAGGCGGTGACTAACCAATACGGACGGGCTGACCGTGCGCCAGCACCACGCGGGGGAAGTTGTCTTGCACGGAGACCATCACGCGAACGGCATCGGCGAGACGCTCCTCACCGACGTCGACGATGATCGTCTCTTTGCCCGGATAGCGCTTCTTGACCTCGCGCAATGCGACCACGAGTCGCGCGAGATCATCGATCTCAAGCGCCGCGCCAAAGCTCGGGTCGGATGCGGACACCTGGAGCGCGTCTGCGATCGCGGCGATGTCGCGCCGCT
>CAZVEM010000020.1:0-33656 GCA_964626165.1 uncultured Nannocystaceae bacterium
GGGCGATCTGGTCGCGCACCTCGTCGAGCTGACCGAGGGCGGCGCGGACTACAGCTTTGAGTGCGTCGGCAACGTCAAGCTCATGCGTCAAGCGCTCGAATGCTGCCATCGCGGTTGGGGCGTCAGCGTCGTGATCGGTGTCGCGGGTGCGGGGCAGGAGATTTCCACGCGCCCCTTCCAGCTCGTGACGGGCCGTGTCTGGAAGGGCAGTGCCTTTGGCGGCGCCCGCGGCCGCACCGACGTGCCCAAGATCGTCGACTGGTACATGGAGAAGAAGATCGCGATCGATCCGCTGATCACCCACACGCTACCGCTTGAGCGCATCAACGAGGCCTTTGACCTCATGCACGCGGGCAGTTCGATCCGTACCGTCATCGAGTATCCCTAGCTCGACACGTTGCGCACACGCAGGACCCATATGGAGATCCGCAGTCGACATCGGTGCCACGACGGCGAGTGGCTCTTGTGCAGCGCGCCCAGCCAAGCCTGCGGGGGCGAGATGCGATTTTCGGTCTATCTGCCACCGCGTGCGCTCCAAGGTCACAAGACGCCGGCCGTCTATTATCTCGCCGGACTGACCTGCAACGAAGAGCACCTCCCGACCAAGGGAGGTGCCCATGCGGCCGCGGCCCGACTGGGACTCGCGCTCGTGGCCTGCGACACCAGCCCGCGTCACACGCGATATCCTGGCGATGATGCTGCGTGGGACTTTGGCGTGGGCGCTGGCTTTTATCTCGACGCCACGGTGCAGCCCTGGTCGGCCACCTATCGCATGGAGACGCATGTCGTGCACGAGTTACCCGCGCTCGTGCAGGCCAACTTTGCGATCGATGACGCGCGTCGCGGCATCATGGGGCACTCGATGGGTGGACACGGTGCGCTGACCTTGGCGCTGCGTCATGCGTCGCGCTACGACAGCGTGTCGGCCTTCGCGCCGATCGTGGCACCCTGCATGGTGCCCTGGGGGCGCAAAGCCTTCGCGGGCTATCTGGGTGGCGAGCTCGGGGTCGATACGGCCAGCCCGCCGGGCACGCCGGGCACGCCGGACTCATTGCCTGCATCGGCGATTCCCGCACACTGGCTTGCACACGACGCCTGTAACCTTGTCACCAAGACGCAGCGCTCCGACACGATCCTCATCGACCAAGGTCTCGACGATCGATTTCTGCAGCGTGAGCTGCAGCCCGAGCGCTTTGAATCCGCCTGCGCCGGCGCCGGGCAAGCGCTGATCCTTCGCCGACACGCGGGCTACGATCATAGCTACTACTTCATCTCCACCTTCATGGAGTCCCACCTCGAGCATCACGCGGCACTCTTGCGCTAGTCGGTCCTTGCGGCGCTCGGCTCGATCACGCAGACTCAGGGCGATGGTGGCGACGCTCGAAGTTGGTACGACCCTTTCAACGCCGCAGCCCCCCACTCGGCGATTCGGGATTGCCGCGTCGCTGGTCGGCATCGCTCTACTTGCGGTTGCGTGCGATCCGGCTGCCGACGATGCCGATGCCGGCCTGGACGGCGACGTCGAGTCCTGGCAGATCTGGATCGATCCCGGCCCGAACGCCGGCTCGTCGATCCCCAGCTCGCAGTTCGTCGACGGTTGGAGCGTCACGCTTGAGCACGCCTATGTGCGTGTCTCCAACGTGATCGGCGATGAGGACGTCTTTTCGATCGACGAAGGCAAGGTCTTCGACCTTGCGGTGGCGCCCGCGACAGGCGAGGCGGGATTCCTGTTCAGCGACGAGTCCGTCCCGGTTGGCCACTATCACGGCCTGAGCTTCACGATCGCTCCGGGCGATGCGGTCGCGGGGAATGTCTCAGCCTCCGAGGCGCAGGCGCTCGTCGATAGCGGCCTGTCCTATCGCATCGAGGGCAGCGCGACCAAGGACGGAACGACCTACACGTTCCAGTGGGACCTCAACACGGAGCGCGTCTACGCGGGCTGCTACATCCACGCTGAGCTCGAGGCGGGACCGGCCAGCAATGCGATTACGATCCGTCCCGAGCTTCTCTTCGCCGACACAGTCAGCGGCATGAACGGCGAGCTTCGCTTCGACGCCATCGCAGCCGCCGACGTCGACGGCGATCTCGTCATCACGGGAGATGAGCTCTGGGGCGTCGACTTCGCGTCGCTGGTCGACTACGACGCGGAGGGCCTCGAGATCGGGTCGCTCTGGGACTACGTGCTACTCCGCTCCACGCAGCTCGGCTTTGCGGATGGTGACATCGAGTGCGAGTAGGAGTGCGAGTCGGGCCGGGCGTCCTCGCCACGTGATCCTCCGGCGCGGGCTCAGCGTACGGCTCAGCGCGCCTCAACGTGCTGCTCAGCGTGCGGCTCAACGTGCGGCTCAAAACGTGGCTCTTGGATGAGGAGCGCCGCGTCTCTCGGAGACAGCAGCGACCCTATCCAAGGTCCAGTTGATGGGCGCATCCGGAAGGATTCGAACCTCCGACTTTCGGTTCCGTAGACCGACGCTCTATCCAGCTGAGCTACGGATGCGTGTGTTGGGGCGCGGAAGCTATCAGCGTGTTGTGCCCAAGGCAAGCGTCTGGCCGCAGCGCCCCGGTCGAGGCTGGATCCCGTGCCAGCGTCCACGCAGCGGGCGAATTCCGCGAGGGTCCCAGCGTAGCTGCGGTCGACACAAGCAGAGCTGCGAGGGGCGCGCGGTCGGCAAAGTCATGCCGGCTCGGGCGCCCGGCCTCATGGATGCGGCCATGCGCGTTCCCGTCGCCTCGCACATCGCTCGACTCCGCAGGCGACCGCGTGGCGTGGACGGAGCGCCGGACAGCGCGTCGAGGCAGCGGGTCGACGGGCCGCCGCCCGCTAGCGCGCCGACTCGGCCGGTGCGGCCGGGCTCTCTGTCTCGGCCTGCGTCTCGGCTTGCGTGGCCGTGGAGGTCGGAACGGAAAACAAGATCGCGAGGGTGAGCGCGTTGTTGGCCGCGTGCACGGCGACGGGGACCCAGACGCGCCCCGTCCGTCGATATGCGTGCGCGAACACCAAGGCGAGCCACACGTAGGTCAGCGTGCCGGTGGGATTGAAGTGCACGATCGCGAAGGTGATCGACGAGCCAAGGTAGGCGACCGATTCTCCCGCGCGCAGACGCAAGCGCTCGAACAGTAAGACGCGGAAGAAGAACTCTTCTGCCAGAGGTGCCAGCACCAGCGCCGATGCCATCAGCGCGATGATCTCTGGGCTGCCATCAAAGCCGCGATTGGTCAGAGCCACGATGCGGCCCTGCTCTTGCGGTGCGACGCCAAGCAGGCGCATCAACATGCCGATCACCATCGAGCCCGCGACAGCGAGCACCGCGTGCGTCAGTACGATCTTGATCGGAGACTCGCGGGCCTCCTCGCTTCGGCGGACCAGCTCGTCACTGTGAGGCTGCGGACCAAATTCCTTGGCTGGGACCGTCGAGGTAGGCGCCGCGGCGTCGTTGCGGCGGCTGCCTCCTCGAGGCTCGCGGGTGCCGGGTGCGGGCGCGGGCAGGCCCCATAGCTCGTCCCAGCGCGCCATGAGCCGAGCGCCGACGCCCGCGTAGAGAAAGACCGCGCCCCCGATCATGAGGGGTCCACCCAGGATCGAAAGGAGCGTTTGGGTCTGGTCGGGGCTCAGCGCGTCCGAGCTCGCGACCACGCCAAGCGTCACGGCCGCCAGCATGATTGCGACAAATGCGATGGACAGCTCGGGGATGGCCGCGCGAACGCGCTCCAGCGGATCGAGCTCAGAGCCCGGTGAGCGGTCCGGTCCCGCATCCGCGGGGTCTTGTCCTCGCGGCATGACGACGAGAGTCTGGTGAAAGATGCGCGGGCGAGCAAGGGTGACCTCGACCCGGCCGATCTGACCTGCGCGACTCGACTTGCGCCGGGACCCGGCCGCCGCTACCTTCGCCGCCCCGCGGAGGTCCACCCGGACACTCGCGAGGGGGCGTGGCCGAGTGGCTGAAGGCACAGGCTTGCTAAGCCTGCATACTCGAAAGGGTATCGAGGGTTCGAATCCCTCCGCCTCCGCAAACACCGATCCATCCTGTTGGAGATTCGGTCGTGGAGATAAGGTGGTGGAGAACAAAAGACTCAACCCACCCGCGCGCCACAGGATGGCACAGCGGGTGGGGTCTTGCGTGGCCGCGCCAGACATCCTGAGCGCGCGCAGCACTCACAAAGTCTACTGAGCTTGGTCGGCTCGCACCGCGACCGCAGCGGCGGGCGCTGGCTCAGGTGCTGCCGGCTGCGGCGCGCCGGCCGACAAGGTCACGCCACCGCGGACCAGACCGCTGTAGGTCTGATCGTCGAGAAGACCCAACCAGGGATCGGCGGCCGGCGTCATGAAGAGCTCGTCATAGATGCGGCGATTGAGCGTCTCGAAGCTCGGCGAGGGATCCTCTGCCAACCACGCGTGGACCACAGGACGCATGCCGTACTCGTTGAGCATGCTGTCCTCCGCGGTGGACTGTGCGAGCGCGAGGTAGAGCGCCTCGAGCTTGGCAGCACGTGTCGCTGCATCGGCGATGTGGGCAAAGGGCTGCTCGCGCTCGATGAGCGTCTTGGAACCGGCGCTCAGGTAGGCCGCAGCCTTCTTGCCGCGACTCGCCATGAGCCGGATCTCCTCGTCCCGCGGTGCCAGCTTGTAACGACGAGCGCTCTCGCGGCGCTCCATGCCAACCGCGTTGAGGATCGGGCGCTCGATCATCGCCTTGCTCACGGTGAGGACCATCGCGTCTTCCGCTGGCGCCAATAGATCGCGGGTCGCTTGCTGGTCACGCTCGGCGCGCTGCGCCGGGGTGGAGACCAGCCATGCGTGCATCTCCTCCGCGGAGGGCAGCTCGGTGTTTCCACGGGTCTGCCGAAGACGCCAGTAAAGCTCGCTCTGAGCGCGCTCGAGCTCGCGCTTGTGATGTTCCCGACGCAGCTCGCCCAGGCGCGTGGGCTCGGCCTGCGTCGCGTTGAAGAGCGCGGTTGCGGTCACGAGGTTTTCGGCGAAGGACATCGGCTCCCACATGCCCGGCAACACATCGAGCACTTCGCCCTCCGCGTTGAGCACGTAGTGCACGCTGTTGCCGGTAATCGTCCGCTCAAGCCGTCGGCCATCGCCGAACTCGATCGTCACCCGCGGCACGTCGCGCTCGCTGGACCAATGCAACACAAAGCGCTCGCGCATGAGCTGCGAGACACCGGGATCGGCGTAGAGCACCGCACGAAAGAGCCGGCTGTTGGCGCACGAGAACTCGTCGCGCAGATCGCCGAGCATGCGCAGCGAGAGGATCGGCTTGCCCTCGCGGGCAGCGAGACGCTTGGCCTCTTCAAGATCGGTGAGCCAAAAGAGATGGCTGATGTCCGCGTCGCGCTGCGCCGCGATCTCACCGATCACGTGACGCCACCTCGGCGCATGAGCCGAGAGCCAGTCCTTGTCCGCTTCAAACGCTTCGATCGCAAAGTCCAGGCTCTCCGGGCCGCGGGCGCGAAGCTCGGCGATCGCATCGTCGTGGACGCGATCGGTCCGCTCAAGCGCGAGCGTCAAGAGCTGCTGCTGGCTCAAGGTATCCATCTCGGGGACGTTCGCAGCGGAGGTCAGCTCATTGCCGCCCTCTTGCGCCGACGAGAGCCCGCAGGCCGACGCAAGACCCACCGTGACCATCAGGCACAGCGCGAGCAGACCCGAGGTCCCACGCGCACGACCTGCCCCCGACCCAGCGCCAAACCGTGGCGCACGGGGCGAACGCGATGTGACGGCAGCGACGGGCGTGCGATCGTGATGGGAGCGGTGCGGCGCGGCGGCTGTGAGGGTCGACATGCAAATAGTCTGAGACCGCGCGGAGCTGCCGGTGTATCGGCAAAGTTCGGGGTACGTAAGGCCTTGGTCAGACGCCAACGCGCTGTGTAAGGCCTCCGTAAGGACTGGCAAATACGGCCCCTACGCCCGGCGCAGCGCCTGCCTGCTTGCTATCGTGGTTTGGCCCGCCCCTCCCCCCTCGCCTTGGCATGGACCGAAACGCCCACCGCGCCCGCATCTTGATCATCGAGGATGAGCCGGCGATTCGCGCGGGCGTCTGCGACCTGCTGGCCTTTCATGGATTTGCCCCGCACGGCGTCGGCCACGGCACACAGGGGCTGCATGAAGCCCAGAGCGGTCAGTACGAGCTGGTCGTGGTCGACGTGATGCTGCCCGGCATGGATGGCTTTTCGATCTGCCGCGAGCTTCGTGCCAGCCGCCCACGACAAGCGATCATGCTGCTCACGGCCAAAGACAGCGAGCAAGACATTCTCACGGGCTTCGCCGCGGGTTGCGACGACTACATTGCCAAGCCCTTCTCGCTGCAGCTCTTTCTTGCGCGGGTGCGTGCGCTGCTGCGTCGTCGCGAGGAGGCACCCGTCCCCGTCGCGCGACTCGGCTCACTTGAGCTCGACGCGGAGGCGCTGGAGGTGCGCGGCCCCGCCGGCAAGCTCGCGCTCTCGCCCCGCGATGCACAGATCCTCGCGCTCTTCGCAGCGCAGCCCGGCAAGATCATCTCGCGCGTGGCACTGCTGCGCGAAGTCTGGGGTTACCAGCGCGCGGAGGATGTCGAGACGCGCGCCGTCGACATGCACATGGTCAAGCTCCGTCGGAGCCTGGCCAGCGTCGGCGCCGACGAGTCCATGATCGAGACCGTCCGTGGAGCGGGATATCGCCTCAAGATCGAGGACACATGAGCGAGTTCATCGGCGCAGGAGCGTCGAGTCGGCGCATCGTCTGGATCACGGCGGGCGCAATCTTGCTGCTGATCGGCTGGCTGGCGTGGCGCAGCGATCAGGGCCTGATCGCCGAACAGGAAGCGCGACATGCCGCCGTCGCAGCGCGCGTGTTCGACGAGCTGGAGCGCGAGCTCACCACGATCGTGCAGCAAGAAGAGAGCCACCCCTTCCTGGACTGGCAATCCGCCGGTCGCGAGGGGCACTGGGCCGGTGCTTCGCCGCTCGCCAAGCTCAGCGAGAACGATCCTCGTCTTGCCTACCTTCAGTGGGAGCCCAGCGGTGAGCTCACCAGCCCCTCCTGGGCTGGCACGGAGGACAGAGACCAAGGCGCGGTCGAGTCGAGCACAAAGACCTTAGGAGCGGCGAGTCGGACCCCCGCGGTCGACCGCTCGTACGAGCGACTCCAGCAACTCGCCCGCTCGATCGGCCCCGCACCTCAAGATCCTGCCGTGACCGCTGTCGCGAGTGCGGGCACGGACGCTGCCGCGAGTTCGGCGCTTGGCAATGCGGCTGCAGCGACGATCGAAGCGACACCGCAGAAAAAAAAGCCGTCGAGCAAGCTGCGCCGCCCCGCCGCGAATCCCCAGAGCAACGCCAAGCTCAGCAACGCGAGTGATGCATCGCAGTCTTCCGGCGATGGGAGCAACGGTGCGGACGGACAACACGCCGACGAGGAGGACAGCGCGGGACAGCAAGACGGAAGCGGATGGACGGCCAACGCAGACGAGCCCCAGCAACAGCAGCAGCAGCAGCAGCAGATGCCGCAGCAGCAGATGCCGCCACCGCAGCAGATGCAGCAGATGCAATCGCCCCAGCAGGCTGCCAACTCGCTGGAGAACTTCTTGAGTCTGGGTAACGACGAAGCACCGGGCGACGTGCTCGCACAAAACTCCCTCAATCGCGGAGCAACGCCGCGACAGCAGCGTACGGTCGCCAACGTGCAGACCAGCGCCGAGGAGCTTGAGAACTTCGTCAAGTCCAACAAGGCGGTAAGCAAGTCACTGAGCAAGGTCGGGGGCGCGAGCCTGAGCCACAAGACCCCCGCCGGTGATGGATTGGGTACGGCCTCCGAGATGCCCCTCGACGGGATGCCGAGAGAGCCTGTGCCGCCGATCGATCAACGGCCGATCGACGTCGAGATCTCGCCCATGCAGGCACTGCTCTGGTCGGGAAACGGGGACTCTGACGCGGACGCAGCCGCGACCACGCACGATGGCGCAGCGCAGCGCAGCACCGAGGCCAACTCCAGCCAAGGAGCTGCGCGCAACGACCCGGCAATGCTGCTCTGGCGGACCGTCACGATCGAGGGACAACGCTGGCGGCAGATGGTCGCGTTTGACCTGGCGACGTTGGAGCGGCGCATGGAGGCACAAGTGCTCGGCGGACTGGATGAGGAGCTACGCCGTGGCCTGCAGTTGGAATGGCACGTCCGGACCACAGGTGCCGCGACGCCCTTCGCACCCGGAATGAGCTATCGCAGCGAGGGTGCCTATCTCTTTCATCATGAGTTCGCCGAGCCCTTCGGCTTTCTTGCGCTGACACTCTCCATGCAGCCGCTCGCCGACACGGGCGGCAGCGCGCGGGTGCGCATGTGGGCGCTCTCTGGGATCGTCGCGCTCTGTGTGTTGCTGATGGCCGTGCTCTTGCAACGCACGATGAAGCGCGCGCTTGCAGCCGCGCAGGAACGCAGCGACTTTGTCTCCGCCGTCACCCACGAGCTGCGCACACCGCTGACCAGCATCCGCATGTACAGCGAGATGCTTGAGCAGGGCATGGTGCCCACCGACGAGAAGCGTGAGGAATATGCCCGCACGATCCGTCTCCAGTCCGAGCGACTGAGCCGACTCGTCGACTCTGTCCTCACCTTCGCCAGAATCGAGCGCGGCGTCGCCAGCCCGACCGCCAAGGCTCCCCTTGGCCGAATCGTCGACGAGGCATTGCGAACCTGCGAGCCCCAACGCAGCGAGAAGGGTCTGCGCATTCGCACCGATCTCGTCGGCGTCGAGTCCATCCCCCTCCCCCACGACGCTCTCGTCCAGGTGCTCATCAATCTGCTCGACAACGCGATCAAGTTCTCCGCTGCCGTCGAGCGCAGCGACGTGCACGTGCCGGACAGCGACACATCAGGCGACGCGCCAGGCAAAGCCGCGAACGCTGCCGCAGGTGCCCGTGCATCCAGTGGACGCGACGCGTCGGCAATCGAGATCATCGCGCGCCGCACCCAGGACGGCGTCGAGCTGAGCGTGCTCGACCGAGGCGCCGGCGTCCCCAGCGAGCAGCTCGATCAGATCTTCCGACCCTTCGTCCGAGGCGAACGAGAGCTCACCCGCGAAACCACCGGTACCGGCATCGGCCTCGCCCTCGTCGCCGGATTGGTCCGCGAGGCCGGCGGCAGCGTCCGCGCCCGACGACGCAAGCGTGGCGGCCTTGAGGTCAGTGTTCGCTGGCCGGTGGCGTGATCGCGCGGGCCGAGCGAGACACGTTCCGCTCATGCTGACGGTGAGTCAATCTCCAAGCAGATCAGCTGCCCTTGGACTTGGCCGCGATCTCGTCGTCGATGGCCTTTTGCAACGCCTCGATCTCCGCGCGCATGGAACACGCCAACCTGAGCGTCTCCGCGCGACGCATGGTGCATGTGACCAGAGTCGATCAGACCACGTTCTGTGTGGATCTCGCCTCGCCATGAAGCACTCGTGCGTGACCTGTGTGCCACGTGTTCCTGACGAACATCGCATTCACGAGAGGTGCCTCTCTGGTGCACGTTCCGTCTGGAGTGCACGAAGATTGAACGACACGATGGGCTTGGGAGACCCGAGGTCCAATGACGCGAGGAGTGTTGCGCTCACGACTCGTCCTCGATGAGGGACCACGCCGTCGGCCGGCCGCCGCGACGTCTCTGGTGCGTGTGCGAGGCGTCACGTACGCTTGCGCGTGATGCGATTTCTAGGCGGTGCCGAAGCAACCCGTTGCGACTCAAGCCAGGGGCAATCACAGCGACCAAAGCGGCGCGCCGTCGCGCACACAGCACTCGCGCTTGGACTCGGCTTTGGAGGAGCCTGCGGAGGCGAAGGCAGTACCGGAGCGCGCGTCGGCGGCGGCAGCGCTTCAGACGCCACCGCGCCGGTGGACGGCTCGGGCGCTTCGGATCCGAGCTCACACGCGCCCTCCGCCGAGCAATTGGCTCTCTGGCGAGCGACCTGCCCGGAGTCGATGATGAAGCCGCTGGGCCGTTGGCCACTTCCGCCGCCGCCCCTTCTGAGCGAGCGTCGCGACGCACTTGTGTCCGCTGGGCCGATTGCGATGCCCAAGATTGGCGACGCGCCTGAGGTCGGCGGCAAGCTCCAGCGCGAGAGAGGGTCGACCTTGGCCGCCGACTTGGGGCTCAAGCCCAACTCGTGCGATCCGCAGCCGATCGTTGCGCTTCATGAGCTTCATCAGAGCCACGAAGAGATCTATTGCGCCGTGGCGTTCGCCTACGATGAATGCGGGCAGCTCGAGTCGGCGTGGGAATGGACGAAGCGACGTGTCGCGGACTTCCCCAAGAGTGGAGACGCCGCGCTCGGGCTCGCGATCCGACGCTTGACCGCGCTGTATCCCGATCCAGCGTCAGGGCTGGCGATCAACGACCAGCGTAGTCTCGACGAGAGCATCGCGATCGCCACGCAGGCTCTCGCGGATCTCGATGCTGCCACTGCGCTTGGAGCTGGTCCCGACATCGTGCACGTCTGGTCCGCGCGTGCGCTGAGCTTCCGCTCCATGGCGTGGCAGGCCGCCGATCCCGACACGCCACTCGGGCTGCTTCAGTCCCTCCTCGCCCGCAGCGATCTGCAAGAGGCCCACCTTCGCCTCGCCGCATTTGAGAAGGCCAGCGGCATGTCCGACTGCACGCCCGACCGCACCGGACCCTGCATCCCTCCGCCTCCCCTCACGGAAGCAGAGGCTCAGGAGGACGCCGCCCTTTGGGCCAAGCTGCTCGCCGAGCCAACTCCGAAGTAGCGTGAAGACCTGCGACCGTCGCAGCGCGGGTCTGCGCCCCCTCCGTGCTCAGGCGTGAACGATGTGTGCGGACGAAGCGAGCCCCGCCTCCGTTCACCACGGCCAGAGCGCCACGTTGCAAGTCCACGGCCGCGGAGAATCCGTGCAGACGCTCGTGGAGCGAGGACACCAGGCGATGATGCAGGGGTTCGGGTCGTCCGGATTGCAGGGATCGCCCACAGTCCCGGGTGCGGCGCAGGTGCCTTCGACGCCAGAGTCGGAGGGTCCCAGGCCGGCGCAGTTCTGAGCGGTGCCAACACAGGAATAGTAATCCTCGCAGGCCCCTCCAGCGGGGTGCGTGGATTGGCATGTGCCCGACGCATCGCAGTAGAGATCGCTGGCAGCGCACGGACCGGAACAAGGTGCGCCCAGTTCGGTCGCATTCTCGTCCACGCCGAAGTCAGGCTCGGGCTCACAGATCCCGACGGACGTGCAGTAAAGACCTGCGACGCAATCACCGCCCGCAATCAGTCCGGGCTCCAGCAGGACAAAGCGGTCGCAAGATGATCCGAGCCCGGCAGTCCCAACAAAGGTCCGATCGAGTCCTTGTGCAAGGCCTTGAGATCCGTCGATGCAACTCGTGGCCCAGGGAGCGGTCTTGAGCTTGTCGTACGCGGACTCGAAGTAGCGGCCGCCACGCGTCCGAAACTCCGTCAACTCGCCGGCCACACGGGCCTCGCAATCGTCGGTGACATAGTGCCCGCCGCAATCGCAATCTCGGACGCGCTCGCAGAGCAGGCCAGCGAACTCCTCGATCACGGAGTCAGGGATCTCGACCGCCTCGGCAGGAACCTCGCGCGGCTCGGCGCCGCCGCACGCAAGGATGCCGAGAATCAGGGCGACGCCGACGAGATACGCGGTGGCGAAACGCTTGAGCGGAATCGCTGCGTCGCAGCGCATTTTTGAAGTCGCGCCAACGATGTCTGCCAATCGCACTGATGGATGATGTCATCAGAGCGGGTCAGACACCACCCGCGCAGGCCTGGGTGCACAGATATGCCGAGCCAAGCTGATTGATTCACCGCGGGGCGTGTCGCATGTGGCGCCGCCACGAGCGCGGAATCACTGCGATTGCTTGCTGCTCGGCGCCGTCTCCTGAGCCTCATTAGCGGGAGTGTTCGGATCGGTCGGCTGCACGTTCTCGGCGTCGCACTTAGAGCTGCCACCCGAGGAGAGCAATATCGCGAAGTTGGTGAAGTGATTGGTGGTTCCGCACACCACGCCGCCGCCCTTGGACTCCAGACACTCGTCTTCGCACTTCCAGCTCTTGGTGCTCTCGTCGAAGTAGCCCAGGCACGCGGCGGACGTGTCACTGGGTGGGTTGGTCAGCGTAAAGCACAGCTCCACGGGCTTTGAGAAGGTCGAACCGTGCGGCCCCAACTCGTAGGTTGGGCTTGCGATGCGCTTGTCCTTGTGGCCCACCACGCCTTGAATCGTGACCCGCGTCGGCTTTGCGAGAGCATCGGGCGCGACCGCGACCTCAAGCTTCTTATCGCTGCTCACGAGCTTGCCACCGGCAGCAGGCTGAAGCCGCGAGGCCGTGCGTGGACCCGCTTTCTGCAGCGTGATCTCTGGATCGGCCGCCGACACCGTTGCGGCAGCGACAAAGAGCAGCGGGAGGGCGAGCAGTCCGAGAGGGCGCTTCGACATGGGCGGAGCGTAGTGCGATGGCGGTACGCGAGGCAAGAGCTTCGCCGTCGAGCTCTGATCGCCGTCGCATCTCGATCTCTCTCCGCTCCCGTCACTCGCTTGTCCAGGGTGAACTTGCACCAGTATGAATTCAGAATGCGTGCACGGTGTGTCCGTGGCGCGTGAGACATACAGTCGCCTGGAGAGCGCACTGGTGCGGGCTCAGTTGGCAAAGCGAGATCGCACCATCACCGCGCGACCCGATTGCGGGTCGGTTTGCAGGTAGGTGACGATCATGCTGTCCTCGCCCGACTCGGTGGAGCTCGGCTCAACTTGCGCAGTCCATCCCGTCGGGACCAATCCAAGGCAAGTCGCCTCTAAGGAGCCCGCGCGCACGAACGTGAGTTCCCGACGGTACGGATCGCCGATGTCGGCGGCAGTGAGCACGTCGTCGCTTGGAAGGACGACGTAGCCCGCGGCCGCTGAGGGCGCCAACAGCCGCTCCGTGCCATCGAAGAACACATCGGTCAACGGTCCCGTCCACCACGGCAACGACGGATCGCCTCCCAGGACCCGCAGCCGATCCGCGAGCGCGGTGACGTGCGCGCTGCCGTCCGGCGGGCTCATCAGCTGAACGGACGATTCGGCGAAGTCGACAATGGCGTATCTCCCTCCGGACTCGCTTTCGTTCCAGACGAATAGCAGGTCTCTCTCCGCGACCAGCTGCCGCACAAATCGATAGTTGTTGTAGCCCGTGTCTGGCGACGGGTAGTCAACCGGTTCCCCGGTCTTGATCGAGTAGTACTTGGACCAAGCGTCGCTCCCGGTCATGTCGCGGAGCCGGAGCGCGACGATATCTCGATGCTCTAACTGCCATACGTCTTGGTAGCTCGCGATCGATCCCTCCCCAACTGGAAAGATTTCACCGCTATCCCGTCTGATGACGAAGAATGGCCCCGTCATCGAGGGGAAGCCGCCAGAGTCGATGTCCCCCAAGCCCTGAACAAAAATCGCCGATTCGTCTGAACTGGGAATGAACCATCGAACCTCGCTCACAAGCTCGACTGCTGCTCCCAGCTCGACGCCGTACTCAAGTTCAACGAGCGAATGAGCCTCATCGATTGCCATTACGCGATCGCCCCCCGCGCGGATGTAGCCGATTCGAGAAGAGAGCAACTCGTCATCCGCGTAGTAGGCCCGAACGCCTGGATGCAACACGGTCTGCACAATGTCGCCCGTCCACGGATCGGCAGGGAGATCCGTTTGTACAAGCGCACCAACGGCCCCCATACCTTCGACTTCCAAGAGTGAGCCCGACGGCGTTGGTCGCACACTGCAATCCGCGACTTCGTGGAGCGCACGCGGAGTATGTCGCATGCTTGGATCCACCACCGAGATCACGCCATCCGTGCGGTCGCAGATCAGTAGAAGACCATCGTGCCCAGGGTAGATCTCCAATACCTCGACGGTGCTCGGAGCGAGCCACGGAGCCTCGCCACACAGTCCCGTCCACCAAGACTGTTGGTATCCAAGCTCATTGCCTTCCTCGTCATCAACCGCCCCCACGACGTTGTAGAGCGCACCGCGGCGTGTGGCCCAAGCACGTGTCGGCGCAATGTCATTGAAGACGAGCAGGGGAGTCGGCTCGTCCTTGCCGCACAGCGGCAGAACTTCGACTTTTCCCTGGGTGCACACTGCTTCCGATTCCTGAGCGTCACTGGAGCCCGTGACCTCACACGACGCCGTACCCAGTAGCAATCCAATCAGCGCCACTGTTTGGCGGCGGCATGGCGTTACCGGTGCGCTACGACCATTCTTGTCGTGGAGAAACATGGCGAGCTTGGCGAGTCTTGAGACCGGCGACGGCAGTCCAACAGTAGCACCCAGGAAACGGCTCGGCACGCCTAGGTGGACGCAGCGGCGGGTCGTCTCACAGCATCAAATCGGAAAGCCAATGTCCAAGAATTCGGCTGGGACGCAACGCCCAGGCGCCGCGCGGGGATACTTCAGGATTCCCAGAGCGCCGACGGCGGATGAGCGCCAGAGATCTAGAGTCGTCCTAACCCGTGCACCACTGGAAGATGCTGATGTCCTTCGGCGTGGCCTGTGAACGAGGGACGCCAAAGTAGCAGTTGCTGATTGGCCCGCTGCGGCCGTCGTGATCGATGATTGCAGCCTGCGAGGTGGGATCGCCGGACCGGGTCGGATTGAGACCGCGGCGATTCGTTTGGGACATGTGTCGCGCCCGCGTGCGCTCGGGCGCGTGGCCTTGCGGCAGGCTCTCGACGCCGCGCCGTGTGCTAGCCTGCACTGGAGGCGTGAGGAGATCAGGCAGAGTGGCTCTGTGTGGTGGGGATGGTGCTCGCGAGCGCGTTGACATCGTCGCCTAGGCGCACTGCCCTCGGTTAGGTGTTTCAGTTAGGTGTTTCAGGGCTGTGCAAAATGCTGGGGTAATGGCTGGGGCGTGGGCTGAAAAGATCCGCCCTAGGCCGAGTTCCCCTACGGAAATCAGGCCTCCGAGAACGGAGACACGCTGCTGTGCATTCGGCTGTGAGTTTGTCGAGGCGCGGCCGTTCGCAGCCTCGGGAGCGCTCGTGATGCACACTGCCTTCGGCTTGCCGTTACCGGTGCCCGCAAGTGCGTCGCCACCGTTGATGCTGCGTACTGGCATTTCGCAGAAACGAAGTGGTCGCGTTCCAGCACCCATGCGTCATGGATTCATGGGGATCGCGGGCACGACCACAATGCTTCCGTCCTGTCGCTGCAGGCGAAAAGATGGGGGATCGCCTCCATCGCTGTAGAGCGCGTGGACGAGGTAGGCCTGAATGTGGGCTCCTTCCGGCAGCGATGGAAACTCGTAGCCGTACTCTGACGCTCCATCGTTGTCCAAGTCGATCCCGAGCTGGAACTCACCCACCGGCATATCCAGCTGGGAAGCACTACCGGGATCGAAGTCCAGCACTGCGACGCTGGCAGTCGTCAGATTCCAAACATCGAGCTGCCCGGCGTAGGGTTCACAGTGAACGAAGTTCATGCGCACGTGGCCAGCCGGAATCGCATCGATGTCGTCGAGCGCCAAGTGGGGGCCGGTCGCAACGGCAGCCAGCGAGTAGTACTGACCGACCGCCAACTCAAGCTCCGCGACGAAGTATGCGTCCGCCACGGTAGCCCCCTCGGAAACGAGATGAATTGACTTTGAACCCACGGGGATCTCGAGGATCCCCCCCAAAGGGTTCACCTTTGCCGCGCCATTGTCGAGATAGACCTCGACGTAGCCGCCGTTATTGGTTTCGAAGTAGGTGAAGAAACGAAACTTGATGAGTGCATCGCCATCGCCATCGCCATCGCCATCACCATCACCATCGCCATCGCCATCGCCGTCCCCATCGCCGTCCCCATCGCCATCCCCATCACCGGCGTCGGCTGAGGACGACTCGTCCGTACTCGCATCACCCCCGGCAACGGGGCCGCACCCAGTCGCAAGCAGGAACGAAGCTGCGAGGAGCGCAGCGAGCGGCCAGGGCGAACTCGAGTCGACCTGGGCCAAAACGATGCTTTGGCGCATGGCTATACAATTACACCGGAATGCCCAATCGATCACGGACGCGAGCGGATCTGATCAAATTGTGGCGAGGCTCCCTCCTCACGTGAACTTTGGGCCCGGCGCGTCACGCTAGGCGCGAGACTGCGGCAGACGAAGGAGAGGTTTCCTGCCTCGTCTGTGACGCGTGCGACCTCGGTGCGGCACTTGAGTGGCAAGTTACTGCGCGGCTGATTCTGTGTGGTCGGAATCTCTACCCGCTCCGACCACGAACTTCTGCACACGGCGACCCCATGCGTCGACGACGTAGATCGCTCCGTCATCTCCCACGGCAACGTCGTGGCCGAGGCGAAACTGTCCGTCCTGGCTGCCAAAGGCTTCAAATCTGGCTCTGGGTCCACCGGTCGGAGAGAGGATGACGATGCCGGAGCGATCGGGCCCGGTCGCCGGGAGGTCGCCGCCGTCGACCGATGATGAGGTGACTCCGCGACGGCTTGAGGCCGCGGCTACGGAGGTGGGACATGTGTCCCGCCTAGGTGCGCGTGGGCGCGTTGCTCTGCGACATGCTCTCGCGGCCGCGCCCGTATGCTAGCCCGCACGTGAGGCGTGCAGAAATCAGGCAGAGTGGCTCTAGGTGGTGGCGATGGTGCTAGGTGTTTCGGTGTGATGGCGACGGCGCTCGAATGTGGGTCGCCTCCGTCGATCATGCGCACTGCTTGCGCCTCGGTGTTGACGAAGAGAAGAGGGCCGCTATGAGCACGGGATTCACAGACGCACCGACTGAGACCGAGTTCCTCGCCGCGTTTGGGGTTGACCCGATGGAAGCGGCTCCCCAAGACGGTTTCTGGTGCTACTCGTTTGAGTCAGCGGGCGGCGAGGTCGTCCGTTTCTCCTTCGACGTTCACCAGCGCTCGGTGCAGACAGAGTTGGAGTCGAATGGGCGAGTTGTCTGCACCGTTGTCCACGAAAACGCCGATCACATTCGGATCATTGAAGGAGCTGACCAAGCCAGCATCATGGTGGAGTTTGCCAATGCACCCGATGAGTGCCGCACCCAGCTCCGGCTTCGAGTGTTCCCGGACTTGGAGATTAGTTGGTCGTCGCTTAGGGCGTAGTCTTGGACACATCAAACTGCATGGACCATGCTGAGTCTTGATGACATTAAACCGAAAGCACTGCGCTTCGATATCAGCGAGATCCCAAACCGCAGAGGGTGCGCATCGATGTCGCCGCTGACCCTTCTGGTGAACTCTTCGGCGACTCTGAGGAGGTTGCCCAGCTCATGATGTCGCCCCACCGCACATCGCCAACGATAGAGTTCCGAGCGGGGTAGAGCCAGCGAGAACTCCCGCAGACCTCAGTCTATTCGTGACGAACCCGCGTGATGCTCGCCGCGACGTTCTCCGCTCAACCCCACTTGGTCAGTCGCATCGCGAAGCGATGAAAGCCGCTCTCGATTGCGCGGCGTTGAGCGGCGTCGCGGACGTTGGTGGCCTCCGTGGTCCGGCCGAGAGCGCATAGGGTGGCGAACTCAAGTTCGTCGGAGCGCAACAGCGCTTCGACTTCTCCGCTTGCAAATCCCCACTTGCGGGCCTGTTCGACGAGACGCAGCGACTCCTCTGGGTCGCTTGAAAGCGTGCACCAGCCGAGCACGACATCGCAGTGGGACACATGCCCCGTCCAACCTCGCCTCACGCAAGCCGCTCGGTTCGATTCGGCTAAAGCGGCCGCCGCCGCAACATCGCCGCGCGCAATCGCGTGCTCAGCTTCCCACAGGGCGCGCCGGAACCGAACGACTGGATCGTAGGCCCGCGCCTCTGCGTAAGCCTTTGCAGCCGCGTCCACTTCACCCAGATCGTCGAGGATCGCAGCACGCAGGGCAAAGTTCTTCGCGAGGTGTGCCTCGTTGTCGGGTGCGGCCCGCAGCGCTTCGTCGATTCGAGCGAGCGCAGCGCTAAAATCTCCCGCCAAGCGGAGCGCGTACGCCTGAGTTCGCAGGCCGGTCGTCCGGTGACGCGGGCTCGTGCTCAACTCGATGAGATACTCGGAAAGCGATCGCTCGGCCTGCACAAGGTCGCCCAGCGCGATCGCATAGAGCGCCGTATCGTACCAGAGCTCTCCTCGTTCTGCGCTCCGCAGCTGCGTGAGAATCTGCGAAGCCGTTGGCCCAGAATGGAACGCTCGCGCGATGCGGTGCCCCCTGTTCATCTCTCCTCGATGCAGACCCAAACCACCGTAGCCACCGAGATGGTGCTGATAGATCGAGAAGGCTTCGGATACATGGTTTGCCCTGAGCGTGTGGATCAGCAACTCCTCTAGCAGGTCGAGCTGCTGTGCCGCAGGTGCGGTCCTCGGTTGGTGGACGAGGCGATCCATCAACTGCGTCCTGAGTGCTTGGTGCACCACGTGCCCTTGCGCAGCGAGACGGTCGCGAAAGTAGCCAGAGACGAAGGGATGGGCCGCGAAGACCGTTCTAGCCTGGTGGTTGCGATACACCAGACCGAGTGACTCGAGGTGCGACAGTCCACGGACGATCTCTGCTCTTGTCGTCGGCATGTGGCCGCAAACCGCTGGCTCCCCTCTCGCGAGCATCAAGAGCTTTTCAACATCGGTGCCGTTGGGGAACGCAGCGAGACGACTGAGCAGGTCTGAAAGCGCATCGCCGATGGATTCGGCATAGGCTTGCAGCAGCTTCGAGAGTCGGAAGGCCAACATGTCATCTCCGGCTGCAGAACCCAGCCCGATCGCCTCCGCAGCGCTGAGATCCCCATCGCAGAAGGTGGACACGTAAGAGGCAAGCGTTGCGACAGAGAGGGCGTGCCCGCCGAATGATTCAAGCTGCGCACGAGCCGGCCCGACGGCGTTGACACCGTAGTGCGACAACAAATCAAGCTGTTCATTGGTGTCGAGTGGCGCGAGCTCCAACGTGTGCAGCTCTCGACCCTTCCACGCTTCTAAGTCCAGCAACGGGTAGCGCGAGGTCAGCAACAGTCGTGCGCCGACGTTGCCTGAAACGAATGCTCGAACCAGTCTGCGGAGATCTGGGTCTACAATGCTACCCCGCGGCGCGCGATGCCCATCTGATTGAACGGTCTCGAATCCGTCGAGCACCCACAAGTGTTCCGGGTTTCTCCCGATTTCGACTACAAGTGATTCCAGCGCTGCCGCGCTCGCCTCCGGCGCGCTGTCGCGGAGGAAGTACCGGTACGCGGCGGACAGGAAAGTGTCGACGCGAGGATCTTCGTAGAAGCTCCAGACGAATGCGGCGGAGGTATGTGCAAGTTCTTGGAGTGCACGCTCAACGAGAGCGGACTTGCCACTCCCGCCGACTGCGACGACCGCCAACACCCGACACGCGCTCGCATCGCCGCGGACAAAACGGCGAACCTGCTCTAGTTCACGTTGTCGGCCAACGAAATGGGTGGCGGGCTGAATCGCGTGCTCGTATCTTGGCGACCACGGATCGGCGTCCTGCACCGCACCCTGTTCGAGGAGGAGCTCCTCCGTACCGATCCCAAACTCTGCGCCAATCCGAGCGATCAGCTGACGCCGGCCCGCCGTCCGAAGACGAAAGCCCTCGACGGGGTCGTTGACCTCGCCCGTCTCGTAGCGGCGATACGTGCGCACATCGACGCCGAGCGCATCCGCTGCCTGCTCCTGCGTGAGGCCAAGCTCCACACGGGCCGCACGAAGCGCGTCGGGCTGGAAGAACAGCGCCAAGAGAGCGAGCAGGTTAGCAGAGGCGCAGGCCCGTGAGCTGCCCCGTGCCAGCCCGTTCTGCCCGGTTCTGCCCGGTCCCCGCCCTTCACTCGCGGGGCCCTACCGCGCAGATTCACGAAATGACCCTTCAAGAAAACCGCGTTGACCCGCGCTCCGAGAACTCGAACTTCACGCAAGTCGCGGAAGGCATCTTCACGCTCGCCCACGTTCTGGAGCCTGCGGAGTGCGACGCACTTATCGCCAGCACCGAAGTGAGCGGCTACGAGGACGCGCCCATCACGACTCCATGGGGCTTCCAGATGCGACCGGACATCCGCAACAACACCCGCGTGATGCTCGACGATCCTGGCCGCGCGGCGGCCCTCTGGGAACGCCTGCGAGCATGGATACCGAGCCGAGATGGGGCGTGGCGCGCCGTCGGCCTCAATGAGCGCTTCCGCTTTTACCGCTATGAAGCGGGTCAGTACTTCGACTGGCACGGCGACGGGGTCTTCCGCCGAAATGACTTAGAGCAAAGCCGACTCACGCTCATGATCTACTTAAACGACACGTTCCAGGGTGGCGAGACTCAGTTCGACGCTCACACCGTCGTGCCCAAGTGCGGCTCGGCGCTCATCTTCGAGCACCGACTGCTGCACCGGGGCGCGATGGTCACGGAAGGTGTGAAGTACGTCATGCGCTCAGATGTGATGTACCGCCGAGCATGAGAAGCGACTCAACTGAGTCGGGGTCTCCGCCTCGAAGGTTCTCGCGGGCTCTAGCAAGTCCCGTGAGAACCTTTGAGCTACGCTAGATTCGCTACCCTGTGGCGGAGCAAGAGCGCGGCGCTGAGGATCGTCCCGCTGGGATTGGCAGTCCCGTGATGCGCACTGATGCGCACTTGCCTTCGGTTAAGAATTTTGAGTTGCCCGATGAGGTGGTGCTGGAGCTCGTGCGACCGCCTGTGCGGCCGGGCAGAAGCGATGAAGAGGTGCGCGAGGAGGTGCTCGGTCGTGTGGCCAAGGCCGAGGATGCGGCTCGAGCCGAGCGCAAGGCGACGGGTCGGAGGGTCGGCAACGTCAAGGGCCTTGCACGGCGTCATGCCAATGAGATGAGCATCGAGAATCCCAAGAGCTGGCGACAGATGTTTGGTCGGCGGCCTCGACACGCCGGTGCCGATGAACTTGTCCGAGCCGCGAAGCTGCGGGACCAAGCGTGGGAGCGCGAGTATCAGGAGAGACGCCAGCGGCTGCTCAATGGCGACCGCGATTCGCCGTGGCCCGAGCACACCTGGAAGATGCGGATGTACTGCGGCATGGCCTGTGAAGGTCCAACGCCAAAGTGGCCGCTAATGATTGGTCCCTTGCCGCCCTCCTAGTCGCTGCTGGCCACCGACGGGTGGCGTCGCCGGACCGCGACGGCTTGAGACCGCGGCTACGGAGGTGGGACATGTGTCCCGCCTACGTGCGCTTGGGCGTGGTGCTTTGCGACATGCTCTCGCGGCCGCGCCCGTATGCTAGCCTGCACTTGCCGCGTGCGGAGATCAGGCAGAGTGGCTCAGTGTGTCGGCGATGGTGCTCGCGAGAGCGTCTCCATCGTCGCCTATGCGCACTGCCTTCGGGGTGTTTAGGCCGCAAGAGAGGGATTCTAGTGTCGTACAGTTCTCAAGATCCGTGGCTGCTTCCCCTGCTGAGACGTGTCCGCGAGCGCCCAGGATCATATCTTGGGTACGAGAGTGTACGTGAACTTGACGTGTTCTTGGATGGCTATACACGGGCCAGGATCGACCTGGGATTGCCCGCATACGGTCGCGGTGAAGAGGATCTAATTTCAGCGTTTAACGATTGGATTAAGGAGCGGTACCATCAAGCTGGCAGTTCGATGTCCTGGCGCAATGTGATTGAGATGCTCGATGCCTCGTCTAGAAATATCTATCGTTTCTATGATGAGTTGGATGCATTCTTGAGTACGCGCGGTATCAATTGGGTGGACGTGGCTGGCGTTTGGCCACCAGAAACGGAATGAACCACGCCGGAATGACCAGACCGAAGGCAGCGCGCATCGCTGACGTCTCCGTCGACGACAAGGAGCCGCACGACGCCGGTGTACGCCGAACGGCGTATCGCGGCGACGGGGAGCGTCGTGTCAGATCGGAGCATGAGCTCCGAATCAACGTCGAAGGTCGTCATCCACACTCGTCCCTGGTGTATCTGGTGCATCCGTGCGAAGCGGCTCCTGAGGTCCCGGGGAGCTCGGTTCGTGGAGGTGGACGCGTCCGACCCCGCGGCCCGGGCGGCCCTGGAGGCAAAGACGGGGCGAAAGACGGTCCCGCAGGTGTTCATCGGCGACGAGCACGTTGGCGGCTACGACGATCTGGCCGCACTACACGCCAACGGCGAGCTCGATCGTCGGCTTGGGACCGAGGCGCGGCCGGGCCAGGGTTGGTTTGGCGCGCGGTCGCGTGGCGCTGGGGTCCAGGCCTAGCAGGCTGTCGAAGAACCCCCCGCGTCGGCTGAGCCCGGCCATCTGCGGGCGCGTTGGAATGCGTCCGGCGGGCCGAGGCCCCAGACCAGATCGAGCGGCGCTAGCATGGGCGCATGGTGGATTGGGTCGGCGAGCTGTCCTCCAACGTCGCCTTGCTTGAGGACGAAGCACGGGTGCTTGAGCACGCGATCCGGGCAATGTGGGACGTGTGCCGGCGCGGCATCGGGATGGGCATGACGCATCGAGGCGAAGATGCGCACGCAGTCGGAGCGTTCCGCGTCTTCGACGGTGAGCGATGGATCACGCAGCCACCACCACACTTAGCGCTCGTTCGGACACCGGCGTACGACGTTCGTGATGTGCCGGTCGGGCAGCGAAACCGCTGGGTCGAACCCTTTCGTGAAGGCATCGCGACCCACGAAGGATTTCGCAGCAGCACCCTCTACCCATTTGTCTCGCGCTTTGGCGTGCTCGAGCAGGGTCGGGTCGCTGTCTGTGCAGGCGCGCGACAGATCGCATTGGTTGGTGTCGCGATCCCAGAGGGCTCGGATTTCACCGAAGACGAGCGCGAGCAACTGCAAGACCTCGCGGAGCGGATCGTGGTGCCCGTGAGGATCGCGTCGGTGCTCGCGCGTGCGAACGCGCCATCAAGCTCGCACTTGGCGTTTGTCGAGCGAGCCAAGGAGGCGGTGGTCCTGCGACATCGAGGTCGACCCGGTATCGTCCAATCCTTGGCGCGAGCCGACGCGATCCTGCGCGCAGACCGTGATCTCGCCCGTTGGCTTGACGCCGCCCCTCTTCCGGCGCCAGGCGACCGCGCGCGTTGGTGCAACTTTGGCTTTACCGTACACGTGTCGCCCTGGCCCGACGACGTGGACGTCTACGTACTCGCCATCGACGAGGGAACGTGGATCATGCCCTCGGTCGAGTTGACGACTCGACAGCGCGAGATCCTCGAGCACGTCGCGCTGGGGCGTTCCAACGCCGAGATCGCCCTCGCCCTCGGCATCGCGGAAGGCACCGTCAAAACCGTCCTTGAACGACTCTATCGACGAACCGGCACCGCCAACCGCGTCGAGCTAACCCGCTGGTTCCGCGAGGGGTGAGGGGTTGGAGACTGGGGTGAGCGGCTGTCTGCGCACGTTGAGAACCTATCGGTCAAGAAGCAGCTCGCGTGCGGATGCGCGCACGGCCGATGCGCGGAAACGGATGGGGCGAGGCAGTTGCTGACGCAAACGCGGAACATCTTGCGCGAGCGCAGTGGCGCAGAAGCAACGCCTATTTGTGCGCTGCCACTCCCCTGACCGCGATTGTCGTCAACGGGCCTCAACGTCGGCATCTTGGCGCGATGCCGCGCGACGCCGCGAGCGGCGATGTGATCGCTGCTTGAGCCCGGGCCACCTTAGGCCTAGGGTGATCTCGAAGGTGGACGAACTGCACGCATGACTTCCTGGTTCCCGTTCTGGCTGAGCTTCACGATGGCGGTAGCGGCTGGCCTGGGCATCGCCTTTGGTGGCCAGTGGATCGTCGTGCTGCCGGTGCTGATCTTTGTCGTGGTGCCGATCGCCGACGCGCTCAGCGGCTTGCGGACGGAGAATCCCGCGGAGGGCGAGGCGGCGAGCCCATTCGCCGATCTGGCGCTCTATCTCTGGGTCCCTGTGCAGCTGGCGCTGGTGAGCGGCTTGGTGTGGAGAGCGTCGCAAGGCGCCTACTCTTCGCTTGAGCTGGCGTGGCTCTGCTTCATTGTCGGTTTGACCACCGGCGCGGGCGGCATCAACGTCGCGCATGAGCTCATGCATCGCGCAAGCAAGTTTGCGCGGGGCTGCGCCGAGGTGCTCATGACATCGGTGAGCTACACGCATTTTTGCGTCGAGCACGTCCATGGCCATCACCGCTGGGTCGCGACGCCGCGAGATCCGGCTTCCGCTCGCCGTGGCGAGGGACTGCTTTTTTTCTGGCCGCGATCTGTGATTGGCGGGCTGGTCAGCGCATGGCATATCGAGACCGAGCGCCGCAAGAAGGGGCGAAATGACAGCCTGCTCAGTGATGCCCGCATCCGTTATGCGCTGCTCCTTGGCGGCTCGTACGGCTTGGTCGGAACACTTGCGGGTCCGCTTGGTCTTGTTGCCTTCGCCGGCCAGTCGCTGGTGGCGATCTTGTTACTCGAGACGATCAACTACATCGAGCACTATGGGCTTGAGCGCAAAGAGATCGCGCCCGGTCGATGGGAACGCGTGCGGCCACAACACTCGTGGAACGCCTCGCACCGGATCTCGAACTGGTACCTGTTTAACCTGCAGCGCCATAGCGACCATCACTACATCGCGAGCCGTCCCTACTGGGCTCTGCGCCACTACGACAACGTTCCGCAGCTCCCCTTTAGCTATCCGACCGCGTTCCTTGTGGCCCTCGCGCCGCCCTTGTGGCGGGCGATCATGGATCCGCGTGTCGTCGCCTGGAACGCTCGCAATGCTCAGCAGGCAGGGGAGGCGACGGCCGAGTGAGGGACATGCGAGCCGACTGGACGCTTCCGCCGGTGGATGCCCGCGATCTGCCGCGCCTGCGCGCGTATCTGAATCAACTCCCGCAGGGCCTTGACTCCTTTCCCGAATGTCGCGCAAAGGGCTCGGTCTTTGGCAAAGTCTATGAGTTCTCCGAGCAACGCATCGAACACCTGCCCCCGGTGCTGCAGGCGCTGCTGGAGCGGCCGCCAAGCGCGACCGAGTGGATCCCACAATGTCAGGCACTTGCGCTGATCGTCGCAATGGTGGACGCCCGCCGGCTCGATTCCGAGGCGGAGAAGCTCTGGATCCGCGAGGCCGCCACGCACCTATTCGCGTCGCCGATGTATCGGATCTTGATGTGGGCGGCGACGCCCCGCATGGTCTTTAAGTCCGCGCACCTACGCTGGAGCGCGTTCTTCCGTGGGACGACGCTGGCAAGTGTCGTCTTTGATCGCACAGCCACCCTGATCCTCCAAGCGCCGCCGCACATGTTCAACGATGACCTCGCGCGGATCTTCGCCGACGTCATGTACGCCGCGGTCAACTACACCAAGGAGAAGGGCCATGCGAGCATCGAGCTGGTCGGGGCCCACGAGCGTGGCCTTGAGTACCGCGGCGGCTGGTAGGCGTGCATTATCCTGGGCTCGCGCGTGAAGCGAGAGACGGGCTTGCGCGACGCAGCGGTACATCAAGCACCAGCGGCTAGCACCGCTCGATCAGAACGGCTGCCCCGCCGCGGCGCAAAGAAACGCAAGCAGCGGCTTGACCGGCGCCAGTCGTTTGATGAGCTGCTGTGGCAGGTCGGAGCGGTGGAGGTGGGCGTGCTCCAGGGACGTCACGGCGATGAAGTCCTTCCGCTTGAGGTCGGCGATGTGCTCGTGCTCGGCGTCAAAGCCCTTGGGCGGACGTGCGAGAGACTCTCCCTCAAGCTTCCACTGCTTGCGAAGGACCGGGTCTGCAATGCTGCTGGCCCACTCGCGCGGTTTGGTCGCGATCCGCCGCCGGATCAGCGCCAAGAGATCCGGCTCTGGATGCCAGACGCCCGCTCCCAGGAAGGTCCGCGCAGGCTCAACGTGAAGGTAGATGCCGGGTGCGTGCACATCCTTGCCGGCGGCGTGGCGGAACTGAATGCCGATGTTGGTCTTGTAGGGACGCTTGTCGGACGAGAAGCGAACGTCCCTGTGGATGCGCATCAGTGATCCGCCCACCGGGCGCGGATCGGCGACAAAGTGTTTGCTGATCTCTGGCAACAGCGCGCCCATCGCCTCAATGAGCGCCATCGCCGGCGCACGAACTGCGGCCTCATAGCGGGGTCGATTGCGCTCGAACCACTCGCGCTCGTTGTGGGCCTCAAGGTCGGCCAGAAAGGCGACAGCGTCGGATGGAAAGCCGGCGAACTTCGGACGAGTCGCGGCGGCTGGCTTCTTCTCCACGGTCCCTTTGTCTGACGTGCCCCGAGACGTCTTGGGTGCAGCGGACGTTTTCGCGGTGCCCGCGGACTTCGACGGTGGCGCTGCCTTGGCGGGCTTCGCCGCTTTGGTCGTCGCTTGTTTGGCCAGCGCTTGTTTGGCTGGCGCCTCCTTCGCTGCTGCCTTCTTGGCCGTCGCCTTCTTACCCTGAGCCTTTTTCGCCTGGGGGGCGGGTGTTGTCGGAGGCGGGTTCTTGCTCGTCCTGCGGGGTAGCGGCATGTGGCGCCAAGGATAGAACAGGACCCGGCTGGATGGCGGGGTCCTCAACGCACGCGACGCCCTGCCACACCAGGGGTCGAGCAACTCTGGTTGCTGTCCCCACCGCCTCACCCATGCAAAACTCCGGCGCGTCATGACGCACGTGATCGCGATGGGTGGCGGCGGCTTTGCGGCCGAGGTGGACCGGCGAATGCACGAGTATCTGCTCTCAACGCTCCAGAAGACCTCGCCGCGCGTGTGCTTGATCGCCACCGGCAAAGGTGATCGTAGCGAGACGGTGCAGGCCTTTTATGGCGCGTTTGAGAAGCTCGACTGTCGGCCGACGCACCTGGCCCTCTTCGATCGCACAGTCCGCAACCTGAGGGAATACGTCTTGGCACAGGACATCTTGCTGATCTGGGGCGGCAACACGGCGAGTCTGCTTGCAGCGTGGCGCGCCCACGGAGTCGACGAAGTCGTCCGTGAGGCAGCCGCCGCCGGTATCGTGATTGCGGGTGCGTGCGCAGGTGCCATCGCTTGCTTCGAGAGCGGCGTGACCGACTCGTTCGCCGATCTCGATCCGATTCATGGCGGCCTGGGACTACTGCGAGGATCCGTGTGTCCACACTACGACGCCGATCCAAAGCGTCCCTCCGCCTATGCGCGCATGATTCTGGCGGGCGAGCTCGAATCCGGCTTTGCGATCGACGCTGCAGCCGCCCTCCGCTTTGAGGACGGCGCCTTGGTCGACGCAGTCGCGAGTACGCCAGGCGCTCGTGCGTACCGGGTCACTGTCGCACAGCACCAACTCGTCGAAGACCCGATCGCGGCTCGGGTGCTCTGAGTCGTGTTGCAACCGCGTCACGCTTGGCCAGACCCTGGGAGACTATCGTGGGAACGGTGTTTATGCGGCGGTCGTTGTGTGCCGGGGCGCGGTCGCTCAAGCTTGTTGGCCGCGAGCGCTGGACGGACGCGCGCGAGCATGGAGCACAACGATGAGCGAGCCGACATGGACCCCCGGACAATTTGTTTGGCGCGAACTGCTAACGCAAGACGTCGCCGCGTCAAAGGACTACTACAGCAAGCTCTTTGGTTGGAGCTTCATGGAATCACCGGCGAATGAGGGCTACTTCCTCATCACGCCGCCCGGCGGCGAAAAGCCGATCGCGGGCATGCTGAAGATTCCAATGGAGGGCGTTCCCTCGCACTGGCTCAGTTACGTGTCGTCGGATGATGTTGCGGCATCGTGTGCTCGCGTCACCGCGAGCGGCGGCAAGATCTTCGTGCCGCCCAAGGACGTGCCCAATGTCGGCACCTTTAGCGTGATGGCGGATCGAACCGGCGCGATGTTTGCGGTGTACCGCTCGGCGAGCGGTGATCCTCAGCCGGGCATGCCGGGCGAGGCATGCTTTTGCTGGGAGACGCTGATGAGCAGCGATAAGGACGCAGCCAAGGCGTTCTATGGCGAGGCGATGGGTTGGAAGACCGAGGAGAGTGGCCATGTGATCTTCAAGTCCGGCGACGCACAGGTCGCGGATCTGGAGGGCACTCCGCCGGGCGTTCCCGACCACTGGCTCACGCATGTGGTCACCAAGGACGTCGCCGCATCGCTCAAGACGGCGGAGGAGCATGGCGGCACGGTCGTGATGCCGGCGACGCCGATTCCGGGCATCGGTCAGATTTCCTGCATCCGCGATCCTCAGGGTGCGCATATCTGCCCGTTCCAGCCCGAGATGGGCTAGCCGGCTGGAACGTCGTTCCGCGCGGTCGTGCAGCGCATCTGGGCGCATCGCACCGCGTCGGCCGGAACGGCTCACGTGCACCCAGCACAAGGGGCGATTTGCGACGCGCCGTAGGGTGCCTTGAGCGCCGCTTTAGCGCACAAGGCGCCCGATTCGGTGTGGTAGCGTCCGCGCCCGATGGGACTGCTCCTCAACGGCGGATTTCGTCGCCTCATGATCGCCAACCGAGGCGAGGTCGCGGTGCGTGTGGCTCGTGCTTGCGATGAGCTTGGCATCACTCCTGTGTTCGCAGCGTCAGCCGCAGATGCGGATGCCGCTTACTTGCGTGATCGCGAGGTCGTTGTGCTGGGGCCCGGTCGCCCCGCACACAGCTATCTCGACATGGTCGCGATCGTGGCGGCGGCTCGACAAGCCCGCTGCAGCGCGCTGCATCCTGGCTGGGGCTTTCTCTCGGAGAACCCCCGCTTCGCGGCGCTTTGCGAGCAGCATGGCATCACCTTCATCGGCCCACCGGCGCACGTCATGGAGCTCATGGGCAAGAAGAGCCCGGCCAAGCGCGCGATGGGAGCTTCGGGCCTGACCCTGATTCCTGGCAGCGACGGGGTGCTGGAGAGCGCTCAGCAGGCAGTTGAGGTCGCGAGTGCGGTCGGCTTCCCGGTGCTCTTTAAGGCCGAGAGTGGCGGTGGCGGACGTGGCATGCGGATCGCACGGCGTGCCGAAGAGGCCGCGGACGCCTACAACGACGCGCAGGCCGAGGCCCGGGGGGCCTTTGGCGATGACCGCGTCTACATGGAGAAGCTCATTGAAGGTGGGCGCCACGTGGAGATCCAGGTCATGGCCGATCGCTACGGCAATGTCGTGCATCTCGGCGAGCGCGACTGCACCGTCCAGCGCAATCACCAGAAACTGATCGAAGAGTCCCCCTCGCCCGTGCTCGCCGACGCGGAGCGTCAGCGCGTGCTCAAGGCCGCGGTCGAGGCCACTCGGAACATCGGCTACGTCGGCGCGGGCACGATCGAGTTCCTCCTCGACGGCGATGGGGTCTTGCGCTTCATGGAGATGAACACGCGGCTGCAAGTCGAGCACTGCGTGAGCGAGATGCGTGCGGGCCTTGATCTGGTCATTGAGCAGATCCGGGTCGCGGCGGGACACAAGCTGCGCTGGACGCAGGAGGAAGTTGCGCTGCGGGGCCACGCGATCGAGTGCCGCATCAACGCCGAGGACCCCAGTGAGAACTTCCGGCCCGCGCCGGGCACCATCACGCGCTTTGTGACGCCCGGACCTGAGGTAGCCGGCCCCGGCTGCTCGGTACGCGTGGACACCCATGTGCGCGACGGCTACGTGGTCCCCCCCTTCTACGACAGCCTGATCTGCAAGGTGATCACGCATGGACCGGATCGCGATGCGGCGGTCAACACCATGATCGCTGCGCTTGAAGCGATGAAGGTCGAGGGCGTTCCGACGACCGTTCCCATGCACCTTGAGATCCTTCGCTCCAAGGAGTTTCGCAGCAACGCCTACGACACCCGCAAGATCCCCGGCTGGCCGCCTGCGGCGTGAGCGGCAGCGCCTCGCCGCGCAGACTCCCGCGGCCGCTCGCTTCACATGTGAGCGTTTCGCTCCCCTCCCGCCCGCAGGCGCAGCGACATGCGCCGCAACCATCTTCCCTCTTTCTCGCATAGGCACGCCATGGCTCACCCACCCCTGATCCCAATCGGACAGCCCCGCGAACAACTCGTCGACGATCGCACCTACGTCGAATCCGCGCAGGCGCTCGCATCCCGTGAAGATGCCCTCGTGGCACGTCGCGCAGAGGTTGCGCAGGGATGGGGCGAGAAGTACGCCCAGCGCGTTCACGCCAAGGGCAAGCTGACGGCGCGTGAGCGCATCGACCTGCTCGGCGTCGCTGTCTCGGAGATGTTCGAGGTCGGCACCTTAGTCAACGATGGCCTAGAGTTCCAAGGCGGATTGCGCTCGCCCGCGGCGGGCGTGGTCACGGCCTTTGTCCAGGTTGAAGGTCGTTGGTGCATCGTCATCGCCAACGACAACACGGTGGCCTCGGGCTCCTGGTGGCCGCGTACGCCTGAGAAGATCGAGCGCGCGCAAGAGATGGCGCTTCGCCTGCGCCTGCCAACGATCTACTTGGTGGACTGCAGCGGTCTGTTCCTCCCCGAGCAATCCCGCTCGTTCCCGGGCGCGACCGGTGCCGGTCACATCTTCAAGATGAACAGCCTGCTGTCGGCGAGCGGCGTGCCCCAGCTCGCGGGCGTCTTTGGCGACTGCATCGCCGGTGGTGGCTACATGCCGATCATCAGCGACCGCGTCTACATGACCGAGCAGGCCTACATGGTGATCGCCGGCGCCGCGCTGATTAAGGGCGCCAAGAGCCTCAAGCTCTCCAGCTTGGACATCGGTGGGCCGGAAGTGCACGTGCACGAGAGTGGCTGCGCCGACTATCGCGTCCCCGATGACGAGACGCTGATGGCCTGCCTGCGGCGCGAAGTCGCGTCGCTGCCCTCTTCGGCGACGGACTACTACCGCGCCGGCAGTGGCACGCTAGAGCCTGCGTTCCCAACGCGTGAGCTGTCGGGACTGATCCCCGTCGACCACCGTGAGGTCTACGATGCCACGCAGGTGTTGGCGCGCCTTTGCGACCAGAGCATGTTCTGGGAGCTGATGTCGGATGTGGGTGAAGAGATGATCTGTGGCGTTGGCCGGATCCACGGGCTCTACGCTGGCTTCATCATCAATCGACAGGGACTGGTCGGTGACCCGGAAAATCCAGGCAAGCAGCGCCCGTCGGCAAGCCTCTATCGCGCCGGTATCGCCAAGATCGCCGCGTTCTCGCGCGCCTGTAACGACGACGGCATCCCGCTGCTCTGGCTGCAAGACATCTCCGGATTTGATGTCGGTGCCGAAGCGGAAGCGCAGGGATTGCTCGGTTATGGCAGCAGCCTGATTTACACCAACAGCACCAACACCACGCCGATGTTCACGGTGCTGCTGCGCAAGGCCTCGGGCGCTGGCTACTACGCGATGGCGGGTATGCCCTACAACCCGGTGGTCCAGCTCTCCACGGCGATCTCGCGACTGTCCGTGATGGAGGGCCGCACGCTCGCGATCGCGACCTACAACAGCAAGCTCGACGATGAGTTTGAGATTGCGACGCGCGACGCGGCAGAGCGCGCCCAGATCGCCGCCGGCATGGCAGAGGTCGCGGCACGCATCGACAAGGACATGGATCCTTACGTCGCGGCGCGACAGATGGACACCGACGAGATCGTCGAGATCTCGGCGCTGCGCCGTTGGCTGGGCATGCTGGTTGAAGCCAGCTACCAGGGCACAGGCTATCGCCGCGTCAAGAACCCGCGCATTTGGTCGATGCACGACCTCGAAGTCCTGATTGGAGGCCCCCGATGAGCTCGAGCACTGGTTCGCGACTTCATGCTCCTGCGCCGCGCAACGCGGTGCTGCTTGCCCAGCCGCCACATGGCGCTGCCGCAGACGACGGACTGCTCTGGATCCGCAGTCCGGGCGTTGGCTATTGGCGCAATGCTCCCGCGCTTGGCACCGTGGTCTCGGGCGGCGATCCGATCGGCGAGCTTGAGGTGTTGGGCGTGCGACATCCCTTGATCGCGCCGGCAGGTGCGTCGGGACGCGTGGTCGCGGCGCCCGCCGAAGGACCGCAGCCCGTGCGTGGCGCCGGGCTTGTCGCCGCGCGCGCGCGTGTCGATTTTCATAGCGTGCTGCTCTGTCTTGATCCGAGCGCACATGTCGACGCCGCATCTTCGGACACCCGCGCCGGAGGTCCGGGCGCGGGCAGCCAGGCGATCTACTTCCGGGCACCGACGAGCGGCCGCTATTACGGTCGTCCGGGGCCAGGAAAGGCGGCGTTTTGCCAGGTCGGCGACGTGATCGGGAGCGGCACCGTCATCGCGCTGCTCGAGGTCATGAAGACCTTCCACCGCGTGAGCTACGGCGGCGCTGGCCTGCCCGAGCGTGCGCGCGTCGTTCGAATCCTCCCTGAGGAAGAGAGCGATGTGAACGCCGGCGACCCGCTGGTGGAGCTCGCACCGGTCGATTGACCGACACAATGAGGTCGTCCGGCTTTCTCGCCCTGCGAGAGTCTGGCAGATTGCGCGCATGGAGTACCGCAACCTCGGGAACAGCGGCGTCAAAGTCTCAACGCTCTGCCTTGGCACGATGACGTTTGGAGAAGCTGACGAAAACAGCTTCATGCACAAAGTCTCCTGCGACGAGGAGACCTCGTTCCGCATCATGCACGTCGCGCATGAAGCCGGAATCAACTTCTTCGATACCGCGGACGTGTACGGGCAAGACGGCCTTTCAGAGCGCGTCGTCGGACGATGGCTCGCACAGAGCAAGCTTCGCGATGACATCGTGCTCGCGACCAAATGCCGATTCCGCATGGCGCCCGGTCCGAATGGAACCGGAGCCTCGAGGCGCCGGATCATGGCCGCCGCGGAGGCAAGCCTGCGCCGGCTCGACACCGATCGCATCGACCTGCTCCAGATTCACATGCAGGACCTCGACACGCCGGAGGAAGAGACCCTTCGCGCGCTCGATGATCTCGTGCGCGCGGGCAAGGTGCTCTACATCGGCTGCAGCAACTACGCGGCGTATCGCTTGGTCGAGAGCCTGTGGACCTCGGACAAGCGCAACTTGACGCACTTCGTCAGCTTGCAAGCTCAATACTCGCTCGTGGAGCGTGCGCTTGAGCGTGAGCACGTGCCGCTCTGCCTCCGCCACGGGCTGGGCATCCTGCCGTGGTCTCCGCTGGCGGGTGGGTTCCTCAGCGGCAAGTACCGCAAGGACCAAGCCGCACCCGCCGGCACACGCCTTGAGAAGTGGGCCGATCGCCTCAAGCGCTTCGATGCGCCGAGAAACTGGGACATCCTCGCAGCCCTCGACACCGTCGCACAGGCGCATCAAGCGAGCGTCTCGCAGGTGGCCCTTGCTTGGCTCTTGCACAAGCCCGCCGTCTGCTCGGTGATCTTTGGAGCGCGCTCAACCGAGCAGCTCACCGACAACATCGCGGCGGCCAGCATCAAGCTGGGCGAAGAGGACATGCGGACGCTGGACGACGCCAGCGGCTTTGAGGTCGGCTACCCCTACGACTTCATGGCCCGCATCCAGAACCGCTGGTAGGTGCGGCGGGGCTCGCCTCCTCGCACCGCACGGGCAGCTTGCAGGCCCGGGGACCGGGTGTTGGGTCTCGTCGATCGCCAAACCAGCGCACCGAAGCCGCCGCAACCAGCCCGGCAGTGCGTTCGACCGCCCGACTGACGCGTAGGCGGGCCTCATTCATGAGTCCAAGCTGAAGACTGGGACCGATCGCCCGGCGGCTCCGCATCGTCATGCTGCGACCTGCCGCGCTAATTCATTGCGTCCTGAGCGCCGTGGGTGCATCCTTACGGGATGACTTCCAACAAGTCCCTGGCATTGCTTGCACTACTGTCGATTCCTTTGATGCTCAGCGCCCAGGTGGGCTGCGGTGCCTCCGACGACGACGGTGATGCAGGCGGAACTGCAACTGACACCGGCGACGGTGATGGAGACGGCGACGGCGACGGCGACGGCGACGGTGATGGAGACGGCGACGGCGACG
>CAZVEM010000021.1:0-14817 GCA_964626165.1 uncultured Nannocystaceae bacterium
AACGTGCGCCCGTTGGAGTTCGCTGCCCGTGCGTGACGCGACATTGGCAAGCCAGCTCTGGCCTGCCGCAATGGCCTCATCCTTCAGTCGTGCGACCCATCGGAGGTGGTCCTCGCCGCCTTCGCGCGCACCGAGGTCAGGCGGCGCATGTGCGTCGGGTCCAGCGAGCGGCAGCGGGACCAGCATGTCCGCAGACGGCTTTGCACCGCGCTCGACCAAGAAATCCATGAGACGTGAGCGCCGCTCGATCACCGCGGTCTCGAGCAAGTCGAGGGCAGCCTGAAGAGTGATGCGCTCATCGCCCCGGCTCTGGGGTACGCGAACGTGGTGGTACCAAGCGCGTAGCGCTTCGAGCTGAGCGATGTAGTCGACGTTGGCGTCGAGACGTGGGCCGATCGCATCGGTGTAGAAGCGATCGACCGGGCGGTCGACGCTTCGCGCGGGATCGACGACGAGCTGATGATCACCCACGTCGCGCCGCAACACCTGTCCCGCACCGACCACCGCACCAAAGCCGATCCGTCGCGGACCGACGGCGCCGCCCGCCCCGCCCATGAAGATCCTCGCCTGGCGCATGAAGACGCCCTGCACGACATCTCCCATGAGCGATGGCGTGGCCTTGTCACCGCGTTTCCCCCACGGCGTGAAATTGAAATGGATAAAGCCGCTGCCGATCTCGGAGTGATCTTGGCGAGAGGATCCACCGGCGACCAAGCAGTCGCAGAGATTGACGAGACTGCCAACCGTTACGCACGCGAGCAGAATCGTGTGCTTGAGGCCGACTGCATGTGCCGTAGACGCTTGCTCCTCCAAGAGCGTCGCCTCACGCACGTGTGCGGAGGGACCGAGCGAGGCACCCGAGAGCAGCACCGCGGAAGTCGCAGACCCCGAGTCCACACGCGTGCCTCCACCCAGGACACAGTCACGTAAGACGACGGATCCCTCACGGGCGACCTCTGCGCCGACGCCGACAAAGGACTTGGGTCCCTCGATCCGAGTGCCGGGATGGAGAATCGACCCCGGGCGAATGCGGCGCAGATCGACGTCGTCGGCGATGTAGACCTGACGCTCGTCGGGAATCGTGACGCCCTGAGCTCGCAGCGAGTCCGCCCTCGCGCTTAGCTCCTCGCCACGCGTCGTCGACTTCGCTGCCACGGCACGAACCCATAGCACGAGTTGATATACTCGGCCTCGCATGGCTCGCCTGAGTGACCGCGACATTGACGAGGCCGCGGCCGAGGCCGGCATCTCGCCTCGCGAACTTCGCGAAACCCTCATGGAGCGCGAGGGCCTTTCGCCCAGCCGCTCTGAAGGCTCGGGCCGCTCGGGCCACGAGAACCTGCCGGCGCGCCGGGCCCCGGAGGACACGGTCGCCGTCCTCCACGGTCAGGTCAACGCGCCACCCGAGCAAGCCATCAAGATGCTGCGCGCCGCCTTCGAGCGACGGCTCGGTCGTACCGGCCATCAGCAGGGCCCGATGGCCGCGGACATCGTCGACGAGGATGCCGGCGTCACGACGCGACTCGTCGCCGAGAGCGACGAGCGTGGTGGGGCGCTGGTCCGTGCGGAGATCGATCCGAGTCACGATGCCGCGCGACAGACGATGTACATCGGCAGCGCCACCGTCGTTGGTATCCTGGCCTTCGCGCTGGGCGTGTTGTTGAGCTCGACCTTCGTGGTCGGTGGTGGCTTGGGGATTCTGACCGGTGCCGGCCTCTCGTGGCTGGGCGGTCGGATGCGTCGACGCCGAGCACTTGAGGCTCATCGCAGCGCGGCCGCATCGGCGCTGCTGGATGCAGAGGATCGCGCGGCGTTCGTGCTGACCTCGGGCGAACAGTCCGAAGAGATCGATGCGCGTATGGCTGCGATGCGCTTGCCGGTTGGCAAAGACTGAGTCGGTGACACCCCACCCCTGACGTCGTCATTGCGGCCGCCAAAGATGCAACAGACCAAGGAGCCTGACGTGGCACACGAGTTCATTCCGCTGCACATGGGCGTCCTCACCGTCTCCGATACCCGCGATGCGAGCAACGACCAGAGCGGTGACTTGATCGCGGAGCGCCTGACCAAAGCGGGTCATGTGGTGGTCGAGCGCGCGTGGATTCGCGATGAGATCGAAGAACTCCGCGGGGGATTTTCCCGGTGGATTGCCGACGAGGGTGTCGATGTGGTGATCGCGACCGGAGGCACCGGCCTCGCCCCGCGCGACTGCACGCCCGAGGCGCTCGCGCCGCTGATCACCAAGGACATCCCCGGCTTTGGCGAGCTCTTTCGCTACCTCTCCTACAAGGAGATCGCGACCTCGACGATGCAGAGCCGCGCCCTCGCGGCGATGTGCCGCGACACGGTGGTGTTCTTGCTGCCAGGCTCCACGGGGGCGTGTCGGCTTGCGATGGAGGAGCTGATCTTGCCGCAGCTCGATCATCGCCATCGGCCCTGCAACTTCGCACAGCTCTTGCCGCGCGTGCGCAGCCGCGGCAGCGGCGGCAGCTAAGTGGTCCGGTCGCGCCGGCCTGGGCTTGAATGCGCCGCGCAGTTACGACGGTGCGGAACCAAGCTTGATGCCCGTGGCAAGATCGTAAACGTCGCCCGGCAGCGCGATGCGATAGCCGATCGCTTCCGCGCGCTGGCGGTGGTTGTCGAGGTCGTCCTCGTGGTGCATCAGCACCATCTTTTCGCGGACGTCCTGCGGCAAGGCAGACAGCATCGCGAAAGAACCGTGCACTTGCCCGGTGTATTCGACAAAGGTGCAGTCGTGGAAGAGCACGCTTGAGACCGACGCGAGCCGGATCAGATCTTCGGGCACCACGGTGCTGTCGCCGGACCACCAGGCGATGCGCCCGCTCTGTCCTGGGATCGAGATCTCAAGCGCAGTCGAGGGCTTGCCGGGCACGTGCTCGTTTTCACGAGCAATGAGATCCATCGGGCCGACCCGGAAGTGCTGGGCGTGCTCCCAGGCGTGGGCCTGCGGATCTTCGCGCTTGTGCGGGGCAACGACCTCGAAGTAGTCGGCCATGCGACCCGCAAAGAGGTCTTCGCCCTTCTTGAGGTAGCGCAGCGACGGCGCCAGCATCTGCCAGATCTCATCCAGCACCGCGTCGTGGGTGACAAGATAGGGTCTTGGCCCGCCCGCGATGATCGGCGCGACCCCGAGCGAGGTCGTGTAGTAGCGCATGAAGGCGAAGTCCTCGAGACCAAAGGTGTGGTCGCCGTGGACGTGGGTGATGATCTGCCCCGTGATCGCGTGCCAGGTCAGTCCGGCCGCCTCAAGTTGGTCCGGAGCTTGGCGACCGCAGTCGATCAGCCACTGCGTGCCGTCCTCGTAGCGCAGCATCGAGCACGTCGTTCCGTACCTGCGAGAGAACGCCCCGCCGGCCCCGAGAAAACGTAGCGTGAGGGGCGAGCCCATGCGCAGCCGGAGCATAGCGCGTTGTCGGCCATCGAGTACCAGTAGGTGCACGGAGGGCGGCCCCCGCCCACTTCGCTGCAAACTTGACGAAGACAGGGTCTTGCGGCTGGTTGACGCTCGCGCAGCGTTCCTTGCCCTGCACTCCTGGCCCGTGCGGACTCTGGCTCGCGCGGACTCTGCCTCTTACCGATTCTGGCCCGTACCGATTCTGGCCCGAACCGATGACTCGCGAGCCCCGCATTTGAGCCAGGCCGCGATGGCGATGACGAATGCTCAGCGGCGTGCGAGCAGACGGCGCCGCACTGCGAACGCCAGTGCCAGAGCATTCGCGACCATCACGAGCAAGACGACCGCGAAGAGCACGGCTTGCATCCGGTACGACGACGGCACGTCGTCCACCAAGACCACCGACGCCTCGGGATGAACGACGATCTGACGCTCGAGTCGAACCGCCGACAGCTCAGCCAGGGGAACGGAAAGCTTCCCACCCGCGAGCTTGCGCTCCACCAGTGCACCACTGACCACGTCCCAGCCCTTCGCTGTCGTGTTGTCGCCGTAGGTGAATTCCAGCGTCACCTTGCCGCCGCTCACCGAGCCAGCGTCGCTCTGCCAGCTCGCGATATGCGGCACGACGGCGGCGCCGACCTTGGGGTCCATGCTTGCGGGAGAGACCCCGGCGGCCGTGCTGAGCGAGGCGGCCAGCGTCTCGGCCTCTTCGACCGACGCAGCGATTACGAACTCGTGAAAGGTCTGCTTGTTGAGGACGCTGAGTCGCTGGCTATCGGGCGAGTTGCTGACCTGTGGATCCGCGCTGATGCGGAGCGCCGGGACGCCGAGCGAGGCGACTGCCGCCTCCGCATCCGCGACCGACTTCCAGGTCTCGATGCCCAATTGGAGGCGTGTGAGCTTCGGTCGGCTCACCAGACGCAGGGTGTCTCCTTGACGAAGGCCGATCTTGTTTCCCTGATCGTCAAGGAGCGGCGCATCAAGGAGCGAGGAAGAGCCCGAGAGCGCCGCCTTGACCGACTCGAGATCGACGTCGACGATCTCCGTGATGCGTTCGGCGTTGAAGAACTCGCGAATCCAGCGATCGCTCCGCGTGAGCCTCAGTCGACGCAGGCGCCCCTGGTAGGTCCCAGAGAACTCGTCCATGCGACGAGATTCTTCGCCTGGAAAGGCCGCGAAGAGCGCTCCGCCTGCCTCACGCACGCGGACCCAGCCAGTCGCGCCAGCCCTCGTCTCCATACGGGCGGCGTGCTGCACGTCGGGAGTGCCGCGCACGACGACGAAGCGATTGTCGAGATCGATACGGACCACGCCGTCGCGATCCAGGATCTCGGTCACCTCGCCAATATCTTCTGGGACCGAGCCACGCAGGAAGTAGCGAACGTCTCCCCACAGTGAGCTGAGGAGCCACAGGCCACCGAGCAGTACGATCGCCGCGGCCCAGGGCGCTCGCGCGGCACCGCGCGTCTGCGAGTCGATATCGCTGTCGCCGAGATCATCGATCGGATCGCTCCGCGTGCTGCGGCTCATCACATGATCGAGGTCACCAAGATCGAGCTTGGATTCGGCCTCGTGGTGCCCATGGGCATCCTCGTCGTCGCCCGAGCCGTCGTCTTGTGCACCTAGCACCGCCGCGAGATCGACCTCCGCGACCGCACCCGAACCGCGCGAAGGACCGGCTGGCTCCGGCGAGTTCGCCTCCCCCTTAGGAATGTTGGGATCAGGTGGCTCAGCCACGATGCTCTCCTATACCACGGCGCTGCCGCGGCGCGCGGCTGGACGCAAGATGGGCGGGTCGCGTGATGTCTCGGCGCACCGGGCCTGCGACGCCGACCTGCGTCGGATGTTCCCGCCCTGATCCGTTGGCGGCTTGGCCCGGACCGGGGCACCCGCACCTGTGGCGCAGCGCAGTCGGGTGCGCATGGTCGTCAGGACGGTTCGGGCGTCAGGACGGTTCGGGCGTCAGCTCACCGCGAAGGTCGCTGGCCATCCACAGCGCGGCCTCCTTTGCGTCTGCCGCGTGGGTGAGCGACCAGGCCAACTTGGTCAGCGCGGCTTCGGGCGTGAGGTCCATACCGCTGACGATCCCCATCTCCTTGAGCAGCGTTCCCGATTCGTAGGCCGCCGATACGCTTCCATGCAGGCACTGCGTGCAGTTCACGATGACGACGCCGCGCTCGACGGCGGCGCGAAGCACGTCAAGCAGGTCGGGGCGCGTGAGCGGAATGTTGCCGGCGCCGTAGGTCTCCAGCACCAGGCCGGCGAGCGGAGGCTCGAGCATGTGCTGGAGCGCGCTCGCACTCAAGCCTGGAAACATGCGGAGCGCCGCGACGTCGCAGCTCCCGATCTCGCGCAGCTTAAACGGACGCGTGGGTGCCGGGCGGATCGCGTTGGCGCGCAGCACCACATCGACGCCGAAGGTAATGAGCGGCTCGTCGTTGGGCGCATCAAAGGCATCAAAGCCGACCGCGCTGATCTTGCGCGCTCGATTGCCGCGCAGCAGCACGTCGCCAAAGTAAATGCACACCTCGGGGATATCGAAGTGGCCCGCGACCACCAGCGCACCGAGCAGGTTCGTGATCGCGTCGTTGCGCGTCTCTGACAGCGGAATCTGGGAGCCGGTCAGGACCACGGGCTTGCCCAAACCATCGAGCATGAACGACAGCGCCGCAGCCGAATACGCCATCGTATCGGTGCCATGAATGATGACGAAGGCGTCGTAGTCGTCGTAGTGCGCGGCCACCAAGCGCGCGAGGACCCGCCAGTCATCCGCGCCCATGTTCGCGCTGTCGAGCAGTGGATCGAGCTCGATGAGCTCGTAGCGCACGCGACGACTCGCGTCGCCATGCACCAAGGCCGAGCCCTGCCGTTTGCCATGAAGTCCACCGCCGCGCCCAAGGTTCACCGGTGGCAGCGTGTAGAGCGGCTCACCGCTGACATGAAGTCGCGGGATCTCGACGAGTCGGTCGGCGAAATAGCGCTGCACGGGGACATAGCCCCGTTCGGTCTTCTTCATGCCGATCGTGCCGCCGCAGTAGACAACCAGGACCTTGCGCGGCTGATTCATGGCGCTGGATTCTCCACCCCCGCGGGCAACGACAAGATCCAGAGATCACGGCGCCGGCTCATTCGCTCCGCATCACGGGCGATGACCATGATGCGGTTGCTTCCCGGCTGAAGCGGGACATCGACCTCAATTCGCGCAGTCACGCTACCGTCCTTGTTGGTGCGCAGCGTCTTGGCCGTGAATGCTTGATAGTGCACTTTGTGTTCCTGCTGGCCCGGCCCCGCTGCGCGTACTTGGATCGAAACGTCGCGCACGCTCACCGGGTCCGTCGCCTCAAGCACGATGTGCGCCGTAGTGCCGCGCACGGAGGTCGGCGCCTCCACAACCTCAAGCCTTGGCGGATCGATCATCGGCTTGGCCGGCTTGGCCTCGGAGCCGGATGCTTTGCCCGCGCTGGCGAGCAGCGCGCTGCCGCTCTTGGCCGCCCCATCATTGCCCTCTTTGTACGCGTGTCCTTCGGCGACAAAGAAGAGACGCCGCCCCTCGCCCGCATCGACGATGTACCACGCGCCCACTCGACCAACGACGGCGACCTTCTCGCCCTCGGGGATCGCCATGAGTGATCGCGCGGTGCCTTCACCCGCGATCCGGAGGGCCGCGCCGTCTTTGCCGATTGTCACGACGCCGGAGGCAAGCTTTGCCTGCTCGCCACTCTCGACGATCTTGAAGCGAATCTTCTCGCGAACGCTCTCACGCAGGACGGGATCGCCGGCGCCAAGCTCAAGTTCGAGAGGCAAGCCCGGATCCGCGCTCGGCGACACCGTCAGCCCGATCGATGCGCTGGCGCGTCCGCCCGCATCGAGCTCCCCGAGCCGCGCTTCACCCTCCTCGAGCAGTCCCTGCGCACCCGAGAGATTGCGAACAAGCACCTTGGTCTCTCCCGCAAAGCCCGGTCCGCGATTGCTCACGCGTAGCGCGACAAGCACGGACTCGCCCGGATTGAGGACTCCATCGCCGTTGCCCTTGACCTGGAACGTCTCCTCTCCAGCAGCGGCGGGCTCGCCAGTTGGCCGCGCCGGCGCCTTCGCCACCAGCGTTGGATCGTCGACGATCCAGTAGTCGAGCGCGAGCGTTGGCCGGGTCAAGCCGGTGAGCTTGAGGAGAACCTCACCCTCCGCGATCGGCCGGTCATCGACACCTTCGACATAGGCAGCAAAGCGCAGCTTCTCTTCGAGCGAGGGCAACGAGGGCGGAAGAACAAGCTCAAGTGCACGGCTCGCTTTGGCGCCCGGCTCGATCCGACCGATGAGGACCTCGATCGCGTTGAGGCTCTCTTGCTGGCATCGCGTAATGAGGTGCACGCGGTCGAGCGCCTCAGTGCCGTTATTGACGACATCCACCCGCACGACAAAGGGCTTGCCGGCGCGCAGTTCCGGCGTGTCCAAGCTCGTGGTGACCGCGAGCAACGGCGACGCCGGCACGGCGGCCGACGTGCGCTCCCATTGCAGCGAATTGCTCGCGCTCTCCAGCGCCTTTTCAACACGAGCGTCTTCTTCGCTGCCCAACGCGGTTGCGGCTGCGGCGAGCGCCGCCGGTCGGCCTTCCACGCTCGGTGCGGCAGCCAATGCGGCCAGCACGTGACGCGCTAGGTCGATCTCTGGATCGAGCAGCTCGGGCACGTCATTGCTGTTGATCCTCGGTTCGGCCAAGTAGCGGAGCACCGGCGAGGGCTTGGGTTCACCACCCGCCAGGATCTCGTGTTTCGCCGACGGCAACCCGGCAATTCGAGTCTTCTCGCGTTCCCGATCAAAGCGCTCTTCGTCGTAATAGCGCGCGATATTGGCAAGTCCGAGCGGCTCGACGGGAACGAGCGTCAGGTCCGGGCGCACGCCACGGGTCTGAATGATGCCTTCGCCGGACACGCGGTACTCGGCCACGCTGAGCTTGAGGCCGAGCTCTCTCCCGTACGGTGTTGCGCCACGCATCATCTGAACGGTGCCCTTGCCAAAGCTCGAACGCCCGAGCACGACAGCGCGACCCAGTCCTTGCAGCGAGCCGGCGACAATCTCGGCCGCCGACGCGCTCTCTTCGTTCACGAGCACGATCACCGGCGCGGTGGGAGGCAGATCCACGCCCGGCTTGGCGACCTCGGCTTCACGACCGCCGACCGAGCGCACGATCACCAGCTCACCGTCGTCGGTGAAGCGATCGACGATCTGGGCGGCTTGCTGCAACAAGCCACCCGAGTTCCCGCGAAGGTCGATCACCAGGCCCTTGAGTCCGGCGTCACCGGCTTGGGCCTTGAGCTCATTGAGGGCGGCGCCGAAGCGCTCGTCGGTGTCCTCCTGAAAGGCGAGGATCGCGATGTAGCCCAATCCCTTGTCCAGCAGCGCCGAGCGAACGGCCTGCACGCGGATGAGTTGGCGCGTGACTTCGACCGTCAGTCGCTCCTTCTTCTCGCCGCGACGCAGTTCGACCACGACGGTGGTGCCGACCGGGCCGCGCATGAGCATCTGCGCCTCGCTGGGCTCGATATTGACGGTGGACTGACCTGCGATCTTGAGGATGACGTCGCCTGCGACGATGCCCGCTGCGGCTGCGGGCGAATCCGGCAGCACCCGCAACACCACGAGGTCCTTGTCCACGATTCGGACCTCCGCTCCAATGCCGCCAAACGAGCCGCGCGTCTTGATGCCTAGGTCCGCAGTCTCCTCCGGCGTAAGCAACAGCGTGTGCGGATCGAGCGGCGCCAGGAATCCATTGATCGCCGCGTACTCAAGCTCGTGTAGTGGCTCTCCCTCAAGCGCGAGCTGATCGCGACAAAACACCAGCACCTGCTCAAGCAGATCGGCGGCGCTCTTGAGATCCACCGCGCCGCTGATATCGAACGACTTCTTCACGGTACCAACGGTCACGACCAGCGCGTTGCCGTCGAGCTCGCCAATGAGCTCGGGCGCGTGCAGCGAGAGGTCATGCATCGCGCTCTCAAGCTGCGCGCGCGTGTCGAAGCGCGACTGATCGAAGTAGTCCTGACCGACGATGAACGCCGACCAAATCAGCAACGGGAAATCGCGTTGGTCGAGCCCCAACTCGGCGACCAGATCGCGTTCTCCCCCGGTCCCAGCCCCCTCACCCGCGGTGCTATCCTTGCCCGAGGCGGCGTCGCCCGCCCCCTCCGGCGTCGCGCCTCCTCCGCATCCGATCTGCGGCATCAACGCAATGGCACTCAGGGCAAATATGCGGGCAACGCGGGTGAGGCGCATCACGGACTCCGCGTGTGGCATGGGCCGCATTGTAAGCGAGCAAACCTCGAAGTGCTGATGACATGATTCATGACAACTTGGATTTCATATGATCCAAGCGCGATCCGCAGCGGCGACGAACTACCTAGGATCCTTGATCGGACCCTGTGGCACGGAGCACGCATAGCTCGGCGATGTGCGAAGGATTCTTATCCCCGCCTGCTGTGCACTCGCGCTGAGCGCGTGCGCCGATGAAGCCATCACACCTGCGCATGTCGATGCCCGCGGAGAGCTGGTCACGGCGCCTCAAGGAAGCTTCGCGGACGTCCGCGTCCCCGCGAACGGACGCAGTGTTCGGGCCGAGCCCCTCGCGATCGAGGCGAATCTGGTGGTCCCGAGCGCGAACCCCGAGGCGGCCGGCGTGGGCTCGCAAGGTGCCGTCGATGCCCTTAGCGCGGCCAGCGTGGGCTCGGATCAGGTGCTGATCGCCGATGGCGCCCGAATTGAGCTCCAGGTGCGCGCCCCCGACCTCGCCGGACCCCGCGACGTGACCTTCGTTTGGAGTCACAACGACGTCCGCATTCAGCGGGACGGTTGGCTGACCCCGGGAACCGACGTCGTCGTCGTCGACACGCACGTGATCGACCTTGAGCACGACGTTGGACCATGGAACGTCGAGATTTACGGGCGGGGTGACTCCGCGCCGATCCTGTTCGAGCGCAGCTTTGAGCTGCGCCGCCCAACCCCGGGCTGATTTTTCACGCTTGAGTGGTCATGTCGTGTCGTGTCGACGCCCGCGGAGATCCCCGCGGGCGTTTTTTCGTGGGCGAGTGCGGGGAGCACAGTCTCGAAGGGGCCGATGATCCCCGCACTAGATCGTCGTAGCATGCGCCGACATGACCCCCGAAGAAGTCGAGACGATCGCGCGCGGACTGTACTACCTGGCCAGTAGGGACGGCATCGATCCCCGCGAGGTGGAGATGATCCGCGAGTTCCTCGCCGAGGCCGGCAGCGACATCCAGATCTCGGACATCGAGTCGAGCAAGGATGATTTCGATCCGCGCGAGGCCGCGCAGGTGTTCGAGACCACCAACATGCGGCGCGTCTTTCTGCGCGCCGCGATCGCACTGGTTCGAGCGGACGGGACCTACAGCGCGGGCGAGCGCGCCGCGCTTGGCAAGTTTGCCGACGCCTTCGGCCTGAGCAACACCGAGTACGCCGAACTCGAACACGACGCATCCGCGGCGAACCTCGCCTAACGACGCATCACGACAGCACACTGCGCTGCGACGTCGCAACCACAATTTTCACACCATCAAGAGGACGCACCTATGGGCATCATGAGTTTCATCCGGAACCAGCTGATCGAGATCATCGAGTGGCTCGACGACACCAACTACACGCTGGTCTGGCGTTTTCCCGACTCCGATCGCGAGGTCAAGAACGGCGCCAAGCTGATTTGCCGCGAAGGTCAAGCAGCGATCCTCGTCAACGAGGGCAAGGTCGCCGACATCTTTGGCCCGGGTACCCACACCCTAAGCACGCAGAACGTGCCGATCTTGTCGACGCTGCGCGGCTGGAAGTACGGCTTTGAGAGCCCCTTCAAGGTCGAGGTCTACTTCGTCAACCTCAAGCAGTACCTCGACCAGAAGTGGGGCACCGCGAATCCAGTCCTCGTGCGCGACCCCGAGTTCGCGGTCGGCAACCGACCGGGCCGGGTCCGCATCCGTGCGTTTGGTAGCTACAACTTCAAGATCAACGACCCCGGTGTGTTCTTCCGTGAGGTGGTCGGCACCTCGGGCAGCATCACGACCGACGAGATCGAGAAGTTCATGAAGGCCCGACTCGTGTCGAGCTTCACCCAGGCTGCCGGCAAGAGCGAGCTGAGTGTTGCCGACATGTCCGCGCACTACGACGTGCTCGCGTCGGCCGTGGTGCAGTCGATCCAGGAATCGTTCCAAGGCATCGGCGTGCAGGTGACCTCGTTCATTATCGAGAACATCTCGCTGCCACCCGAGGTCGAGAAGGCGATCGACGCCGCAGCCGCACAGTCGGCCCGAGGTGTCGACAACACGATGGCCTGGGAACAGATGCAAGCGATGCGCGACGTTGCGAGCAACGCCCACAAGGGTCAGGCGGGCGGCATGATGGGCGCCGGCATGGGACTGGGCATGGGCATGGGCATGGGCAACATGATGGGCAACATGATGGGCCAGCAGATGTCGCCGCAAGGTTACCCGCAGCAGGGCTACGCGCCTCCCGGATATCCGCCGCAGGGCTACCCACCGCCCGGCTACCCGCCGCAGGGCTATCCACCGCCCGGCTATCCGCCACAGCCTGGCTATCCGCCACAGGGCGGGCCACCGCCTGGAGCACCGCCCGCTGCGGCGGCGCCTGCAGCTCCTGCCGGTGACTCGCTGGAGGCCAAGTTGATGAAGCTCAAAGCAGCATTCGACGCCGGACTGCTCACGCAGGAAGAGTACGCGGCCAAGCGCTCGAGCCTCCTCGCTGCATTCTGATGATCGGACGGTCGCCTCGCGTGCTGCGCGGGACGAGCCATTGAAAGCGCCGCATCCTCCTCGATGGAGAATCCGGCGCTTCTCGTGTCGCTACATCCCGACCTTGTCCATCATCGGTCGAATGGACTTCCAGTAGATGTTGCCGATCATGCCGAGGTCACCGCGCCGAGGTTTGACGGGTTTGGGGACATCAAGCTCGACGTACATCGTGGTTGGTTTGGACGTCGTGAGGGTCACTGGCGTCATCCCAACTCCAGCGCCGACCTCTGTTCGGGAGCCCACGTAGCCGGTCGTGTTGCCTTCCGAATCCGCTTGCAAGATCGTCGCGTGATTCACCGTCATGAGCTCGCCGCCGCTGGCCGCGAATTCGTTCACGCTGTCGGCGGCTGCAGAGCGAATGTCCTGATGCAGGGTCTTCTGGAAGTAGCCAGCGGCCGACGCTCCGAGCGGCGTGGTGGCGAGGCCCCGAGATGCGGTCATGGCGACACCAACGCTTCCGTCATCACCGACCGCGAGTCCAATGCTGAGCGAGCCGGAGAATCCCATCAACTCAACGCCCACGGTGACGCCTACCTCCTCGACATCACGCCCATCTGGATCCACAAGATCCGTCGGTCTGTTCTTCGCATAGCGAAATAGACCGCGATCGCTGTTTGGGTCCGCCGCCGCCGCCGGATCTTCGAAGAGATAGCGAGGGTCGGGGCTGGTCCACCGACCGAGAGCAGGCAAGTAGTTGCGGACGCCAATCGAGACCGTCGATGCAATCCGATCGTCGGGCTTGCCGGTGAAGCGATAGGTCGGTGCCTTCTCGTCCGCGGCGTTCCACGCGAACCAGGTCTCCCCCCAAGGCTTGTTCGCCGTGCGCGAGACGACCCGCCCCGCAGCATCGAGTACCAGGGAGGCCGAACCGAGCTGGTCGTTGATAAGGAAGCGCGTGTTCTCGTCGATCTGCAGGTCGTGCGCGGCCGACCCGAACTCGTCGTGGCATCCCATTACGGGCAACAGGAGGGCCACGGCGAGGGTTCCGAGCGCCGCGGTGCACAAGGGTCTGCGTGAGTGGCGACTCCCGCGGGCGAGCAGCGTACCGGGCGTCGGCGTCGCGTCGTCGAACGGAACGCTGAGGTCTCCGATCGGGGCCGCGCCTGTGCTGGCGTGCGTTGGGGAGGGGCTGCTGGGCGGAGGTCGGCGGAGCATGACGCGGGTGCATCGGCCTGGCTCGCGCCAAGGTTGCACTCGCGACTACTTTTTTTGGCCGCCGTCGCGTTGGACCGACTGCATCCACGTCACGAGCTGGCTGAGGAAACGTGGATCGACCGGTCGAGGCTGCAGGTAGGACTCCGGGGTCGACTCGCCCGGCTGCGCCTTAAAGAGGTGGTCGAGTCCCGGGAAGATCGCGGACTTCATCCGCCGCTTCGAGCGAATCGCGGCGTCGACGAGGCGACGATGATCCGCACGCGAATCGATCTCGAAATCCTTCTCCCCTTGCGCGATGTAGATGTCGACGGGGACCTTCTCAATCAGGTCCACCGGGTTGATGTCGAGGATCTCCCGGATCCACTGTGCGAAGGGTTCAAGCTCGGGAGACAGCGCCTGTCCCGAGGTGAGCGCTGCGATAAAGCGCTGCTCTTCCTGGCGCGCCTGCTCGCGCGCGCTGCCGCTGAGGCTCGCCATGCTCTTCTCGGCGGCCGCGTGGGTGCGCTCGCGTTGGGTGCGGCCGGGCGTGCCCAACAGCACGATCCCGACGACGTCACGCGGACGCTCCGTCGCGATCTGCATCGCTCGCATGCCACCTTCTCCATGCGCGACGATAAAGACGCGATCGGGATCGACCTCGGCCTGCACAAGCAGCATGCGAAGGCCGCGTCGTGCATCCTCAAGCTGTCGCAGGTAGCTCAGCGGCGCGTTCTCGCTCTCACCGTAGCCAGGCTCGTCGTAGCGCAGTACGACAAAGCCCTCACGCGCGAGTGCATCGCCGATCTCGTGATAGCCGAGATCCACCGGGGGCGGTCCGGCAAAGCCGTAGCGATCATTCGCACCCGACGCTCCAAGGAAGAGCACCGCGGGTGCGGGGGCACGCAGACCGGCGGGGATCAGGACCTCGCCGACGATGCCGGGCTCACCCGCACGCCCGGCCAGCTCAACGTCGCGCACGGCAAAGGCTGCATCTGCGGGTGGCGACCAGCGCAGCTGCGTCGGCGGCTCAATCGTCCAGGTTGGCCACGCGGCCTTGGGCAACTCGCGCACGACAAGTGCCTCGTCGGCAACCTCGATACTGGCGATGCGTCCCGACCGAATGCGAATCGACTCACCGAGCGAGGTGTCGACGACGACGATGCCGTCCGGAGTTGGGGGCCGCACGGTCGCGCTCCATTCGGTCGGCTGACCACCGCTGAGCGAGACGAGTCGCCATCCGACCTCACCCGCCGTGAGCGAGCGTGTGCCGAGCATGAGTTCCTCATGCAGCGTCGACATCCACCCCATCGCACCATCTACCCCGGCGTAGCGCGTCTTCTCCCGCGATCGTCCGGCCCGGATCTCGATCTCCTCGCCGGTGACCTGGAAGGTGAGCTCCGCGGCAACGCTAAACTCGCGTCCACTGACGACGCGACCGTTGCGATCGACGAGTAGCTCGCC
>CAZVEM010000021.1:14827-33093 GCA_964626165.1 uncultured Nannocystaceae bacterium
CGCCCCCTCCTCGCACCGTGCCCGTGCCCGGGACTTCAAGTTCGACCCGAGTCTCGAAGCGGTAGACCTCGACTCCGTTGGCGAGCGTCTCGGGACCCACGTATCTGCCCCAGGATCGCCCAATCTCGTTCTCCTCTTGGAAGTAGGCCCAGGCCCGCAGCTCGCCGACGGCGTACAAGTCGGGGATCTGCGCGCCGGCCTGCGCGAGTTCTGCGGGCTCGTCGGCTCCCTTCGCCGGTTCCCCGGGCACGGCCGTCGGCGGTGCCCAGCAAGCCGAGGCCAGCAGGCACAACCCGGCAATTCCTGGCCATCCGCGTCGCATGGCGGAGACTATACCTCCACACCATGCCTTGGACACGAGACCAGATCGCCGCACGCGCCGCGCAGGAGCTCGTTCGTGGAGACGTCGTCAACCTTGGCATCGGAATCCCGACGCTGGTTGCCAATCATCTGCGCGAACGACTTGGTGACGACCACGGGATTGTGCTGCATAGCGAGAACGGCTTGCTCGGCATGGGACCCTTCCCCACGGAAGACGAGGTCGACGCGCAGATCATCAACGCCGGCAAGCAGACCGTCACCGTGGTGCCCGGTGGCAGCACATTTGATTCGTCGTTGAGCTTCGCGATGATTCGCGGCGGACACGTGGACGTCGCGATCTTGGGCGCGATGGAGGTCAGTGAGCGTGGCGACCTTGCGAACTGGATGGTGCCCGGCGAGAAGGTTGCAGGGATCGGCGGTGCGATGGACTTGGCCACGGGTGCGCGCAAGGTCATCGCCCTGATGACGCACACGAGTCGAAAGGGCGAGCCAAAGCTCGTACCGACCTGCTCATTGCCATTGACGGCAACCTCGTGCGTGAACTTGGTCATCTCTGATCTGGCAGTGATCGAGATCCTTCCCAAGCGTGACGGTCATTCCAGCACGAGCCCCCGCCTCAAGCTGGTCGAGCTCGCACCGGAGGTGACCGTGGAGATGGTCCGTCGGGCCACTGGCGCGCCCCTCGACACCTCGGCATGCGAGTGAGGATCTCCCTCGCTTTGAGATCTCGGCGCGGTAGCCAGGCGCGGTCAGGCGCTTGAACTGCGACGTGCATCTCCAGCCGGATCGCCGTTGCTTGACGGACCGGCAGAGTGCGCGCAGGGCGTTGCGACCCGGGCCCGGGTACGCGTTTGCGCTGAGCGCGAACTCGCTCCGCCAGCGTGCGAAGGCCTCGAAGGCGGGCAATCAGGCCTCAATTCCCGCGATTTGGAGCTCTCGCGCGTGGCCGCCTTCGCCTGCCCACGCGGTCACCAAGGACGCCGCAAAACCCCGGCAAAAACCTGACCTCGCCGCCGGGCGGGCCGGCGCGTGCTCCCCGTCCGCGATGTCGACGAAGTGCAGCACCCCCCTTCCCAGCCGCGAAGTTTCTTGTATTGTTCCGCCCCCAACGGGCTCGTAGCTCAGCTGGCAGAGCAGCGGACTCTTAATCCGCGGGTCGTAGGTTCGACCCCTACCGGGCTCACTGGAACGGCCTCCGAGAGCATCTGCACTCGGAGGCCTTTTTTATTGCGTGGAAGGCTCGTCCTGCGCGAGGTCCACAAGCGTGGTGACTCCCGACAGCTCGCCGCACAGGATCGCGCGCTGCCGATGCGCCAAGCCCAAGAGTCGCGCCTGATCGACGCGCAGTCCAAACACGCACAGGCCAATCTCGTCCGGCCACGTCGCCAGTGCCTCGCCTGATTCAACGTCCGCGCCTGCGAGCCCGTGATCGCCACTACTCGCAGCATCGATCGGCGCGCCTGCCGTCGACGGCAGGTAGGCCAAACCCAGGGCTTCGACCTCTTGCACAAGTCGTGCGTGGCGTCGCTGGTTCTCCTCGTCGCTCAGGATCTCTGAGTGTGGATTGTGTGCGGTGATGATCGCCCAGCTCGACGCCTTGCGCGCGACACATAGCCGTGTCATCGCATCGTTGGCGCTGCCGAGTTGAAGCTCGATGTCCTGATCGGGCGCATGCACCCGGTAGCGTGCAGCTCGGTAGCTGGCCATCAAGGGATCGTCTGCGTTCTCGCCGGCCATCTGTCTAGTTCGAGGCCACTGCATCTTCGACCGGGCTCGCGACGACCACGTCCGGCCAGACCGCGCTGCGCTCCACATGGACACCGCTACGCACGACAGCCCGCGCACCGATCTGAGCGTAGGGACCGACGATCGCCCCTTCCTCAATCGTGGCGCCATCGCCGATGTACACGGGTCCGCGAATCTCTACGCCGGATGCAACGGTGGCCGATGGATGGATCGGCTGAGCCATGACGCTTTGCACGAGACGGCAGCGTCCATCGAGCGCTTGACTGAGACCCTGCAAATAGCGCTGCGGCGTGGAGTGCTCCCACCAGTAGTTGCCATCGACGAAGGCGCCGACTTTGCCCTGACGAAAGGCATCGCGGTACGCCGTCCGAATCACGCACTGCTCGCCTTCGGCGGGGATCCGACGCAGGAAGCGAGGCGTCACGATGTGCACGCCGGTGAACATGCACGCGTCCACGACCTCGCCACTGTCCGCAAATTCGCGCCGCTCGCCAAGCAGCTCAACAAGCCGGCCGCGAGCGTCCGCTGCCAAGTTGCCGCCCCAGACTTTCTCGTGGTCGCGGCGCAGCACCATGGTCGCCTCAATGCCGTCTCGCGTCGCGGCGTCTCGGTGGCGCGTCAGTACCTCATGAAGATCGACATCGAGCAGCAACTTGGCATTCGCCACCACAATCGGGGTGTCGTCGGCGTCGCCCTCGCCAAAGAGCAAGGGCGAAGCCTGGCGCAGCCCACCGCCCGTGCCCAGCAAGAGGCCCGATTCGTCAGAGAAGGCGATGCGCATGTCCGCGCAGCCGATCTCGGCCATGCGCGCGGCGTCGAGATCCTCGCGGATCAACTCGCCGAGATGGTGCAGGTTGACGACGACGTCTTGGATGCCGTGTCCGTGGAGCCACGTCATCACCCAACGGATCAGCGTGCGGTCGAGCATGGGCAGGAGCGGTTTGGGCCGCACGCGCCCCATGTCACCCAAACGCGAGCCCATCCCGGCGGCGAGGACCATGGCCCGTGGAGGTCGAGTCATGCGGCAGATCCTAGTTCGGGGATCAAGAACGTGAAAGTTTCTCGCGAGCGGATCGCGACTAATGAATCCACACGAGGTTCTCGAGGAGGGCCAGACCCACAACAATGGAGACCACGAGCGTCGCGATGACGAGCGTGCCACGCATCATCTGCTGCTGGCGCGCGCTCACGAGTTCCGCCTCATCGCCCAGCACATCGCGCATTCGGGTCATGAACTGCGCGTTCTCACGCCACATCGCGAACACCGACATCGCGATGAGGAGTGCACTCCCAACCATCGTAAAGGCACGCACCGCCAGCGTGAGATCCACCCTGCGCGCCACCACGGCCTCCTCTTCGCGGGCGCGCGTCGAGAGACCCAGCGGCGGCCCGTAAATATCGATGGGCAAGGTACCAATGAGCCAGCGTTCGAGCAGCTCGCTGTCAACTGCCTCGCCGCCGAGATCCAACTGTGGCGCGGACAGCCGTGCCTGGAGCTTGTCGAGCCAGATCTTCTCTTGCGCACGATCAAAGTGCTTCTCGACCCGCGGAGTATCCAGGGCGTCGCGCTGAAGCTTGATGACTTGCAAGAGCGCGCGCCGGCGCCGCTCGGATGGGCTGCCCTCGTCATCCATCACGATCACTCGAGCGACGGCGGTGTCTTCACCCGGCCGATTTGTGAAGTTATAGGCCTCGTACTGCACCATGCCGGTGATGCCGCTGGGGATCTTGGACTTCTCGACGATCGCGGTCCCGAGCTGAGGACGCGCCGTGGAGATCCAGATCCCGCCGGGACCGTGGCCGTCAATGAAGACCGGCCGTTTGCCGCGCAGCGTGTGCGCCGTGAGCTCGACTTCGTCGCCGGACTGCAGCAACAGCGGGGCAGCGCTCAGATCGACTCCACCGGAGAAGGTGACCAGCCGAATGTTGCGCAGCAGCGCAGCAGGCGGTGTGGCCGTTCCCACTGCTCCAGGTTGGCCCTCTGCTGCTTGATTCGTCGTCGGATCGGCCGGCGGCGCCGCAGGGCTGAGCGGCGCGACAGCGGGATTGAGCGCGGAGGGCATTGCCGGGGCGGGCGGTCCCGCGGGGTTGAGCGCGGAGGGCATCGCCGCGGTCTCGGCCGGTGCCGGCAGGGAGACGCGCACGTCGAAGCGGACCAGCAGCGAGGTCAAGGTGCCGCGAAAGCGAAGGATGCCAAAGGTGTCCGTCTTGCCACCGGCAACTTTGATTGGCTCGCCCTTCCCACCTTGCACAACTGCGTGCCCGTCCCACTCACCATCAACGAGCCATACCTCGACATCACACGAGATCGGCGAGCCATCAGGCAGGCTTGTCCGCACGAGCATTTCATTCTCGAAGCCAGCGAGCGTCCGCGAGAACGGACGCAGATCGACACGCACCTCCTTGGGATGCTCGGAGGTATCGTCGGCGTAGTTGAGCGTCGAGGATGAGTTGACGCGTACGCCCGCGCGCCCAGCCGGTGCGTCGACGATGGTGATGTCGACCGACTCGCGCACCACTCCCCGACCAGGTTCGCGCAGGACGACCTCCAGCTGTGCCGGCCCCGTGGACACCCCGTGCTCCTTGTCGGGGAGCACGAGCGTTGCCTGGTGAACGCCGCTGTTGCCGACGGCCTCGAGCGAACCGATCTCAGTACGTGCACCACCTTGGAGCAGCGCCACATCAATCTCGACCTCGGTTTTGGCAGAGAGCGAACCATCCAGAAGTTGGGCTCGCAGCGCGAACTCTTGATCCGGCACCAGCTGCGGAGCGACCTGGATCACCACCGAACGCTGCACGCCGAGCTGCAAAATCCACAGGCTCGTGACGACCACAATGAGCAGGCCAAGTGGAGCCAGAAACACCACGATGCGAAGCGCCCAGGGAAGCTCCCCCGCACTCAAAAGCGCGCGGTCGCTGGCGTCGAGGTCCTCGGTCGGCGCCCCCCCGAACGTGCGGCCCTTCGCCACTGCGGCGCCCCCTGCAGGCGAGCTCTCCTCCGACGCGCCGTCCACGACCTCTCGGTCTGTGTGCGATTCAGCGCGGGGGGCGGGCGGCGTCGAGACGTCCTGATTTCGCTCTTCTTCGCCCATGCGCGCACGACAGCGTCCAGGCGCGTCGGTTCCGTCGACAGCGTAGCCGCACGAGGCGCGTTGCGACACTTCGGGGGCACGGGACGTACCCTCAGAGGCTGCTTCGCGGCGGTTTTGGCGATGCGAGGAACGGCCCGCAGGCTCACTGGCTCGCGCCGGAGCACTCGTATATGGTCCGCCGACCGCGAGGCTCCATGACAGCAATGAGACTTTTTGCCGCTGCTCCGTGCCCGAAGGCGCCGCCCGCCACCGCCACCGCCACCGCCCGATGCGGCCGCGATGGGAAGGGAGCGTCGTCATGCGCGTGAGCGTCATTGGAACGGGCTACGTGGGCCTCGTCGCCGCGGCCGCGTTTGCAGAGCACGGCAACGACGTGCTGTGCGCGGACATCGACGCGGGCAAGATCGCGCGACTTGAGCGCGGTGAGATTCCGATCTTCGAGCCCGGCCTGGAAGAACTGGTCCTGCGCAACGCGAAAGAGAAGCGGCTTCGCTTCACCACGAGCAATGAAGAAGCGGCCAAGCACGCTGAAGTCCTGTTCCTGGCGGTCGGCACTCCGACCGAGGGTATGGACGGCGCGCCCAACCTCAGCTTCCTGCTGCGCGCCGCGGAAGAAGTCGCCCCCCACCTGCAGGGCTTTTGCGTTGTCGTGAACAAGAGCACGGTGCCGGTCGGCACCGCGGAGCGCGTGAGCCGGATTATGGCCGAGCGCAGCAAGGCCGAGGTGGTCGTCGCTTCCAATCCGGAGTTCCTCAAAGAGGGCAGCGCCGTCACCGACTTCATGCAGCCCGACCGAGTTGTCATCGGCACCGACCACGAACAGGCTCGTGAGACGCTCCGCCGGCTCTACAAGCCCTTCTTCCGCACCAGCGAGCGTGTGCTCTTTATGGATGCCCGCTCCGCAGAAGTGACCAAGTACGCATGCAACGCCTACTTGGCTGCGCGCGTGTCGTTCATCAACGACGTCGCCAACCTGTGCGATGCCGTTGGCGCGGACGTCGAGTACGTCCGTCAGGGCATGGGCAGCGATCCACGCATCGGCAACAAGTTCCTCTTCCCGGGGATCGGCTACGGCGGCTCGTGCTTCCCCAAAGACACCCGTGCGCTGATCCGAACCGCGCGAGAGTACGGGCTGTCCCTGTCGATCGTCGCCGCGGCCGAGCGCATCAACGAAGCACAGAAGCTCGTGCTGGTTCGCAAGGTCCGCAATCACTTCGCGGGCGACCTCGCCAACAAGACGATCGCGATCTGGGGCTTGGCATTTAAGCCCAACACCGACGATGTCCGTGAGGCACCGGCGCTGACCATCGTCCGCTCCCTGGCCGCGGACGGCGTCTCCCTGCGTCTCCACGATCCCGAGGGCGCCAAGAACTTCATGTCCGATCTCGGCGCGACGGCCTCCCCGGTCGAAGTCTTCGAAGACCCCTACGAGGCCGCGGCCGGTGCAGATGCGCTGATCCTTGCGACCGAGTGGAGGCAGTACCGCAGCCCCGATTTCGCCCGGCTCAAGGGCACCATGCGGGGCACGGCGTTGTTTGACGGCCGCAACCAGTGGGAACGCGCCGCGGTGGAGAAGCTCGGATTCTTCTACACGGCGATTGGCCGCTAGCTTCCGCTCCAGTCAACGCAGCGCGGGTCTGTCACTCGCGCATACAAGAAAGGGGACGCCGAACTTCGGCATCCCCTTTTCTCTTGCCAGGCTTGGCGACTTACTCCTCGGTGTAGCCAGGATCGAGCTCGAACTCGAACTTGGCGACGACCGGAGGTCCGTCGTACTTGGGGTAGTCGGCGTTGGCCGCGGCCTCGCGGACGCACTCGGTCAGCTCCGTCGACTTGGCCAGCGACTTGGGCATGGTCGCGTTGACCTTCGGTGTTTCTTCCTTCAGAGGGTTGAGCAGGACTTCAACCACCACGTCACCCTTGAGCTGCTTGTCGCTGTGGCGACGCTCCTTTTCCGCCATCACGCACTCATCGAGCGCGCCGAACTGGTTGTTGAACGCCTGCTGCACGCCGTAGTCATCGGGACGTTCCGAGCCATACTTGTCGAGGTCCAGGGTCACGTCGGCGTTGGGGTCGAAGCTACCGATGCTCGCGGTCACCGATCGCGTCCCCTTGCTTCCGCCTTCGCCTTTGAGCGCATTGGATCCTCCCATGAGGACAAAGGCAGCAACACCAGCGGCAACGAGGCCTGCGGCAACGAACGTGAGGATCTTCTTGTCCATGTTCTCGAGTCTCCAGGGAGGTTGTGAGCCAGAGGCGCGACGCGCCGGGCGACTCAGACGATAGCGCGTGTGTCTCATTCACTCCACCGGTACACTGCCACTGCTCCGAACCTGCGAGGTGCGATTGACACCTACTCCCATCGGCAATTACGAACCGGTCTCCGCCCAGTGCCCCGCGTGCGGCCTCCATGAGCTCGTGCCATTTCGCGTCCGTCGCAAGCCGGATGGGATTTGGGAGCAAGTCATGGAGGACACGCCCAATCCTGACGTGGTGCAAATCGACGCGTGTCCGATGTGCAACGGCGCCTGGTTTGATGAGGGCGAGCTCGATGTGGTCGATGGGCGCGACGACCAGAACGTCGAGAAGCTCGTCAGTGAGGAAAGCAAAGCCTCCGATCGCCCCTGTCCGCGCGGACACGGCCTGATGCGAGAACACACGTTCCCGGGCGAGCTGCGAACACCTGTCGAGCGATGTGCCACGTGTGGGGGGCTGTGGCTCGACGGGGAGGAACGCCGCAAGCTTGCCCGCGCGACGACCAAGGAAGGCCAAGAAACCACAGCCGAGACCTGGGCAAAGCGCGGCGCGATCTGGGCGGTGCAGATGATCACCCAGCTGCCCGTGGAGGTGGAGAACCCCAAGCGCGGCACGCCCTGGATCGTGATCGGCCTGCTCGCGATCTTGCTCGCCATGTTTGGCCTGCAGTACCTGCACTGGGTCGACACGGGAGACTGCCTGGTGCAGGCGCGACGGCGTGGCCACGATCCGGGGATCTGTCTCGCGCCGGTGGCCGGTCGCCTGCGCGAGCAGCTCCATGACATGGGCGTATCGGCGATTAGCAAGGGGAGCTGGTACACGATCTTCACCCACATGTTCCTGCACGGGAACTGGGCGCACCTCTTGGGCAACATCTACTTCCTCTGGATCTTTGGCGACAACGTCGAGGAGGTCTTCGGACGCCGGCGCTTCATCGCGCTCTTCCTCCTCGCCGGACTGGTCGGAGGTCTGCTTGAAGTCTTGCTCACGCAGGCGACCGCGGATCCGATCGTGGGCGCCTCGGGTGGCATCGCAGGCGTGATGGCGGCCTACCTGTGGTGTTTCCCCCGTAACAAGCTCTTTCAAGTGATTCTGTTCGTGCAGGTCAAGTTGCCTGCATGGGTCTACATCTTCTTCTGGATAGGCTTTCAGTTCGTGATGGGCCTGTTTGCGACCAACAGCCACGTCGCATGGTTCTCCCATATCGGCGGCTTTATGGCCGGCATCATCATGACGCCGCTCGTCCTGCGGGCGCGCCGTAGTGAAGTCGCCGCCAAGGTGAAGGTCCCTGCGACCAACTGGATTGGTCGCGGGACACCGGGCGGATAGGCAATCGCACGAGTGTCGGGCAATGATTGCTATCGGAGTGCAGCGCTCGCCGAGCTCAACGAGAAGCCAAGCTCACGAACGCGCTTTCCGTTGCGTTCGTAAGCCCGCTGTCCGCAGGCCTCGGCCCCAATCGCGAGGTAGAACTTGTGCGCCTCCCGATTGCTGACCCACGCCCACGCGAGGAGGGGTTGCCAGCCTCGAAGCTGCGCGTCAGCAGCGATCGCTAACATGAGGCGACGACCAATACCCTGACGCGCTCGCTCCGGCGCAACGTAGAGCTCGAAGAGTTCACCAGGCTCGGGTCGCCGCGGATCGCTCTGCGGACCATAGAGTCCATAGCCGAGGAGCCGCCCGGATTCGACGCAGAGCATGGCTCTCCGCCGGCTCGGCTCTTTACCAAGTTCTTGCGCCAGCACGTCGGCAGCGACTTCGGGGAGGCGAACGTCATTGAGGTCCGCAACCAAGGCCCCATAGCGCGCAAGCATGCTCCGACTTCTCAGATGTGCGATCTCAAGCGCGTCCTCGGTGACCGCCGGACGGATCTCAAGGACCGCGTGCTCCTCATCGGAAGTCATGCTCCCCCCCCCTTGCCGGTCTCGCGGGTTGTCCCGGCACCGGCGCTCTGCGGACGCGCGGACGCAGGGGAAGCCCCATGAAGAGCGAGATCATGGGCCGGGTCGCGCTGTGCGATGCCCTGATAGGTCGCGGCAAGCTCCAGCGACGCCTCCATTCCTTGATCCCACGACATGTAGGCCGCGCGTTTGGTCAGCGAAACTGCGACGGCCGGAAGCGTGGCGAGTTCCTTGGCCCATGTGACCGCGCTAGCCAGCACGTCTTGGTCGGCGACGACACGATGAACCAAGCCGATCTCAAGCGCCCGTGCTGCATTGATTCGATCGCCGGTCAGCATCAGCTCAAGCGCACGGGGGAAACCGATGGTGCGTGCGAGGAAGTACGCTCCCCCGTCTCCGGGCACTAGGCCCACCCGCACGAAGCTCGACGCAAAGGTTGCACCTTGGCCGGCGACTCGGAGGTCGCACATGCAGGCGAGATCGAGGCCGGCGCCGATTGCCCCGCCGCAGATCGCCGCGATCACGGGCTTGGGAAAACGGCTCCACGCACGCGGCACGCGATGGATGCCATCAAGATAGCGAGAACGCAGCTCGGGCGGCTCGCCCGCAAACATCCCGCTGCGCTCCTTCATCGCCTTGAGGTCACCGCCCGCGCTAAAGACTTGCGGTCCGCCCGTAAGCACCACCGCGCGCACGTCGTCATCGCGCGCAGCGGCGTCCAGCACGCCCTCAAGCTCGAGAATCATCTCGCTGCTGTACGCGTTGCGGGCCTGCGGGCGATCCAGCGTGAGGATCAATACGGCGCCATCTCGCTGCGAAATCAGATCTGGACCCGCCACCGCACCATGCTAGCAGGTTGCCCAGTAGCGCTGCACAGACCGAAGTAGCGTCGCTCGGCGCTCAGACCAAGGCCGAGCGCGGGCACCGAACACGGGCTGAGCGAAGCTCCCGTGAGCGCCCCGTTCCGTGCGCGAGACGATAGGAGACGGGCCTGCGGCGCTCGGCCAGCGGGCCTGTGTGCGGCGAGCACAGGCTATGCTGCGGCGGTGCGGCCCGATAAATCTGCGGGAGGCAGACATTGGAGTCTGCCCGATCTCGCGCTGGACCGGCCGGTCACGGTCGGCATGACGCTGCTCGCGATGCTGGTGGTGGGCATCCTGGCGCTCGGCCGGCTGCCACTCGCGTTCCTTCCGACGCAGACCTCGGCGCGCATCTCCGTACGCGTGAACATGAACCGCACGGCACCCGAGGTGCTCGAGCGCGAGGTGATTCGCCCTCTGGAGGAGGAGGTCGCGGGCCTGAAAGACATGAAGCTCATGCGGGTCAGCAGCGGCAGCTGGGGCGTCCGCATGTCGATCGAGCTCGCGGCGGGCAGCGACATGGATGCGCGCAAGCTCGAGTTGCGAGAGAAGCTTGAGCGGGTCCGTCCCAAGCTGCCGAGCACCGTGCAGCGCATCGAGGTCGGCTCGTCCATGGGCAATGAGGACGCACCCGCGATGCGTATCCGGATCGCGAGCGACCGCGATCTCACCCAGGACTACACCCTGATCGACGAGCACGTCGTGCGCGTACTTGAGCGCCTCGATGGCGTTGCCAACGTCACGCTCGGCGGTGTCTCTCCGCATGAGCTCGAGATCGCGATGGACCCCAAGGCCGCGAGTCGCAGCGGCATCGCGTTGTCGCGCATCTCCGAGTCCGTGCGCAGCGCCCAACAGGCTCGCTCCCTGGGGACGATCGCCACCTCGCCCAATGGCGTCTCGGTGCGCGTGCCGGCGATCGATGCCGATACCGAGGCATTTGAGGAGCTCTCCGTGCCGCGGGCAGGCCGCGCCACGACCAGCAACGGCGCCGCCACAGGGGTCAGCAGTACCGACCCGACCTTCGTCGCCGATCCAACTCGACCCTTGGTCGCGGGCGACCCCACGCTGCCCGTGGGCGCGACCTCCAACGCTGCGAGCACGACCGTGAGCTCGACCGCCCTGGTCACCGACGTCGGGACGAACTCACCGGCAACTGCGTACCTCCGCGAGGTCGCCCGCGTGACTCGGCATCCTGTGGAGGAGCGAAGCGGTCACCGCCTCAATGGTCGCGGGGCAATCAACGTCGAGGTCTATGCCCAGGCGGGTGCAAGCCTGGTGACCTTGTCACAGGAGGTCCGCGCCGCGCTTGCGAAGATGAACGAGGACACATCGCTCGGCGCGCTCGAGATCACGGTCTTCGAGGACCAAGGTGAGGAAGTGGTCGACACCTTGGCGGACCTCCGCAACTCCGGGCTCTACGGCGGTGCGATCGCTCTGCTGGTCTTGCTCGCCTTCCTCAAGCGGATTCGTCCAACACTGGTCGCGGCGTCCTGCATTCCGCTCAGCGTGCTCTTTACCTGCGCTGTGCTCTTTTTCCGCGGTGACGAGCTCAACTGCATCGTGATGCTAGGCCTGGTGATTGGCGTCGGCATGGTCGTCGACAACGCGGTGGTCATCGTCGAGAGCATCCAAACAGCGCGCGCGGAGTTTGATGACCCAGAAGTCGCCGTGCGGATCGGTGCTCGCCGCGTGAGCCTGGCGACGATGGCGTCGACCCTGTCGTCTGTCATCGTCTTTCTTCCGCTCATGATTGGGAGCCGCTCGAATCCGATGAGCGTCTACTTTGAGCCGCTTGGTGCCACCTTCGTCATCTCTCTGCTTGCCAGCCTTTTCGCCTCGCAGTGTGCGGTACCGCTGGTGCTCGGCCGCTTCCCTGGGCCGCCCCGACCTCCCGCCCGCGCCCCCATCACCGATCGACTGGCGCTGCTCTACGGCTACCTGATCCGCTTCTCGCTGCGTCGCCCTCGCGTCGCGGTGTTCTTCGGCCTGCTGATCTGCGCGAGTGTGGCGTGGCCATTGACCCAAGCCCGGTACAAGTTCGGCGGCTTCGACGACGCTGACGACGGCGTCCCGATCGAGCTCGAGCTCCTCGCGGGCCGCGACTACCAGCGATCACTCATGCATGTCCGCGTGCTTGAGGACGCGCTCCTGCCTCGGATGGAGGGACTCGGGATCGCGACGCTGTCCTGTAACTATCGGGACTGGGGTGCGAGCTGCGACGTCCGACCCGCAACCGGCTTCCAGAATGAGGGCGAGCGTCGCGCCTTCCAGAAGGCGCTGACGGACGCCCTGCCGGTCCAGTCTGGGGTGCGTTACCGGGTCGACGAACGCGACCGTTGGCGCAGAAAGAACGACGACCCGCACGAGGTCGAGTTCGCGATCAAAGGTGAAGACATGGGGACCCTCGTCCGCCTGTCCGAGGAGGTCGCCGAGCACCTCTCACGCACCATCAAGAAAGGCAGCGCCGACCACCCCGAGGAAGGTGGCTACGACCAGATCTATGGGCCCTTCAACGAAGGGACCCTCGAGCTGCACGTGACGTTGTTGCGCGACCGGATGATGCAGCTTGGACTACGTGCATCTTCCGTGGCGGACCAGGTCTCACTCGCGTTCGAAGGAGTCTCGCTGGGTGAGGTCAGTGCAGCGGACGGCCAAGTATCTCTGCGTCTTTCGACAGGATCCGTGGACAGCGCAGAGATCCCTGGCATCGCCGAGCTTCGCGACCTCAAGATCGCGCTACCTAGCGGTGCCGAGGTGAGCCTGGGAGGCATCGCGGAGATATCGATCGAGCGATCGCCATGGTGGCTGCAGCGGGTCAATCGCGAGACAGAGGTTCGCGTGCGCGTTCGGTTCTTTCGGGAGGACGCTGAAGCCAACAAGAACGACGTCGACAACGCACTCGCGTCATTTCGCTTTCCGGTGGGCTACAAGTCGGGAGAAGGCACGCAGTGGTGGCGCGACGAGGCCGGCGAGACAGAGACCATGGTCAACTTGGCACTGTGCCTGCTGCTGGTCTACGCGGTCGTGGCATCGCTCTTTGAGAGCCTCTTGATGCCCCTGGTCTTGCTGGGCATTTGTCTCCTTGGCTGCTTTGGCGCGCCGTGGGCGATGTGGGCCACCGATACGACCATCGACACGGTCGCGATGGTCGGCATGTTCATCCTGGTCGGTATTGTCGTGAACAACGGCATCATGCTCGTCGACGCCGTGATGCAGCTCAGAGCGGAGGGGATGCCCCGCAATGAGGCCCTTGAGACAGCGGGCCGGCAGCGACTGCGACCGATTCTCATGACCGCGGCCACAACCATTCTCGGCCTGGTGCCGATGCTGATCCACCACCCGACCTTGGCCGGGGTCTACTACCACGCCATCGCGATCGTCATCGCCGGAGGTCTGCTCAGCAGTACCATGACGACCCTGCTCGTTCTTCCTGCCGCGTATGCGCTGGTCGAGGACTTTGGCAGCCGTGCCGCCTACGTCTGGGCACGTGTTTCCGGACAGGCGTAGCGCGTAAAGCAGTCGCCGCACGCGCTCAACTCAGGGCAGATCCTTGTCGAGCGCATCCCTGAGCGCTGCCATCGATTCGACGATCCGCGTTGGCGAAAAGGACTCAAGGATCGCGCGGGACGTAATTCCCCAGGTGACTGCGATACTTCGAATCCCGGCGTTGCGGGCGGCCAGCAGGTCTTGCTCGCCGTCTCCGACCATCCACGCGTGTGCGGGATCCGCCTGCATCAGGTCAAGGGCAGCCAGCAAGGGCACCGCGGAGGGCTTGGCCTCCCCGAAGGTCTCGTAGCCCGCGATCACTTGAAAGGACGAGCCGATCCCAGTCGCCTCGAGCATCGCCTTGACGCTTCGCTCGCCCTTGTTGGACACGACGGCCATCGGCCGATCTGTCAGCGAGGCCAAGAGTTCGGTGACGCCGGCGAAGAGCTTGGCGCTGCGTTCCGCATTCGCCTCGTAGTGCGCGCGATAGACCACGAGCGCCTCGTGCGGATCGATCGAGAGTTCACCTCCGCTGCCTTTCGATTCGTGAAGGATGCCGCCGATGAGGTGCGGCGCGCCAGCGCCCACGTGCGCCAGAATCGAAGCGCGCGGCAACGCAGCACGACCATAGTGTGCGAGCGTGGCCTGGGCCGAGTCGACGATCCCGTCAAGCGAGTCGAGGAGGGTGCCGTCGAGGTCAAAGAGGATCGGTCTCACGCGCCGCACGATAGTCCGGTTGCGCTCAATGGATCATCTCGGTGGCCTCGCCACACTGGAACCCGCTGGCCCGAAAGGTCGCCGTCGAGCTCGGGACCAACGCACGAGATGGCGGTCGCGAGCAGGACGGTTGGACCGAGAGAAGCCCACGCAAAGATCAGCTTGCGGCGCTGGGTTCTACGCGTCACCATTTGTCCGTGAGCCAGACCTCCTCCGAGCGAGACGCGGGCCAAGCGCTCGAGTGCACGCGAACGGACGAGGACTGGCACTTGGGTGAAAGCTCCGCATCGCCCAGCGACGCGGGCGTGGACGACCCTCACGTCGACGACGATGATGACGACGAGAGCACTCCCGTCCCCGGTGACGGTCGGAGCGGGAGCCCAGGGTCGGCCCTGACTTCCGTGCGGGTCGACAAGTGGCTCTGGGCTGCGCGCCTCTACAAGAGCCGCTCCCTCGCGGGGCAGGCCTGCGACGCTGGCCACGTCAAGATCGACGGCAACTCGGTCAAGGCAAGTCGTGGCGTCAAGCGAGGCGAGCACGTTCACGCGCTGACACCCGGCGGACCCCGGCAGGTCGAGGTCATTGACCTCGCCGAGAAGCGCGGCTCTGCCCCAATGGCGGCCAAGCTCTACATCGATCACACCCCTCCCCCTCCTCCGCGCGATCCCTGTGTCGAGCGCCGCGATCGAGGCATGGGTCGCCCGAGCAAGCGTGATCGTCGACTGATCGATGCCATGCGCGGCAAGTCGTAGCGCTGCCGCTCGGGAAGCCACGCGCGGTGGGGTTTGCCACCGCAGCACGAACGTAGTGGCTGTGCACCTCGGTCGGCAGGCGACCTGTCGCTTGCCCTTATTGGCCAGCTTAGGGGCGAGCTGCGTGACACCGACGGGGGGGCCGCTCGGCGCGTTCTCTTCGTCACGCACTGCGCTGGGGCGTTCACGCGTTGTGCTGTAGCCATAGACTCACCAACCTTGACGATGTGCAAGGTGCATGGATCGAGTCGAGGGATGGAATGAAACGACATGGGGTGGCATTTGGCGTCGGATTTGCTCTGTAGCTCGGTGGTCGTCACGAGGCACGAGGCACGCTGCATCGTGCTGCTCCGATCGATTCACTGACTCAGCAACCCCTCTATGCATACAGTCAACAGCGCGGTCGCCTGGGTACCAGAGGCCAATGCCCCCGTCGGCGCGGGAGGGCGAGTTCGTATCGGCGTCCACGACAAAGTCTCCGTCGAAGCGACGGGTCAAGGCGTCCCGTCCACGTTCGCGATGGGCGGGCTAGGAGTTCGCGATACGCCCTACGATCCGAAGGAGAAGAAGATCCGTGCCGCATTCGACCTCGATACTAGCGTCGCCGCGGGCGTCGGAGGTCAGCGATGCAGCGCGTCGGGCGGACAAGAGATCTGTGCGCCGCCCATCGCCATGGAGCGGCCAGCCGGTGGTGGCTGGTTCGGTGCCGGCGTCGCAGGCCACTTCTATTTCTTTTCGCTGTTCGCACGAGCCCGAGTGCAGGTGACTGCCGCCGAGCAGATCGCCCCAACCTTTTGGTGGCGGGTCTCGGGAGGATTTCAGTTCGACATCCTCAAACGCGCGTACATCTATTTGAGCACGTCGGCGTTTGGCTACGTCCGGGGCCAGGAGCACAACCAATCCTGGATGCCCGTCGAAGGCGGCGTCGGTATCCGCTTCGGACCCGGTTCCAAGCAGAAGCGGCGACGTGCGAGTCCACCGCCAAGCACGAAGTAGCGAACCGTCGCTCGCGACCACTCGCTATCGCCCCAAAGCCGAAGGCTCGCCCGCTCTCACGCCGGATGGCGATGGAGCGGCGAGCCTTGGCTGACCGGCGTGGCCGGGACGCGAATTACTTCGCGTTGGGAATCTCGAGGTAGACATGGCCCGATTGAAGGGCGTAGGTCACCTTCCAGCGCTTCATCGAGACGAGGTTGATGTAGCCGCCAAGCTCGAATGCTGTCGCCTCAAGGACGTTGCCAAGCTGCTGGTCCGGCGGCGTGTTGGTGAACACAAAGCCACCACCACCGGGGACCGACTTGCCCCCGATCGTCGCCGAGTCAAAGGTCACCATGCGCAGGCCGAAGCTGTCGTCATCGGGCGGCTCGATCTCGAGCGGACGGTGGCCGCTCTTGAAGTACGCCTTGCTGCTCACCGCGTAGGCGGCCTGATAGATGCCGCCGAGCCAGACCCAGAAGCGGTGCTCGCTACCGTCGATGCCGATCTCGACTGCGGGCACGTGGAGCGCATGCATGTCGAGCATCAACAGCGTCGCATCGATCGCGCCAGCGGGCGGGCCGCTGGGGGCTGCGGTTTCCAGGATGACCTCACCCTTGGGATTGTCGAAGGTGATTGCGCCAAAGCGCTGCATCACTTGGCGGCCAAGCACCAACGATGGGGTCTCGCCCACGGCGCTGTCGTAAATCGACAGGTCCATCACAATCGCGGGGACGTTCTTGATCTTGACGCCCTTGATCTCGACCTCGGGGATCAGCACCAGCGTCGACTCTTCCGTCATGCCCAGCGGAATGAACTTGCCAAGTTCTGGCCAGCCCTGGGCCTTGGCGAAGGCCTTGTCCACGCGGGACTCGTCAACGAGCTCAAGGAGCACGGCGCGGCCGTACGTGCCGCCAACCGTGGAGCTGATGTGGCGAATGCCTTGGGTCGTGTCGACCATCAGATCCGAGGTCCCCTTGGTGCCCTCGATCTGAATCAGTGGACCCTTACCCGCGAAGGGGCGCATGAATCCCGCAAATGCGCGGACGACTCCGAGCTGCCCCTCATCGCCACCGACACCCACGAAGATGTCGTCGGTGACCTTGACCACCTCGTCGGCGTCCGCCAGGAGGTAGTGGCTCCAAAGCTTGACCAAGCGAGGCGCCACCTGCATCGGCGGGAGGCACATCTTGGTCTCTTGATTACAAAAGCCGATCTCGCACGCGCCGTCCTCCGAGCACGCGGTTTGTACGAAGCCCTCGGCCTCCTTGGCGATCAGCGTATTTTGCAGCGAGATCGCACGGGAGTGATCGCCAGACGCCTGGAGGTTCCGACCAAGGCCCTCGATTGCGCCGAAGTTGGTCGCATCGAGCTCGAGGGCCTTCTCGAACGCCTCGGTGGACTTGCGGAAATCGCCGGCGCGCCAGTATGCGGCGCCGCGAACCGAAAACGCATCGGCGTTGTTGGGGTTGACCGCGAGTGCCTCGTCCGCGCGTCGCAGCGCCGACATGTAGCGTCCTTTGGCTAGATCGCGGTTCGCCAGGCCGACCAGACCCTCGACCTCGGCGCGCTCGGCCGTCGCCTTACGCTCTGCGTCGATCTGCTCCTGGGTCTTGCCGGACCCATCGGGCGCATTGGTCCCTTTGTTCTTAGAGCAACCGGTCCCGACCAGGGTCAGGGAGAGCGCGAGTGCAAGGGGGGCGTTGCGGTAGAGCGAGGCAAGAGCGCGAGAGGGCTTGAACATGACGGCCTTTGTGGTCCCAGACCGGGTTCGGTCCGCGACGCGCACCCATCAGGACGACGGGCGGCAGAGGATAACCTCGGGCACCACGTGGCAGCAACGCTGCCTGCTGCGCGAGCTTGCACCCCCTCACTCCCGAGCAGGAGGGCCGCAGCACATGGATTGCGACGGCCGAGGCGGCGCGTCGTCCCTGTCCGGGCGAGGGTACGGGCGCGAAGGCTCGTTTTCAGTCGTTGCGGGCCTGATGGGCGACCACGGCCCGCTCCGCGACCGATCTCGGACCCGGCCCATCGCCTCCCGCGCCCTCGGTCGCCCGATCGGCGCGGAGCAGCAGCAGCCCAATAGGCGCAAAGAGCGTGACACCGAGGATCTGCACGATGTACATCAGCGCCGCGAAGGAGGCTCCGGCGCCCTCGACC
>CAZVEM010000022.1:0-6906 GCA_964626165.1 uncultured Nannocystaceae bacterium
GACGGCGACGGCGACGGCGACGGCGACGGCGACGGCGACCCGCTCGCGGAGTGCCTGGGTGAATGCACGATGGTCTCGGATACCTGTGACTCGGCCTGCACGGCTGAGAACGAGACCTGCGTGATGGAGTGCAACGGCAACCAGGGTTGCATCAACATGTGCAACACCGCACTCAACCAGTGTCAGGGCGACTGCGGTGACGCACTGGAAGGCTGCGAAGACGCGTGCTTTGAGATGTTCCCTCCGGTGTGTTCGATGGACACCGTACTGATGTGCGAGACCGTGCTGACGGAGTCGCTCGCGGAGTGTCAGCTCGCGGAGGAGTGCGCCATGCTCATGGGCTGCGAGCAGAGCATCTGCACAAATGATTGTGCCGCGGACGCCCAGAACGACTCGACGGACTGCCTCGATGCCGACCCGGCCTGCGCCGACGCGGCCGACGCAAGCAACTGCGAGCGCCAGTGTCTCCAGCAGAACAGTGGCTGCCTCGAGGACACCAACTGCGACCCGGCCTGCGAGACCTCGCTGCAAGAGTGCGTCGCAGACTGCTCGATGCCCTAGGTCGGTAGCAGCATCATCGGCTCTCATGCGCGGGAGCCATGTTCACGAGGGGGGTCACACTTTGGTGTGGCCCCTCTTTTTTGCACTCAGGTTGTCACGCCACCGATCGAGCTGTCGCTCGCGAGCCGTGCTGCAAGCCTGTGGTGCTATCGGACATCGCAGACCACTCTTAGTGCCTGTATCAACACGAAGGCGATCAAAGCGAGGACCGTAAGGTAGCCAGCCCGTCCCGTGTCCGGGCTCGCTTCGCTCGTTACGCGGTTCACCATCTCCGAGGCATTCTCCGGCCGCAGGTCCTCTTGAAGGGCACGATATCCTGCCTGCCCCGGCACCGCGAAGCGACGAGCGTCACGCAGATCCCCACACCACTCGATCTGAGGAACGAGAGAATCAAACGGGACGCGTCGCGTGTCGTTACGTGTTGCAGGCACCCAGTCAGCGCTATGAAATGTCGGCGCAAGCGCGTGCGAGAGACTGGGCCCCACGCTTGAGCGCGACCCCGTCACCGAGGCCTGGCTCCACTCGGCAAGGTACGACTGCAGCTTTTCAAGCTCGTCACCGTGCCCGGTGCCATCCTGCTTGATTGCGGCCACGCGCTGCTGCGCAACCTCGTGCCAGCGCGGATGCACCTTGGTGTTGCAGCTCCTGGCAATCTCGACGGCGGCGACCGCGAAGTAGTGACCGTTGGTTCCACCGCCGCTCTCCAACACGGCCTGGAAGTAGTTCCCGAGTCGCCGCCGCTCTTCCCCAAGTACGTAGAGGTTGGTCAATGCGACCTCATTGAGCGGATCGAGCCGCAACATCGTCCAGTACGCACGCTTGGCCACAGTGCGCCGTCCGGCGTTGTGGTGCAGGCCGGCCAAGCCTTCAAGCGCTGAGGTAAGGCCCGCCAGCTCCCATGCCTGCATGTAGAGATCGGCCGCTTCTCTCTCATTGCTGGCCTGCAGCGTGTCGGCCAGCAACACCATCATCTCCGGGTCGCTGAGTGAGTCGTCCAAGAGCCGTCGCGCCGTTTCTGCGGCGTGCTTCGGACGCTTCGCAAAATTCAGCACATGGACCAGCTGAACCCGAAGCGATCTGGAGTCGGGCACAACTGACTCGCACCACGAAAGAAACTCAATGTACTCGTGCAAGTCGCAGTTGCTCCGGATGAGCCCCGCCCATGCTTGGGCGCAAGCATCGCGGAAGTCCGGGGCGCTGTCGCGAATCATCGACCTGGCATCCGTCACGCGTATCGCCTTGGCCTGGAAGGCGAACTCAAGCATCTCGCGGTTGAGCAACCCCTTCGCTGCGGCCTTTGCGATGGAATCCAGCACGCTGGGGATGTCGTCGCGACGCAGCGCAAGCTTGATCCGCACCCGCCAAAAGACCGCGTTGTCGCCGTAGCGCTCGGCCGCCTGCTCCGCGAAGGCGAATGCCGTATCACTCGGAGCGCCCTCCTTGCGTTCGTACGCGATGAGCTTCCAGATCACACGCTCACGTTGTTGGTCGGCCGTCAGATCGGAAAAATCTTCTTCGTCGGCGAGCAGCGACAGCACGATCTCTGGCTGCCCGCGCCGAAGCGCGAACCGTGAACGCAGGAGTCTAATCTGTCCCGTGCTGAGCTGAGGACCAAAGAGCGCCGCGGGAAACGGATCGTCGGGCTTGAGTAGGTCCACCAGCCGTGCGGCCTCCTCCGCGCTACGCGGGCGACGAGCGACAAGACGTCGCTGCACGTCGAGCGCACGCGCGTCGTCGCCGAGCTGATTCCAGAGCAGCACAGAGTCACGAAGCGCACGTTCATTGCCTGGATGCAGCTCAAGTGCGCGTTCAAATGCGGCACAGGCGGAACGACGATCGCCTCGCATCCAGAAGACGTCCGCCAGCTCGCAGACAGCGCGGGAGTCTGCCGGGTGCTTCTCGATGTGCAGCTCAAGCAGGTGCTGCGCGTGACTGAGTCGAGCGCACATGACCGCAAACTTCGCGCGCACGATCGCGAGCGCATCCTTGGCATCCAGCCCGCTGAGGCGGTGCTCGAGCCACTCAAGAAGCTTGAGCGCGTGGCGGGCGGAGAGCGTGAGCGACTCGAACTCGCGGCAAAAGATCTCTTCGGCGAGGGGGACGCCCAACGCCAGCTCTTCCGGCGGTGCCGGCGTGCTGTGTTCGTTGCACGTGCGAATCGCATGAAGATGCCTCCAAGCGGCGATGCGCACGCACGACGTGGGCTCGATATGCCGACCGCGCTCGAGCTCTGCCAGACGGGCGAGTTGAGTCTGGAGCAACGCGTTGTCGCTGCTCAGATCGAGGACTGCGGCCTCGACGGCCTGCATGAGTGCCTTCGCCTCATGGCGTTCGTCGCTATCCACGCTTGAACCGGTCGCAGATCGGCGTGGAAGCAAGGTGGGGTTGAGCTCCGCGATCGAGCCGGCCACCGTCGACTGCGAGGCGATCGATGCGGCGCTGAGGCTGGTCGCGGAAGTGTCCGGCTCGGACGACTCTGAGTCGGCGGTTGCGTCACGGGGGGAGAGGCCGGAGGACTTGCTGTCCGTGGCGTGGGAAGAATCAGGATCGTGGGCCGCTTGCACAGAGGCCACAGGCGATGCCGCGCTCAGTTCAAGACCGTCAGCCTCGACCCCGAGGTTGCGACGCGCTTGAATGAGGAGCGGCGTGACAAGGTCCTCGCGACCCTGCGTTCGCAACCACGAGGTCAGCAGGTGCCAGCCTGCGAGAGACTTTGGAAAGCGAGCAACCCAGCCCCGACCTAGCTCTTCAATCTGTGAGCCGTCTGCGCTCCCAGAGGTGAGGAGCATGAAGTACTCGTACCAAAGCGAATGCACTGATGGAAACGTCTGCCAGAGCTTGCACAGCTCGTCGGACGCCTGCGCGAAAGGCCGCCGCATGCGAACGCGGTCCCGCCATGCACTCGCGATGCCATGGTTGGTTGGCTCGATGTCATATGCGACCGAGAGGAGATGCTCGGATCGATCGATTTCTCCTCGCGCGTTGGCAATCACGCTCGCAAGCTGCCAGTGCGCCGGCAGCCCCGGCACACTGTCGATGAGCGCGTCGCAGAGCCGCGACGCGGTCTCCCAAAGTCCGTCGCGCATCGCCTGCCGCGCCTCAATCATCTGCATCACAAAGTGGCGCCGATCGATGCCGACTTCGCGGAAGATCTCAAAGACGCCTTCGTCGATCTCGACGCTGCCCTGCATCGCAATCATCGCGCGCAGCCGAATCGAGACCGCGGCATCCTTGACGGCGGCACGCTCAAGCGCGCCGATCTCCGTGTGAGTCATGAGCGTGTGCGCCGACGCCCACGCCGCCAGCATTCGGGTCGAGGGATTGTCGATCGTCTCGATGTGGGTCTTTGCCGTCGCCGCATCGCCCTCGAGCAGCGCCGCCTCCAAATCGATGAGCGCTCGGAATGAGAGCGATAGGTCGCTCGCGTCAAGCGTGACGGGCTGTCCCTTAGGCACAAGCAGAAGGACACCGTCTTGCTCCTGGTAGCGCGTTGACAGCATCTCTTGATGGATCAGCGCCTGTTGCCACGACTCTGGATCGCGCACGTAGAAGCACGACAGCGCTTCGTCGTAGCCACAAATGACCTCAACGTGCGCGCTGCCGATTCCGTATCTCGGCCCGATGATGGGCCGACCTTCGTCGAGCAGGCGTCGAAGAAGCGCGGGCTTAGGGCGGATGCAGTGGACGTCAAAGCCGCGCGCATTGACGACCTCCTGCATGTTCGGGAACACGGTGCCGCCATATCCCCGCATGGCGCTGTACAGCTCGACCGGATCGAATCGCTTGCCGTAGATGGCCGCGACAAGGCTGACGCACACCGGCAGGCACATCATCGGCTCCTGGCAATACAACGGAGCATCAAGGGAGACGAAGCGGCTGCGAGGGGTCGCCATCTGCGCGGCGAAGCTCTCGCCAAGCATGAGGCCCCAGTCGCGCGCCGCAGCCAGGTCGTCGAGGTTCCTGAGGGTGAAGGCCACGGGGACCGCGATCCCCTTGACCAGACGTCGTGGCCAGCGAGCGCGAACAAGCTCCGCGGCGGCAACAACATCGCGGTTCGCCCCGCGAGCGGACAGCAGTGCGAGCCGCATCACATCGATCGAAGCGTCACGGAGTGGACCCCGGTGGGCATCTTCAAGCAGTGCTGCCGCCTCATCGACGCGGCCTCGGGCGAGCATCGCGTCAGCGAGTGGAGCAGTGGCGCGCACCCATCCTGGCGCGGCCTGCGTGGCCGCGGTGAGATGCTCGATTCCCTCGTCCCATTCGCGTAGGTCGATCGCCCCCACACCGAGCATGTAGCGAATGATCGGGTCCTTTGAATCCCGTAATGAAGCGGTAAGCGTACGAGCGCGCTGCCTCGCGCCGATGCTCGCCCACGCTGAGGCCGTCATCGCGGTTGCCAGCGGTCCATGGACCGTGTGCGACTGCAACGCGGCCAACTCGCGGAGCGCCATCATGTCCTTTCCCGCCGTCAGCAGCGCTCGCGCGTGGGCCAACGCGATCATCGTGTCAGCGGGAAAGGTGCGCCGTGCGATTCGAGCGAGCGCAGACGCACGTTGGACCTGCGCGTGCGCTCGCAGCACGTCGATCCCAAGCACAAAGTCCGCAGGGACCTGCGCACGCCCCGTTTTTGAGATCGCATCAAGCTCGGCGAGTGCGACGTGGACGTCTCCGGCAGCAAACGCTGAGGCGGCCACCTCGAAGGGACCTGACACTTGTGGTGGCGCGATTCGAGGCTCGAAGAACACGTGTACCTACGAACAATCCCGACGGCTGGGTTGATGGACATTGTCGCCGAACCGTGCCCGCACATCCACCCGCGCCGTCGAAAAACGTGGCTGTCGCAGATCGCTCCATTCGCAGAGTCTGTCGCTCCCTGCGCTGGCAGGCTGTCGATGTAGTGAATCGCTCGAACAGCGGCCGAATCATGTTAATTTTCGCGCACGCATTGTCGGCACGTTGTGAGCAACGCTGGCGCACCGCGACCGTTCCCGAGGGCCGGAGCTCAGTCGCGACGACCGCGAGCCTTCCGCCGCAGCGGACCTTCTCATCATGGTGACGCGACGGCGCCGCCGCGTACGGCCGTGCCAAACATCCCCCGTGGCAGCAACGCGCATCGCGGTCACCGGCGACGTCCATCACGAGCTGACCCCGCTCGATCGAGCGCTTGAGCGCGTCGCGACCCTGCGCCCTGATCTCGTCGTCAGTGTCGGCGACATCGGGGTGGACCTCGCCCACCGAGGCGGGCATCGGATCTGGCCGCTCGCGAGCCGCGGACACGGTCTCGAACACTTCGTCCAGGAGGTCAAGTTCTTGAGTAGTCTTGCGCCACGTCTCAAAGCAGCCTGCCTCGGGGCGTACGGATCATCCCATGCACTCGCTCGCATCGCTCGACTGCACCATCAAGATCACGCATCAACGCTCGTCGACCAGCGTCAACGGAATGGAGGTTTCGTCCTCCGAGACGACCGAAGCGGTGATCCAGTTGCCGCGCGCGGCGGCGATACGGGCCACGTTTTCCAAAGAGGGCGTGGGTCGAAAGATCCTCAAGCTCTTCACGCGGGAACTCCAGACTGGGGACGGCGGCTTTGACGATGCCGTGTACATCTCGACGGAGACGTCCGACGAGACAGCCGCATGGCTCGGCTCACAGCGCATTCGTGACTTCATCGCCGACTGCGTCACGACCGCTGGCCCCATCACGATCGACGGCAGCGTGGTGACGGTGCATCTGCAGGGCACCGTGCACGACGAGCCGCCCGAGCTTGTCGAGTTCGTTGGTTCGCTGCTGGGTTGAGATCGCGATTCAGTCGCCAAGAGCCGTGCTAGAAGGGTGCCTGTGACACGCACGCGCATCGCGGTCATCGGCGACGTCCATCACGAGCTGGCCTCACTCGATCGAGCGCTTGAGCGCGTCGCGACCCTGCGCCCCGATCTCGTCGTTAGTGTCGGCGACATCGGGGTGGACCTACCGTTCCGTCGGCCGGCCGAGGACGAGGCGCTTAAGCGGCATCATGACTCTGTGCATGATGTGCTTGCGCGGCTCCGCGGCGTCGGTGCGCCGATCGCTTGGGTGCCGGGTAATCACGACCTGCGCAGGTCTCCTCACGCCGACAACGTCGATGGCGTTGTGACGATGCGCGCGGGATTGCGGGTCTTGGGCATTGGCGGGGCCGGTCCGATGAAGTTCGGCTTTCCCTACGAGTGGAGTGATGAGGAGCTTGCGCAGCAAGCGATCGACACGGCAGGCATCGACCTCGTGATCTCGCATACGCCACCCTGGGGTACCTCGCTGGATCGCACGGCATCCGGAGCAGGTAAAGGTGACGGTGACGGGGCCGCATTCGC
>CAZVEM010000022.1:6916-32689 GCA_964626165.1 uncultured Nannocystaceae bacterium
GGCATCCGGAGCCAACGCGGGCAGCCGAACGGTCCGTGGGATCGCCGAGCAAACCCGCGGCATCATGCTCAGCGGTCACATCCACGAGGCCGCAGGCGCCGAGCAGCTTGGACAGTGCATCTGCGTCAATGCCGGCGCATTTGGCAGGCCCTTTGGTCGATCCTGTTTCGCGTGGGTGGAGCTCGAACTGCTCGCCGACCGACGGGTCGTTCGCGTCGAGCAGCACGAGATCGAAGACGACCGCATCGCGCGATGGCACTTTGAGATCGCAGCGCATGGGTCTTGAGTGGGTGGCGCCCGCGGGCGGAGCCTCACGAGCGGATCCCCTGAGTGAGCGGTCAGCGCCCCGGTCGTCGCTCAGAGTTCCGTGCCGTGGCCTCGGCATTGCGGGGATTATGGACCCTGCAATGCCGATCAGTGCCACTTCCCGGTCCGGCGGGCCTCTCAGTGGACCGGACCGGTCAGGGGCCGACGGCGCGCAACTTGCTGGCCTCGCGCCGGCCATCACGGCATCATCCGGGGCAATGCGTTACGCGACCCCTCTCGCGCTTGCTAGCGCCGGTCTCGTGTGTGGCTTGGTGCTCCAAGCCAGCTGCAAGTCGCCGCTGCCTGAGCACTGTGGCAACACGGCCGGTACCGCGGCCTGCGAGGCTCGCTTTGGTGAGGGTTGGACCTGCTCGTGCGACGCTGTCGACAACAACGGCTGCGTGCAAGCCGACTCCAACGATGCTTGCAGCGACCCCGGCAAGTTCGCCGATCACTGCGCCTACCAATCCGACGATGGCGACGCCTACTGCGCTGCGCAGGATCCCGCGCGCCCCTACTGCTCGCTCTGCGCTCCCTTCGAGCAGGACGGATGCAGCGCAGAGGCTCCCACCGGCAACTGCGTCCCCGGCGACGGCGATGGCGATGGCGACGGTGATGGAGATGGCGATGGCGATGGCGACGGCGATGGCGATGGCGATGGCGATGGCGACGGGGATGGTGATGAGTGCGATGCGGTCGATGGTGCCGTGGACGAGGATGACTGCCTCGATGGCGCGCAGCCCTTCTGTGTTGGGGGGGCCTGCGTGTCGTGCACCGATGCGCCCGTGCCCGCGGACTCGTGCGCGGCGCTCGATCCCGCCATGCCCGTCTGTGATGCGGGCTCTTGTGTCGAGTGCACGACCGACAGCGCTGCCGCCTGCACCGGCATGACCCCCGTCTGCGAGGACACCACATGTGTCCCCTGCGACGAGCACGACGACTGCCCCGACAGCGCATGCCACCTCGCGGGCACCCAGCAAGGCGCCTGCTTCCCCAACACGGACGTGCGCTGGGTCGACAACGCCGCCTCCGACTGCCCCGGTGCCGACGGCACCGAGTCCCTCCCCTTTTGCACGATCGACGAAGCGCTCACGGATCTCGGGAGCAGCGGCGTGATCAAGATCGTCGGCGGTGGCGCGCCCTATGTGGGGACCGTGTCGCTGACGACGGGACAGGAGTTTGCGCTGCTTGGGGTTGGGGGGCCGGTGTTGACGCGGATCTCGGGAGGTTCGCTTGATGCCTCAGTCCAGATCGACGAAGCGATCGCTTATCTGAGTCGCGTTCAGGCAACGGACAACGCGGTGTCCAGCGGTATTCTTTGCAGCGGCTCCACCGTTTGGGTCGACGACAGCACGGCGGGCGACAACGACGGACTCGGACTCGACGCCACCAACTGCACCGTCGTCGTCCGAAGATCGACGATCGCCGCAAACTCGGGCGGTGGTCTTTCGGTGAGCGGCGGGACTTTGGATATGACGAACAGTGCGGTGGTGGACAATGGTGTTCTCAATGCCGTCTCACCGGGCATGACCCTGTCGGATGCTGACGTCGCACGCTTCTCCTTCAACACGATCGTCGGCAACGTGTCGAGTTCGGCGAATGACGATTCAGTTCGCTGCTTGGGAACGACGGTCGGCGATATTCGCAACAGCATCGTCGTGGGCGGAACGCCACCCTCCATCGCTCCCGCCTGCAGCGCCCTCACCTTCGCCGGCACCGTCGTCGATACGGCCTCCTTTGTCGGCGCCGACAACTTCCTCGAGTCGACGCTCGATCTTGGTTGGTTCACAAACCCCGGCGCCTCCGACTATCACCTCAGCGCCTCCGCCCCCGATACCTGGTCCATGCTCGCTCCGCTGAGCGCCAGCGATCCACAGCAAGACGTCGACGGCATGCCCCGCCCCGCCACCGGCTACCCAGGCTACGACGCCCCGTAGCGCCACCCTGGCCAAACGCGGCCAACAAGCGTTGTGACTAGGGACCCCAGGTCAGAGTCATCAGCGCTGCGGGCACGCTGGGATCGTCCATGTCGGCGACCACGACAAAGTCGATGGCGCCGCTGGAGCGGATCCCGAGGAAGTCGATTCCCTCGAGCTTGAGCAGCGATGCCTCGCCTTGCGTGTCGAGGATGGGTGCGAGCATGGTGTCCGCCCCGCTGAGGATGCCGACGCGCGCGCCGAGTACGGCGCCATCGTGATAGGTGTCGGGGGAGTCCTCTGCGCCGGCGAGGAAGATGACGCGTCCGTCGGGGAGTGCGGTTGCGTCGGTGAATCCTAGGGGCACGCCCTGGATGTGACCGAGCTCAACTTGCGTGATGGCGCGCAGTGAAGGCGGCCTGTCGTCGTCGTCGATCCATCGCAGGAACTCAAGCAGATCGACATCGCCGATCGAGCTGCGTGGCGCCACGCCGTCAACGACGCGGCCGTTGCCGCGCTGAAAGAGGCGGAGTTTGCCACCCACGACAACTGCGCCTTCGACATTGAGCTCGGATCCGGCGAAGTCTGTGACCGCGCGAAGCCGCTCGGAGAGTGGGCGTGCATCGACGACGCGGACCTCATGCGCCGAGCTGACCAACACAATGCGCTCGCGTGCAGCGGTCGAGCCCGAGCCCAGCGCCAAGAGCCGTCCATCGGGAAGAGTGACGCACCCCTCCAGATCCATCTTCTCCGCTTTGTTGCCATCAGCCTCGCTAAACTGCCGACGCCCACTGGCACCAAAAGGCAAATACAGTGGCTCTGCAAGGCCGTTGTCGTCGACAAGAGCAAGTGCGTTCACGTCGTCCTGAACGACGACGAGCTTCCCGCCCCACCTCCGCAGGCCACTGCCGGCCCGGACATGTGCGGGCAGGTCCTCCGCGGCGTGACTCGCCGCAAATCGCAGTGAACGCGGATCGCCGAGTCGCGCGATCCAGTCGGGGCTGACGATCGGTCGCGGACTCATGGACGGCCTCTTGGGAGCAAGCATGTTGATGGACCGACGGCGCGTCTCTGTCGCGAGCAACGCGACCTTTGTGCGGAGATCATTGCGTCATCGTGCATCGCTGAACTCCACGCAGCGGGTGTGTCTCAGCGGCCGCTGGACTCGGTCGCTGCTTCTTGGTCCCGCGCTGCCTTCTGCTTCGCGAGTCCCATGACGACCACGACCATCAGAAAGCCGCCCGCTCCGCCACCGGCGGCGCCGCTGAGCTGCAGTCCAAGTCCCTCGCGGAGCGCCACCACGATCAGCTGGCAGACCAGTTGCGCTACAAATCCGATGGCAATCACCTGCCACAGCGGGAGCGGGTGCCAAAACATCCATGCGGGGACGGTCGATGTGGCCACAGCTCCAAGAGTAGCAGGCTGTTGAAAGACCCATGCGACGCCTCGACGCGCACGCACTAGCAGCCCTTTGTCGCTCGTTGGTTAAGCACGCCCGGCACGCGCCGTCCTCGCGCCTCGCTCTGCGTCGCAAGTACACGTCCATTGACGCCACGGGGATTCTTCCACACCCTGCTAGGATGCGGGGAAGGCATCCGCATGTGTCCTGCTCGATCACGTTCACGCTCGCGGGGCTCAGGCAAGGGCGGTTCAAAGGACTGGATCGGCGGGATCATTTCGCTCCCCGCGATGGTGGCCAGCGGCACTGAGTCGTATGAACCCGAGGTGCTCGTTTGGATCGGCGGCAACGGTGCCGTCCTCGGTTCGCGCACCGCCAAGCCCGGGGAGGTACTGGCGGCAGCGAGCGAGAGTCTGACGCAGGCGATCGAGCGGCCATTGGTTGGTCAGCCGCACCGTCCGGGCAGACTGCGTGTGGCTTCGCTGGCACTCGCGGATCTGCTGCGCAGTAGCCATCCCGATCTTGAGATCGTCTGCGCTCCCACCCCCGAGATTGACGTCCTTGCAGACAAGATGCGCAAGCAACTTGCCGAACGCGACATGGCGATATCCTCGTACCTGGGGCGTGGATCATCGCCAGAGTTGGTGGCTGAGTTCTTCAGTGCTGCGGCAACGTTGTTTAGAGCTCTGGATCGTGGCGCGCCCGCAAGCGGCGAGTGCGACCTCATGTTTGACATCGAGAGCTATGGCGTCTGTGATCGAGCACTCGTGATGTTGGAGCAGGTGGGAGCACCGTGCACCTTTGTCTGGTTCGAGCGAGTGCAGGATCTCGACGCGTTCCGGGCTGCAGCCGACGCAGCCGCAGCGGGGGAGCGAGCCTTCGTTCCGGCACACGCCACGTTGAGCTTTGAGCGTGGTGCAGATGTGTCGCCAGCACTCCGCAAAGAGATCGCAGCGCACGGCTGGGAGGTCGCAAGTGCGCTCGCGTTCCCGCTGCTCGCCGTCAAGAACGAAGGCATGTTCCAGCGTGAAGCCGACGCAAGTGAGCTCAAGCTCGCGGCCACTGTCGCGCTTGCGCTTGCGGATGCACTTGCTGGGGGCGACGCACCAGCCGCCAACGGGCTGCGCGGAGCGTCGTTCGATCATGGATGCGTCGTCGTCGTGGAGGATGTCGACGTCAAGGTGCGACTGCGTGCCCGTGATGGGGCTTTGGAGTGAAGCGCTCTGGCCGCCCGGGCGGGCTCGACGATTCCGTCGGCCTTCTGTCGCGCGAGCGCCTATGCGTGCACCGCATGCGAAGCTGCTTCGGTGTACTGGTGTTGGGTCTCTCCGTCGGCGGTCTGTCGTCCGGCGGATGTGCGGCCGGAGCGGGGCGTGGGGAAGACGAAGCTCCGGCAGCAGGTGCCGAGCTGCTGCAGCCCGTGCCGGCGGAGCCAACGGCTGAGGTCCAGGAGGGGGACTCTCCGGGGCTTTCGGCGGAGGCGGCGATGGAGCGACTGGAGGAGCTCTCCAGGGACGCGACGAGGGAGAGCTTGGAGGCGTTCATCGCGGCAAACCCGTCGGTTCTGACGGTGAAGCGCGAGCCTTATGGATCGGCGCTCGCGTGGGCGCTGGAGTTCGCGCGTGAGGATGCGGCGCTCGAGTTGCTTGAGGCCGGGGCGAATCCCTGCGATCCGTTCCTAGGCGACACGGGGGCGCTCGCACTCGCGGCCCGTGGCGGGCTGGTGCGTTTTGCAAAGGCATATATCGATGGCGGCCACGCGTGCACAACTGCTTCGTACTGGGGTTCGCCGCTTCACTTCGCGGCGCAGTATGGCCATGTCGAAGTCGCAAAGCTGCTGTTGGCGTCGGGAGCAGACGTCGACGCTCGCGCGGCAGACTTCGACACGACACCGCTGATTCGCGCTGCAACCGCGGGCAAGTCTGAGATGATCGAGCTCTTGCTCTCAGCAGGCGCGTCGATTGAGGCGCGCGATTCGAAGGGTCGCACTGCGCTGCACTGGGCCGTTTTTGCCGCGCGCCCCCGCGAGATCCACGAGTGGAGCGAGGACGGTGGACCCCACTCTACCTACTACGTGGATTCGGGGCGACCGCTGGCACTCGAAGCACTGCTCCGTGCGGGAGCGGATGCCAGCGCCCGGGACAACGAACAACAAACTCCGCTCCATCACGCCGGGGCGCTCAATGCCGTCCGGGCCATCGCGCCGCTCCTGCGACATGGCGCTAGCAAAAGTGCCAAGGACAAGAACGGCAAGACGCCCCGCGACCTTGCCAAGCGTGGCGAGCATACCGATGCGATGAAACTTTTGTAATCTGGCATGTGTCACGGAAGCGTCTCCGGCTCCGCCTGTTCTGATTTGCCTACACCGCGGTCTCGCTCGCACCCCCATCGATAACGGAACGCCATGCCCCGCTACGCGAGCATTTGAGGACGGTTGTTTCAATTGCACCGATCGTTCTGGTACGAATGCGCATGGACCAGGCACCCACCAGCTCATCCATCCGCCTCGATCACCCGCAATTGGATGATCCGCAACTGATCGACACGTCGCGGCTGCAGACGGCGGCGATCCGACTGAAGATCCCCGGGCGCGACATGCCCAATCATATGGGTCCTGCGATGCAAGAGCTCATGGCCACGATTCGCGAGCAAGGCCTTGAGCCCGCCGGACCTGTCTACTCGTTCCATTTTCGAATGCCGTCCGACACCTTCGATATGGAGGTCGGCATCCCCGTCAGCGGCGAGGTGAAGCCGGCGGGTCGCGTGATCGCCAGCGAGTTGCCCGCGACTGCGGTCCTCCGGACGACCTATCACGGACCCTACGAGGGCCTCGCGGACGCATGGGGTGCCTTCATGAAGCAAGTCGAGGCGAGCGGTCACAAGACCCAGGCCTGCTTCTGGGAGAGCTACGTTTCGGGACCAGAGTCCGGTACTGACAGCTCGCAGTGGCGCACGGAGCTGAATCGACCAGTGCTAGAGTAGCCGCCCGTCGTGCAGGCGCCCCGGTAACAGGGAAGCTGGCCACGTGCGCGTGAGTCGACGTGATCCGCGTTTTCGGTTGTTCGACGAGTGCATCGCAGTTACGCTCGGTCGGTGCGAATCGATACCACCTCTGCTGGATTCGGTCGCGCGTCGCAAGGGAGCGTCGCGCGACGACGCAGCGCAGTGTTGCGGGGCGCCATCGCCACCGTGACGCTGGCGAGCATGACGAGCTGCGTCAACGATTCGCAAGAGTTTGCCGCGGAGCCCTTGGCGCCGAGATGTGGATCGGCGGCGCCTGTGCGCTTGCTTGAGTTGGAGCTCGGCTGGGATCGGGTGGATCTCTGGCGTCGACGAGTCGGCTCCCGGCACTTGATCAGCGTGACGTACGAAAATAACGACGGCGAGTCCGCAGCCGCGCCCGAACAGCGGTGGCTCGTCGGGGACTGCGGGGAGGATCCCGTGCAAATCGACGCGCCGGGTGCCGCCATGTACTTCCCTCCATGGGCTCCAACGAAGATCGTTCTGCACAATTATGAGACCGGTGTGCTCTCGGTCCTCGACGCCGATGCGGAGGTTCTTGGAGAGCCCACCCCGCTGTTCTCGGCGGGGGCGGGCGACCTGGTGAGGGTCCTTGAAGACGAGTTGATGGTCATCAGCGGACCGCCGTTTGCGGCCACACTCACCACCTTCGAGCTCGAGACTGACCTCAGTCCGGTCACTTCTCCCGGAACCGTACTCGCCACCAACATCCGCAGAGAGGTCGACGCACCCGAGAATTCGGAACAAAAGCGTGGATCAACCTATACGCGAACGAATGACGAGTACCTCTGGGTCACAACACAAGGGGATCTTGTTGCGGTCGATCGAGATTCGCTGGAGTCGCGAACTGTACAGGGCGAGGTACGCCAGTTCGCCGTCGTGGACTATATCTCCAAGCGCTGGATCGTGACGCAGGGTCTCGAGGTTACGGGCTTTCGCGAGGACGGAAGCGAGGAAGGTCCCTTGTACCTCGTCGACCTTGAGAGCGGGGAGTCGAAGTTCCTCTTCAATGGTCTCGCGAGTCATGGGGAGATGGACGCTCACTTGATCGAATTTGGCTATCTCGGCAAGCGCGGGCCATGGACAAACGGATTGCGCCCTTCGTCGTGGTATAGCCTTGAGTCGGCGACGCTCTCCGACCCATTCGCGGGTCAAGTCCCCGTGGACGCCCGTATCCGCGAACGCATCGACGAAAGCCGCGTCCCGGTCGAAGTGCGGCGTGCGTCCGGCGATGGGTATCTCCACGACATCGGGTTATTTGACTTTGCCACTGGCTCGGTCACCTGGTTGTTCAAGGACGAGGATATCTCCGGATTCGCGAGCTTCGACGATCAGGGCGTCCTCGCCGTCCTCGGCGAGGATCTCGTCCTCGCCGTGGCAGACTACTCCGGCGATGATGGAGCGACTCCCCTGCTCGAGGGCGTCAGTTGGTGCAAGCTCGAGCGGCTTGCGGGAGGCGACTTCCTCCTCCAGCGAGAGCCGAAGCGTTGGTGGGACGACGACACTTCGCTCCTCCGCTTCAATCCTGAAACAAACGAGCTGCGGCAGATCGACGTGGACGTGAGTGTCTACGGCGCTTGCGGTATGGACCTCGAGCCCGTCGATGGCGGACAGGACATCTTCTATCACCGCGTCAGCTCGATCCCCGGCGTCCACGGCATCTACGCGGCACGCATCTACGACGAGTGACTGCGTCCGGCTGTGCGCCGGCGCTTGGCCGCCGCGAGCTAGCTCATGCCCGACGGCACCTGCGCACAAGCGCCAGGCACCATCATCCGGTTGCCTTACCGCTATCCTGCGGCGGTGAACACCCCGACTCGCCGCGCCCTCTCCCTCGCCTCTCTCCTCACGGTCATGCTGGTCATCACCCCCGCGGTGCCTGTCTTTGCGGGCCCTCCGCCGGGCTCGTCGGTGGACGTGAAGATGCCGGGGATCTATTTGGAAGGGCTTGCGACCGGCACGGTCGAGCTGGAGAGCTGGCAGTTTGGCGTGGGACGTGCGGTCTCGGGCTCTGGAGGCGCAAAGCGAAGCACCAGCACGCCGAACTTCTCAGAGATCGTGCTCTCGCGGCGCTCGGACGCGGCCTCAACAGCGATCATGGCGCTCGCGGCCGCCTCGTCGGTGTCCTCGCTCAAGATTCGGCACGTGCTTCCGAGCAGCGGCAAGGAGAAGGCCGTCATGCTCGTCGAGCTCACGGACGTCATCATCTCCAGCTACAGCGTCTCGGCGGGTGGGCAAGCCGCCCCAAGCGAGTCCTTCAGCCTCAACTACAGCAAGATCAAGGTGCGCTACGAGGTCAACGGCGCGCTCCAAGGCAAAGAGTGGAGCTACGACATCACCACCAACAAGGCCCAATAGCAGCCACGGTGCGGTGAGTCTCACCAGAGCGCTGCAAATGCGATGATCTGCGGCGAGCAGCGGGCAGAACAAGCCGTCGAGACGAGCCGGGGATCACATGCCTATGAGCAACGATGAAAACGTGGAGCGCTTCGGCTCTCTTGTTCTCGACCGCGCAGCCCACGGCTAGAGGCCGCGGCGACCCGTAGGTCGCGCGCAACCGTTGCCGATCCTGCATGCGCACCAGACACATGCACGCGCACGAACGGGTTGACGCTGCACGCCGTCGTGCGAATACGCGATGATCTGAGCCGCGCACACGCGTGCGTGCGGTAACGCATCGACGTTCGCCATGTGCATTCGTGCCTGGGCGTCGTTAGGCTGCAGCCATGCAGTCTACGCAACCGCCCGAGGTCACCGGCAAGCTACGGGAGCAGGCCGGTGGCAGCGAGATCGCCCGGCTTCTACAAGAGATCGCGATCCTCGATGCGAAGGTCGAGACGATGGCGCGGCAGCTTCGAGAACTCGAACCGCTTGCAGCGATCGCGGCAGACGCCTTTGACCACCATGTTGCGCGGCTTGCAGCGGCGGGAGTGGACGTCGATGCTCGCGCACGCGTGGCGCTGCAGCTCGCGGAGCAACTCACCCGACCGGAAGTGGCCAAGCTCGTCGAGATCCTGACGCAACCACGCCTGCTGTCGACGGCCTCCACACTCGCTCAAGCAGTCGCTGCCGTCGAGCTGCCGCGTGCAACCCCCGTTGGACTCTGGGGCTTGTGGAGAGCGACGCGTGAACCGGAGACGCAACGTGGGCTGGGGGTGGTCACGCTCCTGCTGCGTGCGCTGGGTCTTGCCGTCGCCCCTGCGGACAATGAGCGGCGTGCGCTCGGGGGATCTCACGCAGACAAAGGAACGGATCAATGACCGACCCCAGCGCAGACCTCAACTTCTCCGTCGTGATCGCCGGTGGCGGCAGCGCGGGCCTTACGATGGCGGCTCGCCTGCGGGAGGCGGATCCGTCGCTGACGATCGCCATCATCGAGCCAAGCGAGACGCACGACTACCAGCCACTCTGGACGCTCGTCGGTGCCGGGGTCTTTCAGAAGGAGGCCACCCGTCGTCGAACAGCCGACTACATCGCACGCGGGGTCACGTGGCTGCGTGAGCGCGTGGGCAGCTTTGCTCCGGAGGAGAACCTGGTCGTGTTGGGATCGGGGGCAAAGATCCGGTATGAGCAGCTCGTCGTCTGCCTCGGCATAGAGATGCACTGGGACGGCATCCCCGGGCTGCGAGAGAGCCTCGGCCGCGGCGGGGTGTGCAGCATCTATAGCTGGGACAGCGTCGACTACACCTGGCAGGCGCTTCGCGAATTTCAGGGAGGGTCAGCGGTCTTTACGTACCCGCGTCCGCCGATCCGATGCGGCGGTGCCCCGCAAAAGATCACCTACCTCGCCGATGATCTCTTTCGCCGCAACGGCGTGCGATCGAAGAGCAAGGTGGTCTACGTCGCGCCAACTGCGTCGATCTTTGGCGTCGAGAAGTATCGAGTCGCGTTGGAGCGCGTGATCGCGCGCAAGCAGATCGAGACGCACTTCCGCCGTCACCTGATCGAGATCCGTCCAGATCGCAAACAGGCAGTGTTTGAGCACATCGACGATGGGAGCCGCATCGAGCTCAACTACGACCTGCTTCACGTCGTCCCTCCTCAACGGGCGCCTCGTGTGATTGCGACCAGCACCCTGGCGGCGGAGAGCGGCTGGGTCGACGCTGACCGCCACACGCTCCAGCATCGTCGCTACCCGCAGATCTTTGCGGTCGGCGATTGCGGCAACTATCCAACGGCCAAGACCGGCGCCGCGGTGCGCAAGCAGGCCCCCATCGCCGTTGACAACCTCTTGGCACTCCGCGCGGGCAAGCCTCTCACGGGGCACTACAACGGCTACTCGTCGTGTCCGCTGATCACAGGCTACGGCAGCCTCATCCTCGCGGAGTTCGACTACGACAATCAGCCGGCGGAGACCTTCCCCTTTGATCAGGCGCAAGAGCGATACAGCATGTACGCCCTCAAGGCGTACGCACTCCCCGAGCTGTACTGGAACGGGATGCTGAGGGGTCGCATCTAGTCAGGCTGTCGAAGATCCCCGCGCGGCGCCTGGCCTAGTCACGCTCACGCTGCTCCGGGTCGCGACAACGGCCCCGTCGACGGCGGCCAAGATCGCGCGCGCGTGATCGAGCAGCACCTCCCCGGGCGCGAGCAACTTCATGCCCTTCGGGGTCCGCTCAAAGAGCGCGGCGCCCAGCTCATCTTCCAGCGCGCGGATCTGCCGGCTCAGGGGCGGCTGGGCGACATGAAGGCGCTGCGCCGCTCGGCCGACGTTGCCCTCTTCGGCGACCGCGACGAAGTAGCGCAGCTGGGACAGACTCACGGCTGGATCGTGCCGCCACAGCGTGCGCGGGTCAAGCTGGCGCGTCCAGTCGCAGGAGCGATTCCGAAGGCCCCAGTGCAAGACAGACCTCAAGACCCAAATGGTATTGGACCTCGCCTCACGCTCGGTGCACACCGTCGCGGTGATTGAGATCTTGAGCGCAGATGAGATCGAGCGCATGCGCCGTGCGGGTCGAGCGGCGGCGGAGACCCTGGCGCACGTCGGTGCGCTGCTCAAGCCCGGCATGAGCACGGCACAGATCGACGCACTGGTCCGCGAAGACACCCGGCGGCGGGGTGGTCTCCCAAGCCAACTCGGCTATCACGGATTCCCTGGTGCGGTCTGCACCAGTCGCAACCACGTGGTCTGTCACGGAATCCCAAGCGCTACAGAGTATCTAGAGGACGGCGACATCATCAACGTTGATGTCACCACGAACGTGGACGGGTATCACGGTGACACCAGCGCGACCTTCGTGGTCGGTGACGCCAGTGATGAGGCGCGGCGCCTGGTCGAACTCGCACGTCGATGTCGCGACGCTGGGATCGCCGTGATTCGTGAGGGCGCCCGGCTTGGAGACATCGGCGCCGCAATTGAAGAGCTGGCCGGAAAGGAGGGTGTGACGGTCGTGCGCGAGTATGGGGGACACGGGATCGGTCGACGCATGCACACACCACCGCATGTCGGGCACACGGGGCGGCGCGGCACGGGGCTGCGACTCAGAACAGGCATGGCGCTGACGGTCGAGCCCATGCTCAACCTCGGCGGCGCCGCCGTCCGACAGCTCAGCGACGGGTGGACCGTGGTCACCGCGGACGGCAGCTTGTCCGCGCAGTGGGAACACACGGTGGTCGTCACCCGGCACGGCTACGAGCTCATGACCGAGCTGTGAGCCGCGCTCGTGCTCGTGCACGAGCCGGCGGCGCGGCGCAATGTTCTGCGGAAGCACGCGGCGGAAGCACGGATACGCGAGCGCAGAGGCCAGTCACTTGGCGGCGAACAGCGCCTGCGTATTCTTGATGCACTTGCGGCGACCGTCGCCTTCCATGGTCGTGCCGACGAACATGTCCTGCATCGTGTTGCAGGCAGCAAGAAACGAAGGCCCAAGCTCGGCCAGTCGTGCGTTGCCCGGATCTTGCTTGGACACGGTAAAGGCGATGTTCCAGGCCTGGATGCGGTAGCTGTCGTCGATCGCGGGCGGTAACGAGAGGAGGTGGGTGATGCTGGCGTGCCAGTCTCCCTCCCCCTGGTAGTGCAACCAGGTAAGGCTGGCCCCCAGGTCCCCGTCTTTGACCGTCACCGCCTCTGGCGGCTCTTTGGTCTCTAGACCAAAGCGCGGGCAAACCTTGGTGTGCAGGTTCCCCATGACCAAATTGTCCGAGCCGGCGATGTCGATGCCATAAGCGATGTCGGACTCGATCAACGCGGCTGACCCCATGACGTTGACGTACTCAAAGCAGCGCTTCTTGCGGTCCTTGGACTCCGCGATCTTGAAGGAGCCCTTCGTGATCTCCCCCTTGGGCCCGATGAACTCGGCTTTGTACGCGCCGCTGAGTTCGGCACCGACTCGACCCTTGGCGGGCACGGTGATCGTCGTCTCCTTGCCACTCGCATCCGTCAGCTTGGCTTGCACCTCGAACTCGAAGCCGTTGACAAACTGGACGTAGGGTTCCGAGGCGGACAGAGAGCAGCCGCCGAGCACGCCGATGGCGACGGCGATCCATAGTCCCGTTCGCCGCGCGGGCAAGCTGGACCTAGGCGCGGGGGTATGCGGGCGAGACGACGAGATAATCATGGCTGGCAGGTTCTACCATCGGTTGAACTTCGCGGCCGGACCTGGGAACAGGATGCACAACACTTACGCTCACGACCGCCGCACAACGACGCAGTTCGAGCGCGTCGGTGACTCGATGCTGGAGTCGCGCCGGCAACTTTTTGATATCGTCCTCGACGTGTCCGTGCGAACTTGGAAGTGCCTCGCCCTCTCCGCGTCGACGACCGTCGCTGCGTTGGGCTCTTGGGGTTGCCGAAGCGGCTTTGACGAGTGCGGGGGCGAGATTGGTTGTTCGTGCAGTGGCGAGGGCGACTGCCTTTCCGGTTTGAGCTGCATCTCGTCGATCTGCGTCGACGAGTCGGGTGATGGCGACGGTGATGGCGACGGTGATGGTGATGGTGATGGTGATGGCGATGGTGATGGTGACGGCGACGGCGATGGCGATGGCGATGGTGATGGCGACTGGCCCCGCCCGATCCCCGATACCGCCTCTGGAGGCTGCATCGACTTCTCGGCGGGCGACTGGGGGGCGTGCCCGCAAGAGGGACAGCTCGGGTACGGGCAGGACGGCAACTACGTCATCCATCCGCCGTCCTACATGGTAGAGACCGTCGATGGCCAGGAAATCGTCACGGACTCGGTGACCGGCCTCGTGTGGCAGGTCTCGCTCGGGACCGCCACCGGTCTATTCACGCTCGCGGAACAGTCGTGCGACGCGCTCGCCGGGTCCAACTACGCGGGGAGATCCGACTGGCGCCTGCCCACGAAGCTGGAGATGGCATCTCTCATTGACGCGCCCGGTTCGAGCGGTGCGAGCTCGTTCGCGCAGCCGCTGGTCGCCATCAATGGCGAGGGCTACCTCTGGACGGAGACCAGCAATGCCGCAGATCCAGGGACCGCATGGACGGCGAGCGATCTGGGTTGGTTCTACTACCTGGCCAAAGACGGCACGTCGCCCCTCGAACCCTTCGTCCGGTGCGTCGCAGGTGACCTGCAAGCGGGAGCGGACTTCAAGCTCGGGCCCAACCAGGACACAGTGCTCGACGATCTCTCCGGACTCGAGTGGCAGAGAGGTCAGTCGAACGATCCGATGGATCTGCTCGCGGCGCTCGACTACTGCGAGAGCCTGGACCTGTCAGGTCATGCGGACTGGCGACTGCCTTCAATCAAAGAGTCTCTCAGCCTCGCGATCGATACCCAGAGCGGGCCGGCGATCTCCGAGCTGTTCACTGGCTCGAGGGTTTGGAACTGGAGCTCCACGCCGTCGAACAACCCGTTTGCCGCATCGCCGAACTTCCACGCCTTCGAGTCGATGACCGGATCAACCGGCGGCCGAGACATCGATGAGGCCGGGGTGCAGGGCGCTCGTTGCGTCCGCGGCCCGCGATAGCCGACGCCGCCACGTGTCACTGAGGAAGGGACGCGCCAACTGGAGCGCCCCTTCCTCAGCCGATTAGTCCTCCTTGACGTAGGTGGCGATCGTCACGACGGGACCAAGCTGTAGGCGGAACGTGATCTCCAGGGGATCCGCTTGCTCGTCCACGTCGTAGGTCTCCATGTAGGTCGCGGGATCGTCCGCACATCCAGGCACCAAGGTGATATTCGGGGACTCGATCGTCACCTGGTAGGTGTTGTGCTTGACCGCCATGTTGCTCCACTCGTTGACATCCTCGTAGACCGTCCCTGATTCGGAGACGACGAAGCGCTGCTTCTCCCACTCGTGCGGCAGCGCGGTGCCGTAGTACGAGCGCGCGATGATCCGGTAGGTACCGTCGGGGATGTTTCCTCCGCCCGTGAGAGGGCCGGGCGCTGCGCCCATCTCGTTGACGGGCACGACCTGCTCGTTCGGCACCGGCACGTCGTGGCACTCGCCATCGCCATCCCCGTCGCCGTCGCCATCGCCGTCGCCGTCGCCATCGCCGTCACCATCACCGTCGCCGTCACCGTCACCGTCACCGTCACCGTCACCGTCACCGTCGCCGTCGCCGTCGCCGTCACCGTCGCCATCTCCGTCACCATCGCCATCGCCATCTCCGTCCCCGTCTCCATCTCCATCGCCATCTCCGTCACCGTCGCCATCTCCGTCACCGTCGCCGCCCGAGTCGTCTGGTGTTCCAGATTCGGGCGCACATGCGACTGTCACCATGGCGAGTGGAAGGAGCAGGACCAGAAGTGAGATCTGGGCGATCGAACGCATCGGATGATTCTGCCACTCTGACGCACGAGGCAATAGGGACCGTGGCAAGCAGATGGCGGGCCTGGTACCCGGGTCGACTGGAGCAAGCCCAAGGGCCCCTTCGTGGTGACCCCACACTCGGTCAGCTGACGACCTTGACTCGGTGCACTGCGCGGTGTCGCGCATCGAATCGGCGGCCGCCGCCGGGGCAATATTGGGGGCCAAACAAGTCCGCTCCCTGGACGCACCTCCCACGCACTGGCATCGTAGGCCGCACATGATCGAGAAACTCTCGACGATCCTCGCGCTGTCCATTGCGCTCGCGATCGCTCCGGTAGCCGCTTACGCGGCGCCCCCCCAGGATGATCCCGCAGCTGCCGCGCAGGCGGCCTACGAGCGAGGTGTCGCGGCCTACGACACGTCGGACTACGAAGCGGCTGTCGAGGCCTTTCGAGAGGCGTTTGAGAGCGCGCGGGAGATCGAGGACGAGCAGCAGCGCGGCTTTGTTGCCGCCGCCCTCTGGTTCAATTTGGCGCGCGCGCAGTCCAAGGCGTACGACATTGATCGCGACGAGAAGCGACTGCGACAAGCCCAGGACTTGATCCGCAAATACATGGCGCTCGACCTGGACGCCAGCGAGCGAGCGGAGGCCGTCGCTGTGCAGAACGAGATCGAGGCCAAGCTCGGCGGAAGCACGGCCCCGACCACGGGGCCAGAGCCAGACACGGTCGACAGCGCACCGGACAAAGACTCATCGGCACGCCCCGGTCGCCGGCTGGTCATCACGGGCGCGGTGCTTTCGGGATTGGGCGTCGTTGCGGGCGGGGCACTTATCGGCACGGGCGCTGCGCTGGCCGGCAGCGCGCGCGATGAGTTTCGCTCCGCGCCGGACGCCGCCGGTAGAGACGACGCGCTCGACAAAGGGTCGACGGCGAACGCGGTCGGCGTTGCTGGCGTGGTCGCCGGCGGCCTGCTCCTGGTCACCGGTATCTCACTGCTCGCCGTGGGCGTGTCCAAGAACCGCTCGGGCTCAGGCAAGGTCTCAGCGGCCCCGATGTTTGGCCGCGGCCAAGCCGGCATTGCGCTGAACTTCCGCTTCTAGGCAGGACGAATCTCAACGACAACCATCTGGCGGCCGTCCCGGCTCTGCTGTGGCGATTCACCGTGCTGCCCCTTGCCGCCCTCGGCACCGCGGCCGGCGCCTGCTTGTTTGCGGCCCCATCAACACTGGGATTGCCGTGCTCAGCGGACGCTGACTGCGATCCCGGCCAGCAGTGTCTCAACAGCGTGTGCGTGGGTGATGACGTCGGCGGTGACGGCGATGGTGATGGCGACGGCGATGGCGACGGCGATGGCGATGGCGATGGCGATGGCGATGGTGATGGTGATGGTGATGGCGACGGCGATGGCGACGGCGATGGCGATGGCGACGGCGACGGCGACGGTGATGGTGATGGTGATGGTGATGGTGATGGCGATGGCGACGGCGATGGCGACGGGCCCCGATTTGCGCGATTCGTTCATGGGGCCGACAACACGGCCAGCGTCTCTGTGTATGTGAGGCTGTTTGGTGATACGGGTGCGGGCGCGCCACTCTTTCAGAACATCGCTCCGGGAACCGCGACCCCGACAATTGAGCTCGATCTCGATCAGCAGGCCTACGAGTTCGTCGTGTACTTCTCCGGTGCGACGCCCGGCCTCGACGATCCCTACGCGATTACGCCCCCGTGGGAGGCGATGAACGCTGAGCACCTCACGACGATCGGCTTCGGAGGGATTCCAGCGTCCCCGATGGCCATTGGCCCCGCTGCCACGTGGACCTCGCGTCCGGACGCTCGCTTCCCAGCAACGCAGCCATTCGTCCAGGTGTTCAACGCCTGCGGAGATTTCGGAGACATGAATCTCCAGTTCGCGGGCGATCCGTTCGTGTTCGCGGTCACGCCGATGACATTCACACCGTTTTCGGCCACGCCGAACCTCGCCTCGCCGCTTGAGGTCACGGGCATCGGCGGTACACCCGTCATCGCCAGCTATACGCTTTGGCAAGAGCTACTCGCCGACATGCAGAGCGTGGAGAGCCTGCTCGTTTTCCGCGAGGACTCAAGCGAGCCCGGCGAGTGCGTGCTCCAGGTCGTGCTTTGGTCGCCGCTCGGTATTACCCCGGAAGTGACCCCGCTCATCTATGCAACTCCGTAGCGCTGACGACGCCTCCCAATGTCTTCGAACCCGCAGCCCAGCTCGTGCCTCTCCACTCGTCACCAGGTCGTCGGGGCAGCCCTCGCTGGCCTGATCGGCGCCTCGCTCTCGGCCTGCCTCTTCTCCGCCCCGTCCACGCTGGGTCTTCCCTGCAACAGCGACGCGGACTGCGACTCGGCTCAGCGCTGCGTCGCAGAGATCTGCACACCCGAGTCTGCCGACGACGCCGGTGATGGCGACGGCGACGGTGACGGTGATGGCGACGGTGACGGTGATGGCGACGGTGACGGTGACGGTGATGGTGACGGTGACGGCGACGGTGACGGTGACGGTGACGGCGATGGTGATGGTGATGGTGATGGCGACGGCGATGGTGATGGAGACGGCGACGGTGACGGCGACGGCCCTCACTTCGTGCGGTTCGCCTCGCTCGTCTCTTCGGCGGAAGCAGTCGACATTTACATGATGACGCCAGACCTGGGAGAGAGTCAGGGTCTTGTTGCGTTCGGCGTCGACCCTTCGAGCGCAACGCTGCCCTTCGAGATCCCGGCGCAAGTCGACGGTCCCGTCGTGTTTGTGGCGGTATTCACGGGCCTCGTTCCCTCGCAGTCGGCCGCGATCGCCGTGTCGGCGCCCTGGTCCCCTGCGAGTGCGGAAGAGATCACAACCCTGCTGCTCCACGGGCCATCGATCGCGCGCGCGAGGATCTCCTGGTCGAGCGCACCGCCGGCGGAGCTCTCCCGCGGTGGGCTCACCGCCTCGCAGGTCCTCCACGACTGCAGCCCAGCTGGCGCGCTCAGCTACGTGATGGGTCCGACCGTCCTCGACGCGTCCCTGGAGCTCGGGCAGTTCTCGGAGCCCAACATCATCACCACGGGCCTCGCCGATGTCGAGGCGATGGACAACGGAAGCAGCTACGAGAAGTTCGTGGTTGCGTCGGACCTGCAAACAATCACGATTGATCACGAGGTCTCGCTCGTGCACACGGACAGCATCTTGCCGTCCGGGTGCATGCTGATGGTCGTCGATTGGGGATCGGACATGCAGCTTCCAGACGTCTACGGGCCGCTCCTGCCGGAGTAGTCGCGCTCGGCCGACGGGATTGGCCCATTTGGTCGCGGCCCAACCTCATGGGCAGCTTGCGCCTGGACGCCTTTCATCGTATATCGACGATAGACGTTCGCGTTCCGCGCACAACGCCGCATGAAGTCCACGGACAAAGCCCACGCCTGCTGCCCGCCAGCAGAACCCGCCCCGCCGGTACCTGCCGACGAGGGCGAGGCGAATGAGCATATCGCTCGGCTCGCCAAGGCGTTCGCGCACCCGGCCCGGGTGGCCATCTTGCGGATGCTCGTCCGACACGAGGGATGCATCGTCGGCGACATCGTGGATGAGCTCCCGCTCGCGCAGTCGACGGTGTCACAGCATCTCAAGCAGCTCAAAGAGGCGGGGCTCATTCGCGGCGAGGTCGATGGACCACGCGTCTGTTACTGCGTCGAGCCTGGCGCAGTCGCCCTCTTCAAGGCGCTGGTGAGCGCTCTTTGATCGGCGCACGAATCACGCTCGCATCGAGTCTCCAACAAGCACACACCAAGCGAACCATACGATGGGAATTTTCGAACGCTATCTTTCGCTCTGGGTGGCATTGGCGATAGCGGCCGGTATCGGACTGGGGCTGACCCTTCCGTCCGGCTTCGAGTTCGTCGCCGGCCTCGAGTTCGCGCGCGTCAACCTGGTGGTTGCGACGCTGATCTGGCTGATGATCTACCCGATGATGCTCAAGGTTGAGCCTTCGTGCCTCAAGGACGTCAGCAAGAAGCCGCGCGGGTTGGCGCTGACGCTCGCGGTCAACTGGTTGATCAAGCCTTTCACGATGGCTGCGCTCGGGGTCCTCTTTTTCAACGTCGTCTTTGCCAGCCTCGTGCCAGCCAACGAGGCATCGCAGATCATCGCGGGGATGATTCTCCTCGGCGTTGCACCGTGCACGGCCATGGTCTTTGTCTGGAGCCATCTCACCGATGGCGACGCAAACTACACGCTGGTTCAGGTCTCGGTGAACGACCTCATCATGGTGTTCGCCTTCGCTCCGATCGCTGGCCTGCTGCTGGGCGTCACCGACATCAGCGTGCCTTGGGGCACGCTCGTGACCTCGGTCGTCATGTTCATCGTGATTCCCCTCGCGGCAGGCATCGCAACGCAGAGCGCGCTGTCGCGTGAGCGTGTCGAGCAGCTCGGGCAACGGCTCAAGCCTGCCTCGATCGTCGGATTGCTGCTGACCGTCGTCCTCCTGTTCGGCTTTCAGGCCGAGACCTTGACGGCTCGCCCCTTCCTCGTCGCCTTGATCGCGGTCCCGCTGCTGATTCAGAGCTACGGGATCTTTGCGATCGCGTACGGCATGGCGCGCTTCCTCAAGCTGCCATTCAACGTCGCCGCACCGGCAGCCATGATCGGTACCTCCAACTTCTTCGAGCTCGCTGTCGCCGTCGCGATCAGCCTCTTCGGGCTTACCTCCACCGCCGCGCTCGCGACGGTGGTCGGAGTCCTCATCGAGGTCCCCGTGATGCTCTCGCTCGTCGCGTTTGCCAACCGCACCAAAGACTGGTTTCCAGCCGCCGATCAAGCGGCCGCCTGAGGGAACATCATGCACGGATTTCGTTTCGACTCAGTCCTGTTCCTGTGTGTCGCCAACTCGGCACGCTCTCAGATGGCGGAGGGCCTCGCGCGCTCGATCTTTGGCGACGCCGTCACGGTGCAGTCGGCAGGATCGGCGCCCTCCAGGGTCAACCCCTTCGCGATCCAGGCGATGGAGGAGGTTGGGATCGACCTGCGGACGCACAGCTCAAAGTCGGTTGACACGATCGACCCCGCGAGCGTCGATCTGGTCATCACGCTCTGCGCTGAAGAGGTCTGCCCGGTGTTTCTCACCCGCGCGCCGCGACTCCACTGGCCGCTGCAAGATCCCGACCGCAAGCATGAGGAACTGAGCGACGAACAAAGGCTGGGTCACTTCCGCACGGCTCGAGATCAGATTCGGTCGCGTATCGAGGTGCTCGCTGCGCTCCGCGACGTCCCGGAAGGCATCGATCCGGTCGAGTTCCACGCGAGCGTTCGTGTCCCCGATCTCGCCGCGGCGACGCGGTTTTATGCCTGGCTGCTTGGCGTCTCTCCAAGGGAGTGGACCCATCGCTACGCCACATTCGTCAGCGACGCGCTCAAGCTCAACTTCGTCGTGCTTGCCTCGGACGGCGCATCACTTCACGTGAACGACACGCTCTATCACCTCGGCGTCGACGTGGGCAGCAAGACCGCGGTGATCGCTGCACAAGCCCGAGCGCGCGCAGCGTGCTGGCCAGTTCACAAGCCCGCGCGCACGACGTGGCACGGCACCCCACTGCACGAGCTGTGGCTCAAGGATCCCGGCGGCAACCTCGTCGAGATCTACGCGCGCCTCACGGATGAAGAGCTCGCGGGCATGCCTGCGGACAAAGAGCCCACAGCGCTCGAGGATGCGAAATGAGCTACCACGACGGATCGCCCCCGCCGCTCCAGATCCCCGCGTTTCCGCCACTGAAGATCCGGGACGACCCTCCCAAGATCCTGATCCTCTACGGATCGCTTCGGGCGCGATCGTACAGTCGCCTGCTCGCCGAGGAAGCCGGGCGGATCCTGGTTGATCTGGGCTGCGATGTCCGTTTCTTCGACCCGCGCGAGTTGCCAATCAAGGGGCCGGAGCACGAGAACCACCCCAAGGTTCGCGAGCTGCTCATGCTCTCGGAGTGGTCCGAGGGACAGGTCTGGTCGTCGCCGGAAATGCACGGCGCAATCACGGGCGTGATGAAGAACCAGATCGATTGGATTCCGCTCTCCGTCGGCGCTGTGCGACCGACGCAGGGTCGCACGCTTGCGGTGATGCAGGTTTGCGGCGGCTCCCAGTCCTTCAACGTGGTCAACACCCTACGGCTGCTTGGACGTTGGATGCGCATGTTGACCATCCCAAACCAGTCGTCGGTCCCAAAGGCGTACAATGAGTTTCACGACGACGGTCGCATGAAGGACTCGCCATACCGGGATCGCTTGGTCGACGTCATGGAAGAACTCTACAAGTTCACGCTGCTGACGCGCGACCTCACTGACTTCCTCGTCGACCGCTACAGCGAGCGTCGCGAGGCAGCGGCCAAGGCCAAGCGCGCCGGCGGTGCTTAGCCCTGTCGCGCGTGATCTCGCGCGTGAGCTCGCGCGTGCCTTCTCTCGTGCGACGGCATCGTCTCAAGGGCGGTGACACGCGGCACAAGTGAGCGGTCGTGCTCCGGTGCTTCGCTGCTATGCCAGTAAGTGCTCGATGAGGATCTTGCATCCGATGCCGATCAGCACGAGTCCTCCAAGCGCATCGAGTCGCGCGCCGATCTTCTCGCCAAAGCGTCGTCCAACAAAGAGGCCCAAGGCGCTCAGCAGCGCGGTGGTGACCCCGATGATGGCGATCGTGCTCACGAACGGCGCTCCCAGCATCGGCAAGGAGATCCCCGCCGCGAGCGCATCGACGCTGGTCGCGACCGCGAGCAACAAGACCACAGAGACTCGGAACAGCTCGTCGTCGTGTGTGTGCTCCTCGTCCTCGCCGTAGCGCGCCTCCCACAGCATCTTGCCGCCGATTCCGCAGAGCAACACAAATGCGATCCAGTGATCCCAGGCAGCGAGCGCGGGCCCAATCCGGGCGCCGACTGCCCATCCGACCGCGGGCATGAGCGCCTGAAAGCCACCGAATGCGATCGAGATGAGCAGCACGTGCCGGAGGAGTATCTGCTTCGCGGCCAGTCCGCGCGCGGCCGCAACCGCGGTCGCATCCATGGCGAGACCCACGGCCAATAGGACGATGGTCCAAAGTCCCATGTGCTGTCGACATAGCACGCCGGAGCGACACCGGGTTCCTGTGTCGATCCACGCACCGCTGATTGCGCTGCGTCGTCAGTCTGCGCGATAGCGCAGCGTGATGAGCCGACCGGGCACAACGCTGACGCCGGGGAGCCTCGCCAACATTGCACAGACAAAGCTTGAGCGATGTACGCGAAGTTCATGGAGCAGCTCGCGGTTGGTGAGCTGACCTCGTGCGCGGAGGGCATCCCAGGCGAGATTGAGCATGCGCGGAGATACAAGCTGCGCCCCCGAGCCTCGCTCTCGGCTGCGATCGGAATGAACCCAGACTCCCGAGCGCGCGACGTCCTGAATGACATTGCGCGCCGGGGTGGCACCCAAGGTGTAGACGTTGGGATCGACCTGTGCGCTTGCGACCAGTAGCTCGTACAGCTCGGCATCGATGACCTCCTCTGCGGTCTCGCCGACCTCGTGCCATGTGCGCGCGTACGGGTGCTCCCAGGTCTGCTCTGCCCAACGCCAAAGATCCCTAAGCGGTCGATCGTCAACGGTGCCCGACATCCATGTGGCGGCCTCGATGTTGGCGACCAGCCCGGAGGTCAGGTTGCACGATCCCACCAAGGCTTGGACTTCGCGTCCGCGGCGTCCAAGAAACACTTTGGGATGGTAGGTCCCGCCCGAGCCTGGATTGAGCACGCGAAGATCAACGCGTGTCTCTTTGAGCGCCGTCAGTGCCGCCGTCGTTGTCGAACCGAAGACGGTGGTGACGACCACGCGCCCACCGCCGCGCTTGGAGAGGGCCTTGAGTTCGTCCGAAACAAGATGCACGCCGCGCGACTGTGCAAAGGCGACACAGACGATGGCCTCGTCCGCTGCGCTGAGGACCTGACGCGCCGCTTGCAGCAGCCCGCCCTCTGGCCCCATCACTGCAGCGACATCCATAGGCACTCATCCCGTACGCGCCGAGACGATGATCACGGGGCGCTGGCTTCCTTGGGCGCCCGGAGAATGCTCGCCATCTTCTTGCCCTTGGCGAGCTCGTCGACGAGCTTGTCGAGATAGCGGATCTTTTGCATGAGCGGATCTTCGACGTCTTCGACGCGCACGCCGCAGACAACGCCCTTGATCAGGCCGGCATGTGGGTTAAGACGCGGCGCGGCCGCGAAGAAGGTCTCGAGATCCACGCGGTCCTCGATGACCTTCTCCAGCGACGGTCCGACGTAGCCCGTCAGCCAGGCGATGACCTCGTCAACCTCTTGCTTTGTGCGACCCTTCTTCTCTGCCTTTTGAATGTAGAGCGGGTACACGCTCGCGAAGGACATCGAGAAGACCCGGGGCCGGCTCGCCATACGCGATGCTACCAAGCGCGCCGCGCGTTGTCCGTCCCGCGCCACGCACCGGCGCGCGACTCAGGCTACACTCCCACCTGCGGCGATATGCAGCGTCCGATTACAGGATTCCACCTCGATGCCGATGGCGACTGGGTTGCGGAGCTGAGCTGCGGACATGGCCAGCACGTGCGCCATAAACCGCCCTTCATGCTGCGTCCCTGGGTGATGAGCGAGGACGGTCGCACGTCTCGACTCGGCTCGGCGCTCGACTGCACGCGATGTGATCAACTCGAGCCACCTGAGAACCTGCGCCCCTACCAGCGGACTGCGGTCTTTCGCGAAGACAGCATCCCGTCGGCGTTGCTGCGCTCGCACTCCACACGAGAGGGTGTCTGGGCTCTCATTCATGTGCTCGCCGGTGAGATCTTGTACGTCGTAGAGGCGCAGCAGGCGTTGTCGGACGACACCGCCAAAGAGGTCCGTAGCTTCGTGCTCTCGCCTTCGACGCGTGGCGTCATCTGCCCGCAGGTCCCGCACCACGTGACGGTGCGAGGTCCGGTTGAGTTCTTCGTTGAGTTTCACCGGGCGGAGTGACACGTCCAGCGCGAGGGATTTGAACACGTGTCTAACAACGAACACTGGGAGGCGGTCTACGCCAGCAAGCTGCCGAGCAGCGTGAGCTGGTATCGACCGCGACTGGAACGCTCGCTTGCGTGGATTGAGCAATGCGCTCCGGATCGCGAAGCTCCGATCCTCGACGTCGGCGGCGGCGCATCCACCTTGGTCGATGCGCTTCTTGAGCTTGGCTACACCAACATCGCTGTCGCCGACCTGTCGAGCCACGCGCTCACGCATGCCCGCGAGCGACTTGGCGAGAGAAGCGAGAGCGTCCGATGGATCGTCGGCGACGTCACCACGCCGCTGGTCGATGCCCAGAGCTGCGACGTCTGGCACGACCGCGCGGTCTTTCACTTCCTTACACAGCCGGAGCCTGTCGCACGCTACGTCGAACAGTTGAGCCGCGCGCTACGACCCGGTGGGCACGCGATCGTAGCGACCTTCGCCCCCGACGGTCCCGAGCGCTGCAGTGGCCTCCCGATCCGGCGCTACTCCGCGGAGGAGCTCGCTGCTGTGCTCGGCGAGGATCTAGAGCTGATCGAGGATGCGAACGAGGTCCACATCACGCCGAGTGGTTCGCCCCAGTCCTTCACCTACGCGCTCCTACGGCGACGCGGCGCGGGGTGAAGAACACGAGGCCTACCGCAGGTCCTACCGCCGGTGATACCGAGAGTGTCACCGCGGGCCATGTCGTTGGCCCGTGCGCGCAGATATTATCTGGCCGTCATGTTTGACCACGTCTCGATCGGTGTGAGCGACCTCGATCGCTCGGCCAAGTTCTACGAGCCGCTGCTCGCCGCACTGGGTCATGTCGTACTCAACCGTGGCCCCCGAGCGGTCTGCTTTGGACCGCCCGGATTTCGTGGTGAGCCGCCCTTCGCCATCCTGCAGCGACTCGACCAGGCGACGCTGGTCGGCGCGCGCCAGCATTTTGCATTCGCGGCGCCCCATCGAGAGGCGGTCCAGCGATTCTTCGAGGCCGCGCTCACCCACGGAGGCCGCGATGACGGATCACCGGGGATTCGCGAGAACTACGGTCCGGGGTATTACGCCGCGTTTGTCCTCGATCCCGACGGGCATCGCCTCGAAGCCGTTGTACACGAGGCGACCGCGCCCTCGTGATGTGTGCGGAGGGCCGAGGGCAGCGGTCCTGGGGCACGCGGCACCGACATGTGTCGGTTCTTCAGAGCGCTGGCGGATGCGAAGTCGTCAATGGATCGCGTGGCGAGGTTCTCCAAAGTCCGTAGAGCGCGGGCATCAAGACCAGGGTCAGCACGGTGGCGGACGTGAGGCCGCCGATGACAACGGTCGCAAGCGGGCGCTGCACCTCTGCTCCGGGCGCGGTGGAGACTCGCCCCTCGCGACACAACCAAGAGCGGCGGCGAGGAACCATCCAGCGGCACCC
>CAZVEM010000023.1:0-32477 GCA_964626165.1 uncultured Nannocystaceae bacterium
TGCGTCTGGGAGATTCCGTCGATGTCGTACTCGATCGGATCCTCGATCGTGATGATCTTGCGCGTCGCGTCGCGGGCGAGGACCTGCAGCGCAGCGTAGAGCGTCGTGCTCTTCCCGGATCCCGTCGGGCCTACAACGAGCACGAGGCTGGATGGGTCATCGACCAAACGACGATAGTGGCCCGCGAGATCGGGTGGGAAGCCGAGCTCTTCGATGGTGAGGAGGCGCTGATCCTGCGGTAGCAATCGAATGACGACATGCTCGCCGTGCAGACTGGGCTGGGTCTGGATGCGAAGATCAAAGACGCTGGTGCCAGCCCGCGTACGCATGCGACCGCCTTGCGGGAGGCGACGCTCAGAGATGTCGAGGTTGGCGCGGACCTTGATCACGTTGACGATCGCGACCAGCTCCAGTGGTGTGAGCCGATAGCGAGGGAGATCGCGTAGCTCACCGTCGACGCGGATCCGCACGCGCGGTGAGTCCCCGTAGCGCTCAAGGTGGATGTCGCTCGCGCGTTCACCGATAGCGTCAAGGAGGAGAGCTTCGAAGACCGCGACCGCGTGCGACTCCGAGCCCAGATCAGTGCCTTCAAGCAAGTCGTTCGCACTCCCGGGTCGGACCGGTCCCGGTGCGGTCGGTGCCAGTTCGACCACCTCTTTGCCGAGCAGTCGGAGCTCAAGGCTCGTCCACAGCCGGCGAAAATCGGTTGGGGTCGTAAGCCATCGTTCGATCTTGACGCCCGGGAACACGTGGGACAGGTCGTCAAAGGGAGCATCGTGTCGGGTTCCCACGACCATGATGGTGTCGCCGTGGCGGGCGATCGGGAGCAGCTGATGGTGATCGCAAAATGCTCGCGGGACCCGCTCGAAGAGCGTGGGATCGGCTTGCGCGCTCAACTCGTCGACAGTGCCAAATCGGAGTCCATGGGTCTGTGCGAGCGCGCGGGCGAGGTCATGGTCGTCGAGTCGGATCAGCTCACGCAGTTCGTCCACCACGGGACGTCCCGTGACCCGTGATCGTTCCTGAGCGACCGCAATGCTGGCCTGATCTGTCACGCCCAGCTCAAGCAGCATGTCTCCGACCGACTCGACGAAGGAGATCGCACCAAGATCCTGCCGCTCGAGCTCGCCGTTGCGTGTGCAGCTCAGACGGTGCAGATGCTGCTCGCTGGCGCGATTCCCCGCTGGAAAGACCAGCGCTGCGCCCGGCGCGAGCTGCTTGACGAGCGCTGGTGAAGGATCACCAACCGCGGCCACCACAAGAATTCCATCGAAAGGCGCCTGCTCTGGCCAGCCCTCACGGCCATCACCGACGCGCAGGAATACGTTGTGGATACCCGCCGCCAGAAGGCGTTGACCGGCCAGATCAACCAGCGAGGGGATTCGCTCGATCGCAAAGACCTCTGCGCAGACGTGGGCGAGGCTGGCGGCGACGTAGCCAGAGCCCGCGCCGACCACCAATACACGGGCATTTGCCCGAACCCCGAGCGCCTCGATCATGCGCATCACCGCCGCACGCGGAGGATGGCTACGTCCCGCAACGGGCGAATTGGGGGCGGTGACATTGCCCCCGAAGCGCGCGCGATCAACCGTCCACGCTCCGCGAGGATCGTCCTCGTGTGCTCTCGATGCCGCGCCTTGTTGGGATGGTGGATCCGAGAGGCCGATTGCCACACGGCGAGCTTAGCGAATGCTCGCGTGTCGTCGGTGGGGCGCAGGGGCGAGACGTGCGGTCCGTCGAGTTCGGGGTCGTGAGTATGAGGTCCGCAGAACGTGTGGTCAGGCACGAACGACGTCAATGATGTGCGCCAACGCTCGTATCACAACCGATCGCTGCGAGAGAGCGCGAATCCGCCCAGCGCAGTTCCCGGGCTCACCCAGAAATGACGTCGGCAAAGATCTCGCCGCTCGTTGGGGCCGGCGATGTCCGGGGAGGAACACGCGCGTGTCCGCGTGCACACAGCCCTCTAGCGCAACGACTCACGCGGGATGGCGTAACGCGCCAGTTCGGACGAGAGGATCTCGCCGCGACCGATCTGATCCTGGAGCACGCGATTGAGTGACTGACTGCCGCTGGCGGCATCGAGCTCTAGCGTGGAGTAGAGCTGATCCGTTTTGCCATCGCGGATCAACTTTGCGGTTGCGGTCGTGTTGATAAGGATCTCGGCGGCAAGCTGCCGTCCACCCTCCTTCTTGCGCACGAGCCTCTGCGACACGACCGCCAGCAGGGACATCGAAAGTTGAGTGCGGATCTGCTGGTGCGCGCTTGCGGGGAATAGGTCGACGAGTCGGTCGACGGCCTGCACCGCATCGTTGGCGTGCAGCGTCGACATCACGAGGTGGCCGGTTTCTGCGACGGTGAGTGCGGCCGCGGCGGTCTCAGGATCGCGCACCTCACCGACCAAGATGACGTCTGGATTCGCCCGCAGGACGTGGCGAAGCGCGTCCGCATACGAGTGGGTACTGGTTGCGAGCTCGCGTTGGTCGACGATCGAGCGTTGCGAGACGTGCAGGAACTCGATCGGGTCCTCGATCGTCACGATGTGGAGCGAGCTCGTACGATTGAGCATGTCCACGAGCGAAGCCTGAGAGGTCGACTTTCCGTGTCCCGCGGGCCCTGTGAAGAGCACTAGACCCTGGGCGCGTCTCGCCAACTCGATGAGCACCGGCGGAATACCGAGCTGTTGCGGGGAGGGGATCTCTGCGGGGATCGGGCGAAGCGCAACACACAGGCCGGCTGCCGAACGATACGCGTGAGCGCGATAGCGATGCGGACCCCAACTTGGCGCCGCGTCGACGGCCGCTCGCACACCATCGAGATGCGGGAGATCGCCATCGACGGTTAGGCCCAGAGCGGTGGTCGCGAGGGGCTCAAGGAAGGAGCGGACAAATTCCACGACGTCCTTCGAGGTCAGCCGGGGAGCCTCCACTGGATGAAGGACGCCATCGAGCCGCAATGCTGGAACGGCACCCGCACTCAGCAAGATGTCCGAAGCGCCTCGCTGATGAGCAGCTTGAAGGATCGCATCAAAGCGCATGGATGGATCGTATCAGCGGCCCCGCAAAGAACGACGGGCGAGACTCGCGGCGATCGCCTTGCCGAGCGTGCGTGCGGTCTCGTGGGGTCGCTCTAGGGGACGAAGGAGAAGAGTCACTTGCATCGGCCGCGAGCGCCGCGGAACATAACTCATGGACGAGCACCTCCGACTCCGCCGCTTCCTCGACGCATATCTCCGTGCCGCGTCCTCCGGAGGGCCAGTGCGTCCGCGCGCATCCCTCCGCGCCGGTGTACTCGGGACCAGTGCGTTGTTGCTCGCTGCGTGTGCGCCGGGTTCCCCCGCACCGACAAAGACGGACGGCGAGGTCGCCAAGCCTGAGCCGGTGCCCCCGCCCAAGCCTGAGGTGACGACCGCGGTTCCAACCGACCACGTAGACCCGCCGCCGCCCGATCCCAATGCGAACGGCACGACTGGGGCCGCGGTGGAGGCGAGTGGTGGACCCGAGGAACCTGCGGGAACGGGAGGGAGCGACCCTCTCGGGAACTTGTCGGACGGACTCTCAGGCCATCCGACCGGGCACAGCTGTCCGAGCACCAACTGGTGCACCAGCAAGAAGGTCGCGAAGAGCTTGGCGAGCAGCGGTACCAAGTACGTCGATGGCTGCGCGGAGTCTCTCGACACCCACAAGGCCGATGGAAAGAAGGAGGCAGTTTATGACACGCCGCGCGGATACTCGTATGGAATGCTCGATACCGAGAAGTCCAATGCCAAAGATGGCGCAGGTCAGTGCTGCTATCAGCTTGGGAACTTCTGCGGCGGCGGCCGACCACTGACCGACAGCGATGGCCTTATTCACGCGCCGATCTACGCATCAAGCGAGGGGCTTGATGCCCACACCTGGGAGGGAGACCGACCGGGCGGCTCGCTCGATCCTGCGGTCTCGGAATCGATGCGGCTCGAGTTGCTCGCGGCCTACCGCGCGGATGCCATGGATGAGTGGTCCTCGGTGGCTTCCTTTGCCCGCGCGGCCATCGAGCTCATGATCGTGGGCGCCCCGCCACGTCTCGTGGCCGCATGTCAGGCGGCGAGCCTCGACGAAGTTCGCCACGCGACGCTTTGTCTTGAGCTTGCGGGCCAACTTGCGGGACAGAAACTTGAGCTTGGAGCGCTCACGCGAGCGCCACAGGTCCGCCACCTCGATCTCGAAAGCCTCGCGCTTGCCGTGCTTCGCGAAGGCTGCGTCGAAGAAACGCTTGCGGCGATGGTTGCTGATCGCTGTGCGCATCGGTGTACGACACCCTCGTTGCGCGACGCACTTCAGGAGCTCGCAGACGACGAGGCGCAGCACGCGGCCCTCGCTTGGGAGACGCTCGACTGGGCGATTGCGACCGGCGGTGAAGCCGTGCGCGCGCGCCTGCAGCAAGAACTTCCCATTCTCGTTGCGGAGAGAAGTATGCGCGTCGCATCCCTTCGGGATCGAGGGCCAGGGCACGCACGTGAGAGCATCCCGGACTCCTCGACCGCCCGTGCGCTGCGCCTGTACGGCCGCGTGAGCGATGCCGAGCGCGCCGACGTGCTCGAACGCGGCTGGTACGACCTCGTGCTTCCGATGCTCGAAGAGCGGGGCGTGACGCTGCACGACGGCAACGCGGCGATCTGCTAAGGCATACCGCGATCGGCTGACGATCGAACGGCCGACCGCAATCCCCGCCGCCGTGATCGCACGGCGCAACGAGGTGCGCATCCGTCCCATGCACATACGCGACGAGATTCATTGGATCTTCGGTTACGGCTCTTTGGTCTGGCGCCCCGCCTTTCCTCATCTGGAGCGAGTCCCCGGCTACATCACCGGGTACCAGCGACGCTTCTGGCAAGGCTCGACCGATCACCGCGGTGTTCCTGAGAAACCGGGGCGCGTGGTCACTTTGATCGATGCTTCGGCTCAGCAGCAGTGCTGGGGCACCGCGTATCGCGTTTCGGACGAGGATCTGGAGGATGTGCTCCGCGGGCTCGATCACCGCGAGCAAGGCGGCTACGAGCGCATGACCACACAGATCGTTCTTCCTGACGGACGTCGCCAGGACGCGCTCGTGTACCGAGCGACTCCGAGCAATCCCAACTGGCTCGGTGATGCTCCTTTGGAGACCATCGCCGCCCAGATCGCGACCAGCCATGGGCCAAGCGGGAGCAACCGCGAGTATCTCGTGAGGCTAGCTCAAGCGCTGCGTGAGCTTGGTGCAGAAGATCCGCACGTCTCGGAGCTCGAGCTGCTCGTTGGGCGCTTTGACCGCTAGCCAGCGGGTCTCGACGTCACCGGCCCATATGCTGTCGAGCGTCGGCACTGCGGCACGTCGATCGACCACGTCGCCGAGGGGGCATTCCTAACGCGTTCCCCAGCCGCCCCAGTTCTTGCGGGCGACGTACTTGGTCATGTGGAAACGAATGTCGTTGATCGACTTGCGCAGCGGCTTGCGGCCGCGGTCCGACGGATGCCATTGGTGCAGCATCGCGGTGCGCTGATGGATCCAGCGCTCCTCGAGGTCCATCACCTTGGTCGATCGATAGCGCATGTCGTTGTCCTCCTGACCCCAGAACTTGTAGCCCTCATCGTAACCTCGGAGCGAGATGAAGTGCGCACGGCTGGCGAACTGGCAAGCGCCGGTACCGAGCTTCTCGCGCAGCGGTGCTTGGTCAAAGAGCGCGGGGAAGTCCTCGACCGACCAGTCCTGCTCGGGCACGGTCTCTGGCAGGTCGCGGCAGTGGCAGACACAAAAGGCCCGCCCCTGCGCTTGCACCTGCTCGTCGACGAGCGTGGAGAGGAAATTGGGCGCGAAGATCATGTCGGCGTCGGTGTTGAGGACATAGAGCCCCCGCGTCGCCTGGATGCCGATGTTGAGCGCGCGCGAGCGGTTCCAGATCTCGTCGGTCTGTGTGCGCACCACTCGGGCGTCGTAGCGTGCGGCGAGGGCGTCGATGCTCTTGGCGTGCTCATCGTTGCTGCCAAAGTCGCTCAGGATCAGCTCGACCTTGCTTGCATCGATATCCTGCCATCGCAGCGAACGCAGGCAATTCTCAAGTCGGGTTCCGCTCCGATTCCGGATCGGAACGATGACGCTCACGAGCGGTTGCTTGCCTTTGCTCGTGGCCGTTGGCGAAGACACGGGGGCCTTGCTCGCTCGCGCTCGTGCAGCGACAAGCTCGCCTAGGAGGGACGCGAGCGACTCGCTGCCGGCGGCAGCGGAGAATTTGCGAACCGCGGTGGTCAGGGCGGTGCGACGCAAGGTCGGATCGCGGCGCGCCTGCACGGCGCGGCGAATCTCCGCCGCGGTCGCATCGACGTCAGCCGGATCGACACACACGCCGGCCTGCGTCGCGGCGAGAATGCCGGCGAGCTCGTCGCCCTTCCCGAGCGCAAGGACCGGCGCGCCGGAGAGCAGATAGTCGTAGAGCTTGGCGGGCAGGTAGAGCGTCTCTTCACCGTACGAGAGCAGCACCTGCAGGTCGCTGCCAGCCAAGATATTCATACCCTCTTGGTACGGCACAAAGGCCTGACTATGAAAGCAGTCAGCAATGCCGAGCCGCTGCGCGAGGTCAATATCTGACTGTGCAGGCCTCCCGAGATTGAGCAGCTCGATGTCGGGGTCCTGTGCGGTTCGCTGATCACGGACAACCGCGATCGCGCGGAGCACCGTCTCAAGTCTGCGCGGTCCATAGCAATTGCCGAAGTGGACCAAGCGAACCTTGTCGCTGCGGACAACATTGGCCGCCGCTGGACGCTGATCCTCGTCAAAGCCGTTGCGGATGCAGACAAAGCGATCTGCGGGGATCTGCGGGTAGCGTTGGCGATAGGCGTCGACGGCTGTCTGGGCCGTGAAGATGATCTTGTCCGCCCGCTCAAAGAGCTTGCCTTCGAGCCACGCCTCGCTGCTTTGGATCCACGCGGGCTTCCGCCGCTGATAGAAGTTAAGGGACCAGGGATCGCGTAGATCGGCGACGAAGGGCACACCAAGTCGCTCCGCTACGATCGCGCCGGCGAGCAGCGCCCCATACGGACTGGAGGTCGCGAGCACAACGTCGACCCCTTCGCTGCGACCGATCTCCGTGGCCGACGAGGAGAGTCCGGGTGCGACCACGAGCCCATCGCCGAGCGGAAGCTGCACTTGCGACGTAATCCCTTGCCACCACGAGGGCGCTGGCTTCGCTGCGTCATCCGCAGTGGGCTCGCTCGTCGTTCCGTCGGAGCCGGTGGGCTTGGCACCGCGGGATCGGTGTGCACTCTGATACCAGCGGTAGACGGTCGCCTCGGGAGGGAGCGGAAGTCCGGCGCTTGGGTCGGTACTCTTTTCGTTCGTCGCCTTCGAGGTGATCACGACCGCGCGCCATCCGAAGGCGGGAAGGTGACGAGCGAAGCGATAGGCGCGCTTGCCTCCCACAGCGAACATCGGGGGAAAGAAGCGCGAGAGGATGAGCACCGAGCGCATCACGGACCTTATGCGCGCGCTCGTAGCACAGATTCGCCGACCTCGGCACGCACCCCGAGCCGCTCCGGCGAGCGTTGCGAGCCGCAGGCCAGAGCGCCAGGGCGGCTCGCTATTGACGGAGGTCAACGGCTCGCAGCGCGCTCAAGTCGATCCATCAATGCGAGCTCCACACCGGCGCCGGCGACCCGCTGGGCGAAGATACGTTCAAGCCCGCGGGCGTCCGCCTCCCGCATGAATTCGAAGAGCGCGTGCGCATAGTCGCGTGCATTGGCGTGGACGCGCACCAAGGCCAGTCGTTCGCCGTGGCGAGGTGCCTCAAGACCGATGAAGGCCGAGTCAGCGGGAGGATCGTCTGGACATCGGTCGACCAGCACGACGCTCGCCCGCGGCGCGTAGTGTTGATGGCGAGTGCCGGGACTTCGCTCCTTGAGGGCATCCGCCGTTGCGAGTCTCGCGGTCGGCACGACTCGCTGCAGGTCGTGCAGTGAGACCGAACCGGGGCGGAGAATCTGCGGCTCGGTCCCCGTGACATCGATCACCGTCGACTCGATGCCATCGTCGCATGGTCCGCCGTCGATTGCGGCTGCGACGTGCTGGCCGAGATCTTCGAGCGCTCGCGCAAGCGTCGTCGCGCTGGGACGACCGGAGAGATTGGCCGAGGGGGCCGCGACTGGGCGTCGACATCGCCGCAGAAATTCGCGTGCAAGGGCGTGTGCGGGGATGCGGATCGCGACCGTCGGCATCCCGGCTGAGACCTCCGCGCACACCGTGGAGCAGTCCTCTCGCGCCGGGTCGGGGAGAACTCCGCGGGATCTTGACCGGCGATCGTGTTTCGCGCGTAGCCCGACGATGGTCAGCGGGCCCGGCGAAAATTCTTCAAGCAAGGCGTTCACGTAGGGATGCACGGGATCGATGAGCTCGGTGACCCAGGCTCTCTCGGCGACGTGCACAATCAGCGGATTGTCAGCGGGGCGGCCCTTTGCCCGATAGATCTTGGCAATCGCGGCCGCCTCGGTCGCGTCCGCACCGAGCCCGTAGACGGTCTCGGTCGGGAACACCACCAACTCACCCGCGCGCAGACTCTCGGCAGCCCATTCAAGGTCCGTGGTGATCCGTCGCTCCCAACCTTGAGCGCTCGCGTCAGGGGCGTCTCGGGTCATTGGATCCACGCTCCCCTTGTACGTACTGCTCGCTGTTCACTTGGGTACAGATGTCCTTGCGACATCGACCCACGGCCACCGAGCCATCGCCACCGAGCCATCGCCACCGAGCCATCGCCACCGAGCCATCGCCACCGAGCCATCGCGCCACTGAGCCGTCTCCACCGAGCCATTCCTACGACGCGGCACCAGCTTCAAGCGCGGCGCCGGGCACGACGCCGGCGGCGAGCTGCTTGACGGTCTCACTTGGCAGGTGATTCCACGCGGATCGGAACGCCGCACGCTGAGTCGGTGCGAGCTGCCTCACGCAACCAAAACGAGACAACGACTTCGCGCGTGAGTCCAGTGCGACTGCGTAAGCGGCTTCGGGCATGGAGAGGCCCGCCCGTACGCTGCGCAGATCGACGCCGCAACCGCCGCCGCAGCAGGCGTTCTCAAACACGTAGGCACCGTTGACGACCCAAGCGCCCATACCCAACGCGATGCCTGCGATTTCGGCGTCAGCTTCCAAGGTCGCGAGCATGTCCTCATCGGCAATCGGGCGCTTGTCGAGCGCCGCGCCTTGTCGTGCGGCACCACCGGCAGACGCGAGCGAGCTGCCAATCGCACTTGCCGGATCCGCTGTGAAGAGCCCGATCCGGCCAAGCTCGCGCGCGACCGAACCGAGCAAGAGCTCGTCTTTGCGGAAGAGCGCGGCCGAGAGCACCAGCACCAGCTCCGAGCCACGGGCGAAGGTATGCAGCAGATGGCCACGCGGATCTCCGATCGGCACGAGCTTGGCCATCTCACTGTCGCTCGGCGCCAACTCGACCACTTCAAGGTCGACTTTGGACTGGCCGATCTGCTCTTGCAGCGCGCAGAGCATCTCGAAGAGCTGATCCAGATTCTTCGGCGCGACCCGACCCGGCGGGCTTGTGATCAGCCGAGGGATCCGAGCGGGCGCCCCGAGGCGTTCCCGAACGCTCGCCCAGCGACGAGCGATCCAGTCGCGATCCTCCGCCGGAGGAAGGAAGTCAGGGGTCGCGGCCGCAAGCGTGCCAAACATGGCCGCAGCATAGCAGGCGGTCCGCGCTAGAGCCCGAGCGCGGCAAGCGACTCAAGCCGGGCGCGATAGAAGTCGAGGTGCGAGAAGTTGGGCCCGGTATCGCCCGCGACCTGGCCCACCTCATCGAAGTGGTCGGCATCGATCGTGCCGGATCCCTCACCCCACTGGGCGCTGCTCACCGGCACGACCCCGTCGTTGAGCCCGGCGAGGACCGCCAGGGTTGTGTATCCGAGCGAGATCGGCGCGTCGACAATGTCGCCACACTCCAGGAGCGAAAGACAGGTCCGTCCCGCGAACCAGAAGTAGCGGACGCGCGGGTCATCGGGATTTTGCGGGTTGAACTCGCCGTCGACGTAGGCCGTCGTCATCGATGCGAAGGAGGCCTCCGCATCCGAGCTTTGCTGCGGACTTGCCCCGACCAAGCCGAGCATGAAGTCGAGGATCAGTGCGTTGTCGCCGGGCAGTAGACCCAGCGCGATGTCGGCGAGCGGCGTCCCGTGATGTGGCGTCGAGATCGTCGTCAGCGAAGCGATCCGGTCACCGTAGCCCAGGGTTGAGATCACACGACGCGAGTCGAGTCCGCCCTGACTGTGCGCGATGAGATTGACCTTGCGGGCACGCCAGCTACTCAGCGCCGTGTCGATCTGCGGAGCGAGCTGTTCGGAACGGACAACCGTCGAGTTGTAGGCATCGAGAACCGCAACGACCAGCGGGTAGCCGTCGGGCTCGAGCGTATCGAGTACCTGATAGAAGTATTCGATCGGACCAATGCTCTCAAAGCCCGTCCAGCCGTGGACGAGCACGGTTGGAAAGCGGGTGGTTTGTGCTTGGCAGCCCGCGACACAGCTCAGCTCAACACCAAGGGTCGTCGGTTGGTTCTGAATCGCCGGGGTGACGCGAACACGCCATTCGCCGGACCGCACGCTTTCGAAGTCGAGATAATCTGTGCCCGTGATGGACTTCGATGCCAGCACAGCGGGCGTCACGGGATCGTCGGGAAAGGCGATGCGAACGGTCACTGCAGCAGCCGACGACACGTCGACACGGAGCGTGCTGCCCGCTGCGACCGGCACCAGCAGATCCTGAGTCGCGCACGCGGCGATGCTCATGCTTGTGTCGGCAAAGCCGAGTGCGACTTCGGCCTGAGAGACCGCGAGTCCGCGCTCGCAATCGCCGTCGCCGTCGCCGTCGCCGTCGCCTGTGCTATCCGAGCCGCTGCCGTCGCTTTCACCTGCGTCGTCGTCCGCCGCCGAGGTGCCATCGGTCTGTGTCTGATCGGCGCAGGCCGACGCCAGGACCAGACCGCACGCGACGATGAGGCCCCGCAAACAGGACCCTTGTGCGATCGCGCGCGACGAGAGCAGCTCGTACACGGGGCGACGATAGCAGGGATCGACAGCGCGCCGCGCAATGCGAGACCTGCCGCGAGCCACGGCGGTGACGCCGCGGCAAGAGTGCGGCAGGATCACGGGAGTGCCCAACCTCGCTGGACCCAATGGAGCGATTCCGTACTCGCGCGACGCGTGGGGCTACCCCAGCATCACCGCGCGTAACGAGGTGGAAGCGGCTTGGGCCATGGGGTGGTTCCATGGGCAGGATCGGCAAGGACAGGTCGCGCTGGCGGTCATGGCGGCGCGCGGCCGGCTCATGGAGTTGCTCGGCGACGTTCCCATCGCCCGTGCAGTCGACACTTGTTCGCGCTACCTCGGCATCGCTCACGATGCGCAGGCTCAGGTCGACAAGCTCGGCGATCAGGCCAGACGGATCGGCGAGTCCTACTGCGCGGGCTTTAACGCGGGTGTGGACGCCGGCAAGCGCCCAATGGTGATGCGCGTGCTCGCGTTGCGTCATCGCCACCAACTCAGCGACATCATCGTGCTCTATCGGTTCATGGGATGGTTCGGTCTCAACTCATTGACCCAAGCGAGCACGCAGCTGATCGCTCAGCTCTGCTCCGACGGGGCGAGCCTAGAATCCCTCGAACTCTTGCTCGGCGATCAAGCACGGTACGGCGATCGCGAGCCTTCCCGATCAATGAGCTGGCCCGACGTGTTGCGCAACATGTTCGCGGCGGCGCCCGGCGGCTCGAACGCGTTTGCGGTCAACGCCAGACGCTCCGGCACGGGCCACGCACTGCTCATGGGCGAGTTCCACATGCAGGTGGGGCAAATTCCTCCGATGCTCTACGCGCAGCACGTCGATCTGCCCAATGAGCGTTTCATGCACGGACTGAGTGTGCCGGGCATTCCGAGTTTTGCGGCCGCGCGCACGGAGCGAGTCGCGTGGAGCTACACCTTCGGTCACGCACGAAACGTCGAGGTTTGGGCGGAGAAGACGCGAGAGGGGAAGGTCAACGTCGGCGGACTCTGGCAGCCGATGCGGCGCCGTGTCGAGAAGGTCAAAATTCGAGGCAAGGCTGCGCCGCGCTGGTGGGTGATGAGCGAGACCGAGCGCGGCATCATCTGGGGCGACGCGCAAACGGAGCGCGTTCGCCCTGCGATCCGATGGCGCGGCATGGACTGCGTCGCGCAGGACCTCGACGTCTCCGTCAAGATGACCAGCGCGGGCAACGTCGACGAGCTGGTCGAACTGCACCGCAAGATCCGTTGCCTCTCGCTGGCAGGAACCTTCGCCGACAGTCAGGGCCGCATCGCGTACTGCCAGACGGGGGCTGTGACGGCGGATCTCTCGGCCCTGCCGCGCGCGGGATGGCTCAAGTCGCATGACCCCGAGCTGGACGAGAGCCATCGCCCGGTCAGGGTCGATCCTCGCGAGGGCTATCTCGCCTCTGCCAACGAAGCCAATGGCGCATGGACGGCCTACTCCGAGCCGCCCTACCGTCATCAGAGACTCAGTGAGCTACTCGGTGGCGAGGGCGTGCTTCACCCCGACGATCTCCTCCGGATCAGCTACGACGAACTCGACGCGATGGCACGTCGCCTTGCCCCCGTATGGCAGCCGCTCTTGCCCAACGACCAGCAAGCACGGGCGTTGTGTAGCTGGGCGGTGCGACAGGGCGCGCGCCAGGATGCTGAAGGACGGGCGCATCTGGCCGCCTTTCACAAGCTCCATCGACACGTCACCTATGCGCTGCTCGAAGACCGCCTTGGCGTGACGACGGCGCAGCGACTCCTCGGGGACTCGTCGGCGATCCTCGGCTTTCAGGCGCGGCTCGACAGTCTCCTTGCACTGGAAGAACCCGGAACGCTCGACCGCCCCGCGCTGGCGCGCCTGCTCACCCGGGCGTGGCACGAGTATCGTGCGGAGCCAAGCGTGCGTGGCCGGCCCGATGGGCTGACCTACGACGTCGCCGTTCCCAAGCTGCTCTTTAAGGACGCGGTCCTGCAAGGAAAGCTCCCTCCGGCGCTTGGCTTTTCTGCGCTCGTGGATCCACTGCCCGGTGGCCCGGTATCACTGTTTCAGTCGCGCGGCACACCGGTGGCAGGCGAGCTGGTTGTCACGGGTCCCGCGTTTCATTTCTTGGTCGACATGGGCTCGCGCGTGAGTCGATACAACATCGCAGGCCCCGCGAGTGAACGCAGATTTGGCGCCGGCTCACTTAGCGATGCGGTCGCAGCCTGGGCCAGCGGCGAGCTGCATGAGCTTGGCAAGCGCTCGTGAGCTGTCCGTCCTCGGGCGCGCGTCTGCGAGACCGTGGCTCAGGAGGGGCGCTCGCCGCGGCCGCGAGCGGGTCCAGAATCGAGGCGTCCGATATAGACCGCATTGCGGGCCTGCTTGGTTCGGATCAGCCGAATGTCAAAGCCAAGCCCACGCATGCGGCCTTCGAACTGCCGGTCAGGCCGTTCCCCCCAGACTGCGAACACGCCGTCTGGGCGGGTTGCGGCGCGAACACTCGCGAGGCTGCTCGGCGAATAGAGCGGATCGGCGGCGATGTGACTGTCGGGCATCGGCCCGACATAGAGATCCCAAATGATCGCGTCGTAGCGTTGCGACGCGGGTCCCTGGCTCGCGCGACGGATCGGCTCCATGACCGAGCCGTGATGAATCGTGAGCCGCTTGTCCTCAAGCGCGGTCTTGAGCGCCGGGGTCACGGGGGCGATCTCGTCCCGACACCAACGGATGACGCATTCGTTGAGCTCCGCGACGATGACCTCACTATCGGCCGGCAGCGAGCGCAGCGCAGCAATCATCGTAAAGCCCAGGCCGAGACCGCCGATCAGGACGCGAGGCGCGGCACGATCGGCGATCGGTTCGCAGCCGAGGACTGCGACCGCGTCTTCCGATCGGGTCAGGCCGCTACCCATCAGCACGTGGCCATCGATCGAGATCAAGAAGTCCTTGTCGCCGCGACGACGCAACTCCATCGCGCCATCCGGCGTGTCGACGCGTTGCACGAGAGTCCAGGGACGAGGCATGGCGAGTCCGTGCTTATGGCCTGTGCCGACGGCGGTCGCAACGCAATTGGGGTCCGGCACGCGCTGGGTGTCCCTCGTACGCGCGTTGCGCCGCAGAGCCAAGGGCGCCACGATCGCTCACACCGGCCAGGAGCGCGACATCGAGGCCCAGAGAGTGGCGCCTGGGCGCGGCTCAGCGTAAATCTCCGCCGTGAGCGCGACGAACTTCTCCTTCGATCTCCAAGACGCCAACTTCGTGCTGTTTGACCAGCTCGGAATGGACAAGCACCTCGCGGCCGTCGAGGCGTTTTCGGACTTCGATCGCGAGGTCTACACCGCGACCGTGGAGCAGGCCTACAAGCTCGCGCGCGAGACCCTCGATCCGATCAACCGCAGTGGCGACCACAGTGGCTGCGTGTTCGACGGCAAGGGGGGAGTGACCACACCCGCAGGCTATCGCGAGGCGTGGCAAGCGTTCGCACAAGGTGGCTGGTCGGGAGCGTGCGCACCGGTCGATCTCGGCGGCCAGGGACTGCCGCACGTGGTCGGCGCTGCGCTCGCCGACATCTTCTCGGGCAGCGCGATGGCCTTCAACATGTATCCGCTGCTCGCCAACGGTGCGGCCAACGTGATTCGTCGCCATGCCCCCGGCGATCTCAAAAACCTGATCGCGGAGAAGCTCTTCACCGGCGTCTGGGGCGGCACGATGTGCCTGACGGAAGCCAACGCCGGATCTGCTGTCGGTGACAACAAGACCAAGGCGACGCCGTCGGGCGAAGAGGGCGTGTGGCTGCTCGAAGGCGAGAAGATCTTCATCTCCGGGGGCGATCACGACCTGACCGAGAACATCGTGCACCTCGTGCTTGCGCGCACGCCCGGCTCGCCGACCGGTACGAAGGGCCTTTCGCTCTTTATCGTGCCGAAGTTTAACTACGATCCGAAGACGCTCGCGCTGGGCGAGCGAAACGGCGCGTACGTGCTGCGCATCGAGGAGAAGATGGGCATCCACGGTTCCTGCACCTGCGTGCTTGGACTTGGCCAGTCGGGACCCTGTCGCGGCGTGATGGTCGGCGGTGAGCACCAAGGCATCGCGCTGATGTTCGAGATGATGAACGAGGCGCGCATCGGCGTTGGCATGCAGGGGGTCGCGACTGCGACGGCCGCCTACCAGTACGCGCTGCACTACGCCAACGATCGTCTTCAGGGGCCGTCGATGCGCGATGCGAGAGACCCCAACGCACGCTCCGTGCTGATCAAGGAGCATCCGGATGTGCGCCGAATGCTGATGACGCTCAAGGTGCAGGCTGAGACGCTTCGAGCGCTTGGCTACCGCATCCACCTCGAGTTCGACCTCGCACACGGCGTCACCGATCCCGAGGTGGCGGCCCGCCATGCCCGTCGTGTCGATCTTCTGACGCCGGTGGTGAAATCGATGGCGACCGACCTCGGCTTTGAGAGCGCCTGCACGGCGGTCCAGGTCTACGGCGGCTATGGCTTTATCAGCGAATACCCTGTCGAGCAGCTCGTGCGCGACGCGAAGATCCAATCGATCTACGAGGGAACCAACGGCATTCAGTCGCTCGACTTGATCGGTCGCAAGCTTCGCATTGAAGGTGGGCGTCTCTTCGTCGAGTGGATGGAGGATATACAGCGCGACTGCAAGGCAGCCGCCGAGGAGGGCTTTGCCGAGCAGGCCAAGGCGCTGGGAAGCGCGCTTGAGCAGCTTGGTGCTGCGGCCGCGCACATCGGACAGATCGCCAAGTCGGGCGCGCTCGAGGCCTCGGTGGTCAACGCGGTCAACTTCCAGCGCGCGATGGGATGGGTCGCGCTGGGTCACGAGGCGCTCGACCAGGCACGCGTGGCTCGACGGCTGATCGACGGTGGAACGAGCAACTCGCGACTGACCGGCAAGCTGCTCAACCTCGACTTCCTCGTCGGCTCGATGCTCCCCTACGTCGGGGCATTGACCAAGGTCATCCGCTCGGCGGACACCAGCTGCCTCGACCCCGCGCTGTTCAATCTTGAGTAGCGGGGATGGGGTGACGCACTGCTTCTGGTACCAGAGCTTTTGATGCCAAAGCTTCTAGTGCCGGGACGTGGCCCGCGAAGGACCACTTCACGTGAGAGAGAAGGCTCGCCAGCAGCTTCGCGTAGCGGTCGTCACGCGCATTTAGCTGCGATTGACGACCGCGTCGGCGCTGACCGTTGACGCTGCTGGCGGAGAAATGAGCCGCTGGAGATACGACTCCCACAGCGCGACGCCGCGCTCTTTGTGGAAAAAGCCGAAGTGGCCCACGGACGCTTCGCCACGCCGTGGCGTGTGGGTGTGGCGATGCAGCCGGGCGCGAGTGAACTCGCGGGCGAGGCGATCGATGCTCGCGGCGGACATCATCTCATCGTCGCTCATCGAGATGACGTGAACCTCGGCCTCCAACGCGCGGTATCGCCGAAGCGTCTCGGGCTCTTGCTTGAAGAAGTAGTCCGGATCGAGACACCAGCGACGCCACTGCATCACCACGCCCGCAGGCAGGTCCCCCACCATGCCGAGGCGCCCGCCCGGGAAGTAGCCGAAGAGAGGGGTCAGAAGCGGGACAGCCCCCCACCAAAACAGGGGCACACGGCGTCGCAGCGGCGGCGCATTGTCTCTCCACCATCCGCTGCCGGTTGCGACCGTGTAGGCCAGCTCGATCTCATCGGCGCCCTTGACCAGCGGGAAGAGCTGACCACCGAGGCTGTGTCCTAGGTAGGCAAGGCGCGTCTCGGGAACCAGCGAGCGGCTCGACGCGAGGGCGGCGACAAGATCTTGATGGGCCCAGGTCAGGACATCGACCTTTTCCTTGGCGAGCGTACGGTCGCGCGAAGCACCCATCCCGCGGTAGTCAAAGGTCATCACCGCGACGCCTCGTTCCGTGAGCCATCGCGCGAGCGGGTGATAAAAGCGCTGCGGTACTCCCATCGCAGCGCCGATGAGCAGGGTGGTGTGCGGCTGCGGAGGCACGAAGGTCGTTGCGGCCAGCCGACGGCCATCGTCCGTCGTGAGGGGATGCGATTGCGGCGTGGTCATGTCGGGCGCTCGCGGTGCGGCGATGTCGAGTCCTAGCACCGTGATGGCGCGCATGCCCGTATGGCTCTCAAGTTCGAGCAGGTCGCAAGCGGGCGCCCTTGCCCTACGCGCGGCCGCGTCCCGCCCGCAAGGTCCGTGACGTCGCGCGCCGCAAGGCAGATCGCGGTGCGCGGAGCGCTACGTGTCGGAGTCTTGCCAAGAGCCGCGAACGAGCAGCTCAATGGCATCGCGAATGGCGTCACTTCCGTTGTGTGCGTCGATCGAGAGCGGGCCAGATAATTGCTCGGCCAGCACCAGTGTTGCGTGACCGTGAACCAGTGACCAGAGCGCATGGGTCAACCGCTCGCGCCGCCGCTGCGCCGGGCGCGAGGAGGGGAGCGCAGCGATGACCGCACCGGCAAGCTCCGCAAAGGCCTCGCCTGCCGCCGTCGCAAGCTCGGGATGAGCGGTAAAGGGCTTGAGGGCGCGATCGAACATCAAGCGGAAGGCGCCCGGATGTTCGAGTGCGAAGTCCACATAGGCAAGCCCAATGCTCTGCAGCGCTGTGACGGCTACATCGACGCGACCCGCCGCGTCGCGTCCGTTCGCTCGCGCATCGCGAAGCGCCCGAGTCAGCGCCAGGTACCCGCGTCGCGCAACCTCGGCTTGCAGCCCAACTTTGGACTCAAAGTGCCGGTAGGCGGCCGCATGCGAGACGCCGAGGGCACGCGCGAGTTCACGAAGGCTGAGATCTACGTCGCCGGTTCGGGCAACCTCGCGTTCCGCTGCGCTCACCAGGGCATCCTTGAGGTTGCCGTGGTGGTAGTCACCGGGCGCTTTCGCAAGGCGGGAGCGGCGCGGTGCGGCACACATGGAGGAACAGTGCACCAAGATCTGACAAGTTGCCAGCGGTAACTTTATGTGTTACCACTGCAAACATGCACGCCGCGTCGCTCTGGGTCACCGAAACAGAAACAGAAATATCAGCGGAGGCGCAAGCCAAGATCGCAACCGCAAAGAGGCTTTGCGCCGAGGCCCCTGTCTCCAGTTTCCGCGGCGCCCGCCGGCTCAACGCCGCTGCTGCGACACTCGCGGTCCTCTTGATGACGGGATTGGGCTGCGCGCACGGTCCGGTCGCGCCCGCAGCGACGGCCGTACAGACGATCTCGATCGAGTACACCAACGTCCACGTCTTGGTCGCGCCCGACGGCCGGATCACGCTCGTCGACAGCGGCTTTGCCCGAAATGTGGAGAAGCTTGAGGTCGCGCTGCGTCGCAAAGGACTCGCACCAAAGAACGTCGCCGCCGTGATCGTGACGCATGGACACGCCGATCACGCCGGGGGCGCGAGCCACTTCCAGAAGAAGTACGGGGCAGTTGTTATCGCCGGCCGAGGTGACGAGGCCGGCCTCGCAGCGGGGCACAACGACGGGCTCTGCCCGACGGACGGCATCGCGCGACGCCAGCATGCGCGCCATCAATCCGAGGTCTTCGCAGCGACCAAGGCCGATCTATGGGTGGAGACCAAGACCTCGCTGCTAGAGCACACGGGGCTGGACTTGGTTGCGATGCCGCTACCGGGCCACACGCCCGGCTCACTCATTGTCCAGTACGGCGACAGTGTCTACGTCGGCGACCTGTTGCGTGGCTCCATCGTCGGAAAGCAGGCGCGCAGGCACTTCTACATGTGCGATCTGAACGACAACGCGAGCGACATTCGAGATACCGCGCTGCTGCTCGCGCCGGAGGCCACGACTTGGTACGTCGGTCACTTTGGCCCGCTCTCCCGCGATGCAGTGGCCCGGGAGTTCGCAATGGAGGCTCGGGCGGACCGGTAGGGACATCCGCCAAGGGACCTCCACGCGGTGCCGCTGCAAAGGCTCTCGATCACCCGCGTGCGTCGTCGTCAGGCGTGCAACGAGAAGTCCAGCTCGGGGTAGGCGCGGAAGATGCCATGCAAGGTCCATGGAATGCAGCGCGCGGACGCTCGGTAGGCGACGATGTTTGGACGGTTCCCGACGCGATCGCGGATCGCCGAGATCATCGGCAGCTCACGCAGCAGAGCTTGGGTCGCCGTCGGAAAGGCGTGCGAGAGACCCCGCGTCAGATGTTCGAGCGAAAGATCAACGTAGCTGTGGGCCCCGAGCAGGCTCGGCACCCGGCCGGCGGCCGCGTTGCCAGCGGCGACCCGCTCAAAGTAGCGCAGGAACTTGGGCAATCGGTGACGAACAAAGAGCTCGGCACGCTGCTTGGCCGCTTCCGTCTGGTCCTCATAGGCCAGCGTCGTACTCAGCGGATGGTGGGTATCGTGCACCTCGGCAACGACGTCAGCGATCGTGAGCTGGAGTGAGAGCGCGAGCTGCCGCGCGTGCGGACCGACACCCTGATCGCCACTTGGAATCAGCCCAAGTCGCGGTCCGAGATAGTCGAGGATGCACGCGACCTGCGAGATCACGAGCGCTCCGTGGCGAAGGACCGGCACAGCAAGCGGGACGATCTTGCTCTCCGCCGGCGCGGATACCTCCGGCCTGCCCGCATCGTCCGGCTCAAGGACGGCGCGAATTGCCCTGATGCCGCCGCGATCGGGATCGCGGGCGACATCGAGGTAGCTCACGCCAGCGTCTTCAAATGCCAGGCGAATAAACTCGCCACGTCCTGGGAGTGTTGGCCAGTAGAAGAGCTCGTAGGGGGCTTGCTCGTCCTTGTCCATGCCGATGTCCGGCTCGCAGCGTAGCGCGCGGACTGCCGCGCCGGAAGTAGCGCGGCCTCGCACAACGCACGGGGAGGCGAGCTTTCAGTCCGTCGATTCAACCAGGGCATCGGCGCCCGCGACCAGCTCGCGACTCGCAAAGACGCGAAGCTCCGCGCGCGACTTGAGAGCGTCGAGATCGATGCGCGAGAGCTCACCGACAATCGCGATACGAATCGGCGCCGCTCGAATCTCCGCCAGGATTCGGTCCAGGTCGGCCCGCTGCCCCTGCTTGAGCGCCGCATAGACCTCTGCGCGCGGGTCGCCAGAGCCACCGGCGAGAAAAGCACTTTCGACGTAGGGTGCGATCGCGCGCGGCTCGACATCGTCACACGCCAGCTGCTCGAGTGAGGTCTGAATCGCGACGTCGATCACCTCCGGCTCAGGCCCAGCCGCCAGCAGGCCTCCCACGGCGTCAATCGCCTCGATCACCTTGCTCGGATGGGTCGTGAGCGCGATATGGAGGGCCCACGTGTCCTTCTTTCTAGACCCGGTGGCAACGTAGCCATCTACGGCATAGACGAGACCACGCGTCTCGCGGAGTTCGTGAAACAGGGCGCCTCCCTGCGATCCTTGGAGCCACTCATCGATGAGCCAGGCGCCGGCGAGGCCCTTGGCACCCTCCATGCCGAGCGGAATGCCGAGCGGAATGCCGAGCGGAATGTCGATCGAGATCCACACTTGTTCGCCAGGCAAGTCGTAGCAACCAATAAGTACTCGTGCGTCCGAGGCGACGTACTGCCGCGTTGGCCGCGACTTTGCCTCTTTGGCCTTGGCGTTGAGTACGACCATCGAAGAGATGTCGCTGACATTCCGGGTGCCAAAGTATGTGATGCGGGGCGCGGTCGCGAGCAGCCGTTTGCGGCTCTTGGCGCTGCTCGACGGTGTGATCGCGTGCAGCTGCTGCGGTGTCGGCATCGACAGCCATGCACTGCTCGGCCCAAAACGCAGCATCGCACTCAGAGAGTTGAGCATCGTGGCGGGATCGCTGAGATCGTCGTAGCGGTCTTCGAGGTTGATGTCGGCGAGGTCAAGGAGCAGACCCGGATGGGGGCGAGAATGCTCAAGCATGTTGCGGAGCCAGCCCATCGACGTCTCTAGCTCGGACTCAAGGCCCTCAAGAGAGATGAAAACCTCCTCCGCGTTGCAGCTGATCTCCAGTGATGAACCAAGTGGCGCGAGCCGACCAGAGATCGTCAGCTCCGCCTGCTTGTCGACCGCGGTCGAGTGTCCGCCGCTGGCACGCGACGCGCTGGGCGAGCGCAGAGGCGTGATCTGTGCAGCCTCAAGCGCGAGGCAGATCGCGGGATCCTCACGAAACCCGTGGTCGAAGGTCCAGGTCGCAGCGAAGAGGCCATTGCGCTGGTGCTGGACCGCCACAAGTTCGTGCGCGCCGAGTTCAACGCGCTGGAAGTCACGCCCCTCGACCAAGAACTCCGCTGCCGGGAGTGGTCCCGCCGCCTTGACGAACGCCGCGGCGTAGGGAGTCTGCTGCGCGCGCGGCAACACAAGGGCCTTTCCGGCGTCGCGATGAATCTCTTCAGTCTCGGGAAATCCACGCTCGCGTTCAATCCGGACGTACTCTGCCTTGAGGTACTTCTGCGCCGCCGACGTGACGTCTTGCTTCGTGACGCGGCTGGCCTCACGGAGTCGTGCGAGCGCCTGCGGCCACGCAATGCCGGCAGAGTAGGCCTCTGCAATGCGGTCACTGCGTCCGTAGTTCGACTCAAGCCGTCGCATGTCGCCAATCTCGCGCTCAACACGAACGACGTCCAGGAGGCCATCATCGTACGCTCCGGTCCGCAGCGACTCGATGGCGTCCGCGAGGAGGGCGTCGAGATCCTCCATGCGCTGTCCCTGACGCGCGCCAAGCTGAACCGCGAACTGCCCGGAGAGATCTTCGGTGGTGTAGTCCGCCGTCGCGCTCGCCGTACCCGTGCCGCGGCGGACGGCTTCCTCCAACACGCCGCGGCCGTCGATGTCGAGCATACGTGCGGCGATCTCAAGCGCCGCGGCGTCGGCCTCGTGCCAGGGAGGCACGAGCCAGGCCGCGAGCAGGCCTCGCGGGCCTGGCTCTTTAATCTTCATCACTCGGACACCCTCGATGCTGGGTGGTCGCGCGGCGATGCGCGGGTGGAGGGGCGCGGGCGTCCACGAGCCCAAGGTCCGCTCCAGCAGAGCGAGGTCGCGCTTGACGTCGACGTCCCCCGCGAGGATGACCCCCATGTTGTTGGGTACGTAGTGGCTCTGGAAAAAGGCCCGCATCGCCGCGGGGTCGAAGCGGAGCAGCGAGCGCGCATCGCCAAGCCCATCGCGCGCATAGGGATGCCCGGCGTACATGGTCGAGTTGAGCAGGCGGGAGAATCTCTGGCCGCTCTCCGCAAATGCGCTGTTCTTCTCTTCGATGATGACTTCGAGCTCGGGCCAAAGCTGGCGAAACGCGGGATCCGAGAAGCGTTCGGTCTCGAGAGCGGCCCACTCCGGCAGGCGATGCGTCGGCACGCTGCTGACGAAGAAGGTCATGTCGGGGGTTGTGTAGGCGTTGGACTCGGTGATGCCGAGGCGCCCCATTAGCCGTGAGAAGTCGTTGGCAACTTCGAACTGCGCGGCTGCTGCCGATGACGTCTCGATCTGTGCGATCAGCTCTCGTGCGTCGGCATCAAGGCCAATGGCGTGCAGCGTCTGCATCGCACGCTCAGCGGCGGCGAGATGCACCCGCTCTTGCTCGTAGTCGAGCGTGCCAATCTCATCGGTTCCCTTAAACAGCATATGTTCAAGGGCGTGCGCGAGACCCGGCGCGTCGGCTGGATCGTCGCGTGACCCGGCCCGTACAACGATTCTTGTTTCGACGCGGCGCGTCGAGTGGTCCGGGCTGAAGTAGACGGTCAGGCCGTTCTTGAGGCGATGGACGCTGACACCGAATGGGTCGCCGGGAACCGGCTCGGCTTGGATTGGGACGAGGTTCGAGCCAGCGAGGATCTCGTCGAGCGTGGCTGCGTGTTGTGCCTGGCCACTGTCTTCGGGTGGTTCGGGCGTGCTTCGCTCGCACGCGAGCAGCGCGGAGACGACGATCAGGGACGCCAGCAGCGAGCGACCGCGATGCCTTCCTCTGCCCGATCTGCTCTGCAGCCGCCTCGACATGCTAATCGCCAGGTTCCAATCCGATTCGAGCGGCAAACTCCTGCTCGTCGATGATCTCGATCGCCGCACCCTTTGCGACCAGTGCTTCCGCCTTGACCTGCTTGCTGGATTTTGGCCCGCGACCGGAGCCCACCACCAGCATCGACAGGTCCTTCGTCACGCCGCTTGCCACGACGCCGCCGTGACGCCGTACCTGAGCTTGCGCCGCGTCGCGGGTGTACCGTTCCAGCGTCCCGGTGAAGAGCACGGATTTCCCGGCAAGGGCTTGCGAAGTAGGAGTAGCGCCTGGCTCGGCCAGGTCGAGGGCGTCTTCGAGATAGTGACTTGGATCTTCGTCGAGCTCGATCCACTCGCGAAGGGCTGTAATGCGCGGACCAAGGCGCTCAAATCCTGAGAGTAGAGACTGCGCGCTGACGGTGGAGAATCCAGGGACCGACGTCAGCGTCGCCTCGTCAGCGCCAATGACCGCGTCGAGCGTCAAGAGGGCGCGCGCGAGCGCGAGCGCGGCGCGTCGTCCCAGTCCCTCGACGCCAAGCGACTGAAGAAATACCGGCAGGGTGAGTCGCCGCTTGCTCGCGATGATCGCGGTCAGCTTTGTCGCCGTCTTCATGCCGACCCGATCGAGGCTGGCGAGCTGCTCGGCAGTCAACGCGAAGTAGTCCTCGGGTTCGCGGAGAAATCCCGCCTCGTGTGCGAGCTCGATGATCTTGGGACCAAAGCCGTCCAACTCGAGGACCTTCGCAAAGTGCTCCAGCGTCGCCGTGCGAGCCTGCACGCAGGCGCTTGGATCTTCGCAGTAGAGAAACTCGGCTTCCTTCTCGGCGTTGATTCGGGTGCCACGCCCACACGCCGGGCAATGAGACGGCGGCCCGAACGCAATCGCTCCGGGTCCGGGCACGATTACGCGTTCGACCATGGGAATGACGCCGCCGCGACGAGTGACTTCCAGCCGAGCGCCATGGGTGAGGCCGAGGCGCGAGAAGATCGAGAGGTTGTGCAGCGAAGCGCGCGACACCATGGCGCCCGACAGCAAGACGGGTTGAAGGATCGCAACGGGCGTGATGCGACCCGTGCGAGACACCGACCAAAGCACGTCCTTGAGGGTCGTCTCTCCGCTTTCCCCCTGAAACTTGTAGGCGATCGCCCAACGGGGATGATGGCCGGTGAGGCCGAGGCGCTGCTGCTCGTGTGCGGGGCTGGCCCGAAACACGACGCCGTCGATCTCGTAGTCGAGGCTGGGGCGGAGATGTGCCAGACGCTGGTAGCTCGCCGCGAGTTCGCCTCGTTGGATGAAGGTGACGGTCTCGGGGTCGTAGCTAAAGCCAAGTGATTTGAGCGCGGCGAACTTCTCACGCTCGTCGCGAAAGCTCGGCCCATCGAGATCGTAGGCAAAAAAGCGCAGACGAAAGCCGGCGCTCTTGGCGGTGTCGCTGTTCTTGAGCGCGCCCGCGACCAGGTTTCGTGGGTTGGAGTAGGACTCGGCCCAGCGCGCGAACTCGCTGAGCGGCATGTAGATCTCACCTCGGACCTCGATGGCGTTGAGGCCGGCGCTCTCGGCGAGCTTCTTGAGACCCGTGAGCTGTTTGGGGACTTCCGCGATGGACAGGACGTTGGCCGTAATGCTCTCGCCCGTGCTCCCGTCGCCGCGTGTCGCCGCAACGCGAAGTCGGCCCTGGGCATCGTAGCGAAGCGAGCATGCGACCCCATCGAGCTTGGGCATCACGAGGATCTCGCCCTCAAAGTTGCGCGCCCAGTCGAGGAGTCCCTCGTCGTCGTAGCACTTTTGCAGGCTCAGCATGGGCCGTCGATGACGGACCGGGGTCCCGAGCGCGCCGGCGCCGGGCGAACTCTCACTGGCGTCGGCGATCTCCCCAGCGTCCACGTTCGGCGCTTCTTCGCCCAGATCCTCAAGCAAGGGGTGCGTCGGATCGAGACGCCGGAGCGACTCCACCAAGCGATCGTAAAGAGGGTCGGGGAGTGATGGCGCCGCGAGTCGCCAGTACTCCACGTTGGCGCGCGAGATCAGCGATACCAGCTGATCCATGGTCAGCAGCGGCAGCGCTTGCTCGATCTCGGCGGCAGTGGCGGTCGCAGGGTTGAGCGTCGGCATGAATGCGGACCTGAGCCTGCCACGCCCCGCGAGTGACGTGGAGCCTCACTCACCGATCGGGCGGAACACCCCACCGGACGGGCACCGGCGAGGTGTTGGGCCTGCTCGCAGGTTGTCGAAGAACCCTCGTGGAGTGCATGGGCGTGCAATCACTATGCAGACCGAGGCGCGAGGACGGAGCGTACCGGGCGTACGTGACCGACGAGCGAAAAGACGAGCAACGACGGGGCTGCATGGTGAGTGCGCGGCCATGCGCCGCGCGGGGTTCTTCGACCGCCTGCTAGTTCTGCGTGTTGCGATTGGCCTTGAGGAAGGCCTCCGCGTCTTGCACGTCCTGCGGCTTCTCGCGCTCTTGCTTCATCTTGGCCATATCGACGTCGATGTCCTGGAAGCGCGCGGTCATCTGGAAGAAGGCGAGGCGGCTGCTGGGGGCAGGTCCTTGCACATCGGTCTTGTCTTCCTTGTCGGGCATGTGAATGTCGGGCGCGCAGCGCTCGATAATGCACTTATGCGCCGCGTTGAGCTGCGCTTCTTCGCCACTGATGGCGGGGGTCAGATCGGCAAGGAAGGCATGCTTTTCCCGCTTGCCCTCGATCAGGACGTCCACGGCCGCCAGCGAAGCGCAGCGGGCGTACTCTGGATCGTACTTGTCGGGCACGATCGAATCGGTGAAGTCGGTTCCCGCGGTCGCCAGGAGCTGGAAGTCGCTAAAGATGTGGCGGTAGATGTGCGAGCGGACGTAGGCGTGCTTGAGCGCAGGTCCCGAGAGCTTCTTGGAGAACACGAAGATCAGCTCCTGGTAGCCACCGCCAAGATCCTCGCGATAGACGCCAAAGCCGAGGTCGTCCTCGATCTTCACCTTGCGTGCCTTCTCCGGGATCTTGGGCGAACCCTCCATCAACCACATGGCGTGGGTGTCGCTCTTGAACTCTTCGCGGTCACGCAGCTCGGGCAGATTGGTCAGCAGCTCGAGCAGCTTCTCGTCCTTCTCAATCTCTTTGGCCCAGGGCAAGAGCTTGTCGTCGTGCGCTGCATCGAGCGTGATCGCCGGTGGCTCGGCTTGACCGAGCTCCTCCCGGATCTTCTTGAGGACGTCCTTGAAGGGGACGTCGCCGGCAACTTCGCGGCGTGCGTACATTTTCACGTCCATCCAGCGCTGCCAGATCGCCTGCTTGTCCGAGACATACTCAGTCCGCATCGTCTCTAGCGTGGGCTTGAGATCGGCCGGAAGGGCTCCAATCGCAGCTTCTGCATCTGCGGAGTTGAAGAAGTCGAGCAGCTTGAGATCTGCGTACGCGCGCATGACCTTTTGCTTTTGCTCCTCGCCAAAGGAGTTCTTGATCCGCTGCACATGCTCGGCGTAGTCACGCCGCGCGTTACCACGGTGGACCCAGGCGTCAGATTCGGCGACGCCGAGCACGATCGCCCGGATCCGCTGGTCCTGCGTCAGACCGGGCTGGACCTTGATCTTGGCGAGCGCACCGGCCACGAGGGAGTACTGAAAGCGCTCGTCGGCGCTCACCACCTCGGCCTCAAGCACATCGGGCATACGACTGCCCGAGTAGATCTTGCTCAAGACCGGATTGAGCGAGTCTCGCATCGGATCGGCCGGGATGACCTCGGCAGGCTCCCCCGCGTTCTTCTCCTTCTCTTTCTCCGCGCGCATGTAGGCCGCCTCGCGCTCCATCTGCTCGCGCCGAGCGTCGTTGCAGCCACCGGCGGTCAGCGCGGCGATCAGGACGAATACCGTGAGGGGGACGGGGAGAGCGCTACGAACTTGGACCATTTCCATGCCTCGACTGACTGCGGGCACGGTAGCAGGCTGGGGCAAAGGCGGTCTACCAAGAATGCGTGCTTTGCGAGGAATGCTATGCGCGCTTGCAGGCGAGACCGTCCTGGGTCATCCTTACCTCCGCGTAAGGGTTTGGGTTTGCGGCTCGGGCCGGGACCCGCTATGCACTGCGAGCCTGCCCGGGCCAAAAGAGCGCCTGGCCACGAACCCCGTCGAGAGATCCCATGAGCACCGTCGCCACGACCGAAAGCATCCCCTCGCCCGCAGGCACCGGCACCGAGCAGCACGGGAGCACCACGGCCGCCGCAGGTGGGGATCCCGTTGCGGATCTCGGAGATCAGCCGCAGCTGTCGCTCACGCCCGTCGCCGCGGAGAAGGTCGTGGAGATCCGTGCGGCGGAGGAGATCGAGGCCCACTACGCGTTGCGCGTGAAGGTCATGGGCGGCGGATGCTCCGGCTTCCAATACGATCTGTTCTTCGACGAGCCGGCCGACGACGATCAGCGCTTCGAGAGCAATGGCATCGCGCTGGTCTCGGATCCGATGAGCTTTATGTACCTCATGGGCACGGTCATCGACTACGTCGAGGGACTGCAGGGGGCGGGCTTTAAGTTCAACAACCCCATGAGCACCGGTTCATGTGGTTGCGGCAGCTCGTTCTCCGTGTGAGATCCTCGTTCTCGCGCTCACGGTGAATGAGCGAAGCGGTTGACACCCGCCGATGTGCGGGCCTCGCACGCGCAAGTTGATGCCGCGCATGTCAGGATGCGCATTCCATGGCCGAGGCGCGATTTCAGAGCATCGAGGCCCGCGCTGGGCTGCTCGCCGGTCTGTGCCCGCTCTATCTCAGCCAGCTCGGCGACGCGCTTGAGCACGCGCCGTGGCGTGCGTTCCTCGAACAGCTGCTCGCACCCGCGTTGCCCTATGTCGGCGTAAGCACGATCTGCGTGCTCCCGATCTGGATCGCGGTCCTGCTCGGCGCCTGGTCCACGCGTCGGCATCGGTCGCGTGGGCCGTTGACGTTGACGTTCGCCTATGCGGTGGGCGTTGGCATCGCGATCGCAGCGAGTGCGATGGAGCCGTCGCGCGGTCTGGTTCATCTTATCGTTGTTGCGCTGGGACTGTGGTGGCTTTGGTCGGACCGGGCGGTCTTCCATGGACGTCGCGGTGTTCGCTTCGACCGCGAGCTGTCGCGGGTCCGCGAGCTCGTTCGAGGCGCTGCGATCGCCGGAGTCATCGGCCTCGCGTCGGGGAGTTTTACGAGCAGTGCGGACGCGCAAGTCATGGCAGCGCTGTGCGCCGTGTCCTCGCTCGCCGTGCTGATGGCAGCACGGCTCTCCAATGCAGGATGGCGGGTCCCACGGGCGCTCACCATCGTGCTCGCTGCCTCGCTGACTCTCGCCGGCGCGGCGCTGCATGCCGCGGCGCTGCCGGCGGCGCTTTGCTTTTGCGTTGTTCCGCCTCTCTGCTTTCTCGCGCTGCCAGGCCGCCGTGTCGACCTTGAGTATGTCGAGGAGCGGTGGGATGACGTCCTGCTCGACGAGCCCCTGCGCTTTTTGGTGCTGAGCTTCGCGGTGCTCGGCGTGTTGGGTGGGCTCGTACTCTCGCTCCCCTATGCCGCGAATCCGACGCGGGGAAGCGTGAGCTTCATCGACGGCGTCTTCACCGCGTTTAGTGCGGTCTGCGTGACCGGACTGGCGGTCAAGGACACGGGCCTCGATTTTGCCCCGCTGGGCCAGGCGTGCATCTTGGTGCTGATCCAGGTCGGAGGCCTGGGCATCATGGCCTTCTCGACTGCCGCCACGATTGTGCTCGGGCGTCGTATGAGCTTGCGCGCTGAGGGAGCCGCCGTCGCCCTGCTCGGCGCCGAAGATCGCTCGACGCTCAACGCCTCGTTGTGGAAGATCCTGGCGGTGACCGCCGCGGCCGAGGGCGTCGGTGCGGCGCTGCTCTCCGTGTTGTTCTGGGGCACCGGCGACAGCCCGGGGATGGCGATCTGGCGCGGCGTGTTTACGTCGATCTCCGCGTACTGCAACGCCGGATTTGCACTCCAGTCGGACAGCCTGGTTAGCTATGGCGACTCGCCCGCGATCCTGCACATCGTGGGCTTGCTGATCATCATCGGCGGACTCGGCCCGCCGGTTGTGGTGGCGCTGGTCTGGCGCCGGCGGCGACAGCGGGACCTGCAGACACGCCTGGTCTTGTCCGTGACCACAATGTTGCTCGTTGCGCCTGCGATCATATTCGCTGCGCTTGAGTGGAACGGCGCGTTTGCCACGATGGCTTGGTCGGACAAGATCCATCACGCATGGTTTCAGTCGGTGACGACGCGCACCGCAGGCTTTAATGCGGTGGACTACGGCGCACTCTCAGATGCGAGCATCACCTTGACTGAGCTGTTGATGTTCGTTGGCGGGAGCCCTGGATCGACCGCGGGCGGCGTCAAGACAACGACCGCCGCGATTGTTGTCCTCGCGATCGCGCGCACGGTTCGACAGCAGGACAAGCTCGTGCTGCTTGGGCGCAAGATTGGACGCGACACCACCCGCCGCGCCTTCGCCGTTGTGGCGGTCATGGCGATCTCGGTCGCCGGGGGCCTGTTCTTGCTCGAGGTGACGCAGCGGATTCCAGCCAAAGAGCTCCTGTTTGAGGTCGTGTCCGCGCTCGGCACCGTTGGGCTCAGCATCGGCGCAACGGCGAAGCTCGATGGCGTCGGCAAGATCATCGTGATCGGCATGATGTTCGTCGGACGCGTCGGCCCGCTCGCGCTCTTCACCGCCTTCGCGGGCGGCCACCAGCGCGACGCCTGGGACTACCCAGAACAGGAGGTGACGATTGCATAGAGGCATCGCATCGCAGGGGTCGCGTCGGGCGACCTCGCTCGCAACTTTGGGCGTTGAGCTGGCTCACGCGCCCTACACGGCATTCAGGTAAGGAGGCAGAAGTCATGGCTGAGAAACAAGCACTGGTGATTGGACTTGGTCAGTTCGGATCTGCGCTCGCGCGGCACCTGTCGATTCTGGGTGCATCGGTGATGGCGGTTGACCGCAACCGAGCGCTCGTGGACGCCGTCGCGGGCCAGGTCGCCGACGCCGTCGCTTTTGATGCGTCGGATCCACTAGCGCTTCGTCGCGCTGCGCCAGCGAGTCGTGATGTGTGCATCGTCGCGATCGGTGCGGACGAGCGCGCCTCTTCTATCATCGTGACGGCGCTGCTTCGCGAGATGGGCGCGAAGAACATCGTCGCGCGCGCGCTGGACGATCTTTCGGAACGAATCCTGCTGGCGGTGGGCGCGACCACTGTCGTAAATCCCGAGCGCGCCTTCGGGGCCCGCTTGGCGCCACAACTTCTCTCGGACTCGATTGTCGACGAACTCCCGCTTGGAGCCGATCTCGTCATCACAGAATTTAAACCGCCCGCCCTCTTTATTGGTCGGTCGCTGGAACAGCTGGCCCTCCCCAAGAAGGAACTCAACGTCATCGCGGTGCGTCCCGCTCGGATGCGTGCCAACACGGCGATCATGCCGGATGTCACGCGACCGATCGATGGCGACGATATTCTTGTCGTGGTCTCGCGTCCCAACGTCGTCCGACGCTACCTGGAGCGACTATGAGACCCCGGTTCATCGCGAATTGGATCAACGGCTGTTCCAACGACCAAGCCGCACCGACGATGCCGGACGCTCGCAGAGGGACTCACCATGCGATTGCGTGACGAAGTCAGAGTCGGTCTGGGCGTCGCCATCGCGTTTCAGATCGCGATGATGGTGGCATCGGTCGTGCTCCTCGGGCGCATGACGCCCGCCGTGGACGCGCTTATCGATCGCAACGAAGCGTCGATCTCCGCCGCCAATCGCATGCTCGCGGCACTGGTGATCGAGGAGTTCGACGACGCAGCGAGCGCTGACTTTGAGTCCGCGTTCGCCGAGGCCGCGGCCAACATCACCGAGGATGGCGAGACGCGAACGATCGAAGATATTCGTCGTTGGCGTCAGGCGGCCCTTCGCGGGGATGCTCGCGCGCGCGTCGAACTCGCACGCAGCATTGCCGAGCTTTCCACCCTCAACTCCAAGGGCATGCGCGTCGCTCAGGATGCGTTTGTGGAAACGGGCGTGGGGGGAGCCTGGGCCTTGATGGGGCTCGGTGCCTTGGGACTGTTCCTGTCCTTTGTCATCTCCAAGCGCTTTGGGAGTCGTATCACCGAGCCGGTCGAAGAGATTCGAGCGGTGCTTGAAGCTTGTGGTCGCGGCGAGACACGGCGGCGCTTTCATGCCAACGCGACCTCACTTGAATTTCGACAGGTCGGTGAAGTCATCAACAAGCTCATCGACGAGCACTTCCGGCCGCGTTCCTTCTCCTGGGAAGAACTCGCGGCGCTGGAGCGGCTCGCCGTGCAAGCGTTGATGGACGCTCAGCCGGTCCCGATGGTGGTGCTGGATGCGAAGGGTGGAGTTGTGGTGGCGAGCGACTCTGCGCTGACCGTGCTCTCGCGTCCGATCCGAGAGCGCCTCCGCGAATCGCTGCACGCGTGTGCCCATCGTGGCGCAGGCTCGGAGGTGGGACCTGACGGAATTGAAGTGATACCGCTGGGAGATCGCGGCTTTCTTTGCAAGCTCAACCCCGCGCAGATCCAGTCACTCACCGAGGAGATTAAGGCCGAGGAACGCGCGAAGGAGCTCGCGGCGATCGCCGAGGAGGAGGCACTTGCCGCCGCGGAGCTCGCGGCAGAGCAGGCGAGCCTCGACGCGAGTGAGGAAGGCGGGAAGCCGGACCGCGGCGAGGCGAGCGCGACGAAGGTCGAGAGCGCCGACCTCACGCAGCAGCCCAAGCCGGTGGACACGACAAGCGCCACCGACAGCTCTTCGGAGGGTGCTGCCCGCGAGGCGACCGGCGGGCAGGCGACTACTCCAACGACGCCAGTGCCCGAAGCAGCGGACGAGGGAGACTCGGAGGCAGAACTTCCCGGCATCCCGGTCCGCTGATGCCCACCTCGCCAAGCTCGTCGGCAAGTACGGTCTCTTTCTCGCAGGGGAGTTCGTGGACGCTCGGCGTCCACTCGAGCGTCCGACCCGTAAGTGGCATCCACGTCCAGGAGAGCTCGCTGGGAAAGGACGTTGCGTCGCCCAGCTCCGCAGGGACCGAGAAGAGCACGAAGCGTGCGTCGGGCGTGAGTCCGATGCGGTGGCGCAGGGCGCTCTCTGGACCGGAGCGGAGCGCGGGGACCTCCACCCGCCACACCCGAATGATCTGTGCGTCGACGTGCAGCGCGTGGCCTTCCTCAAGTTCTCGTGCGCGGCGACGCTGGAAGCTGCGGTACGTCTGCGAAGCGTCCGCGACCAGCGCCGTGCTCATTCCCAGGTACAAGGCGAGTGCGCTCAGTGCCGCGACCCGAGCGACGAATACGGGGAAGGGCAGGAGCGCAAACACCAGGGCAGTCACCACGAGGATGACCGGTGGGATGACCGCGTAGGCAAAGATGATCCACGCCAGACGCTGCCAGGTCGACGCGCGCGCCTCTTGCCTGAGCTGCACGCGCTCCTGCGGCTGGAGCGGTCGTCGTTGCTGTTGAAACACGGCGCAACCATAGCGCCGCGCCGGCGGGGGT
>CAZVEM010000024.1:0-13335 GCA_964626165.1 uncultured Nannocystaceae bacterium
ACCTGCGATGAGTTCCCGGCGGTGACGCTTCCCTTGACGTGGAAGGCGGGCTTGAGAGCGGCGAGCGCTGCCGCAGAGGTATCGCCACGCGGACCTTCGTCGGTGTCGAAGGTACCTCCCTCGCCGGTCGTGAGCGGCACGATCTCGTCCTTGAACGCCCCCGACTCGATTGCCTTGACTGCGCGCTGATGGCTGGTCAGAGCAAATGCGTCTTGGTCCTCGCGTGAGACCTCGTACCGGTTGGCGACGTTCTCGGCGGTGATGCCCATGCTCACGTACCACTCGGGATGCTCTGCGACATAGCGTGGATTGAGCATCGGCTTGTTGCCGCCCATCGGGACCATGCTCATCGACTCGACGCCGCCACCAACCCCTGCCGTGATGGCACCGACCTGGATCCGCTCCGCAACCGTCGCGATGGCCTGAAGGCCCGACGAGCAGAAGCGGTTGACGGTAATCGCCGAGCTACTGTGGGGCAGGCCCGAGTCGAGCGCGATCACGCGTGCGACGTTGAGGCCTTGCTCGGCCTCGGGCATCGCACAACCGATCACGACGTCGTCGATCTCGGTCAGCGGCAATGCCGAGACCGAGCCAAGGGTCGCGCGGAGTACCTGCGACGCCATGTCTTCGGGACGTGTGTTTCGCAGGACGCCACGACCTGCTTTGCCCACGGCGGAGCGACGCGCGGCTACAATGACTGCTTGTTGCATGTTCGACATATTGGATGTCCTGTCTTCTTGAACTTGATGACGCGCTCGTCGGCCTAGTTGCGCAGCGGCTTCTGGGTGGTGAGCATGGATTGAATGCGGGCGAAGGTCTTATCTGTGCCGCACAGGGAGAGGAAGGCCTCACGCTCGAGGTCGAGCAGTGTCTGCGCGGTGACAGTGGTCGCGCTCACCGTCATGCCGCCGCTAAGGACGTGCGCGATCTTTTGCGCGATCAGCTTGTCGTGATCGGTGGCGTAGCCGCCCCAAGCAAACTGCGTGGCAGCGAACATGATGTTCGCGCCTTGCGGGGCGCCGACCACCCTGATCGCCTCATTGCGGTCCGGTGGCGTCCATCCGCCCGCGACCAACGAGAGAGCGCGCTTCTTGGCGTCCGCGATCAGGCGACCGCGATGGAACGTGATGCCGTCGGTATCGCGGAGGAAGCCCATCTTGCGCGCCTCGTGTGCGCTCATGGAGATCTTCGCCGTCGCCGCCGCAAGCGAGCCTTGCTTGATCCACGCGAAGGGATCGCCGTCCGCGACCTGCGAGGCCCAATTGGAGGCGCGACGTGCGATCTCCTTGAGGCCGCCGCCGGCCGGAAGGACTCCGACCGCGATCTCGACCAGCCCCATGAACAGATCCGCGCCGGCCTGAACCGAAGCGGCGTGTAGTGTCAGTTCGCAGCCACCGCCGAGGGTCTGGCCGAAGGGAGCGACCACGACGGGCATCGAACCGTGACGCAGGTTCATGTGAACTTGCTGGAGCGCGTTGACGGCAGCATCAAGCTCGTCCCACTTCTTTTGCATGATCCAGCCGGCGATCTGCAGCAGGTTTGCGCCTCTGCAGAAGTGCTCGTCTTGGTTACCAATGACGAGGGCCGTAAAGCCACGTGACCTGAGCAGTTCGGGCGCGTCTCCCATCATCGTGACGACGCCCTCGTCGAGGACGTTCGCCTTACTGCGGAACTCAAGGCACGCAACACCGTCGCCGATGTCGATGAGCCCGGCGCTCGAATTCTTTGCGAGTTCGTTGGTCGAGCGACGCCGGTCGAGGAAGAGGAAGCCCGGGGCCTCGGGCAGTGCCACTTCGCCGCGACCAGGTACGTGGACCGTCGGCGCGGTGGCGTCGTCCCCGTACCAACGCGCGCCTGCACCCTTGGCCTCCACGAGAGCGGCCAAGGCGGGCGCGGGCGTCATGTCGGCGGCCTTCATCTGCTCCACCACCCAGTCCAGACCCGCGGCGTCCATCATCCCGAAGGGGCCCAGCTTCCAGCCATAGCCCCAGCACATCGCGTCATCGATCTGCTTGGGGGTCTCGCAAATGGTGCCCGTCAGGGTCGCCGCGTAGTTAAACAGCGGGAGGTAGAGGCGGCGGAGGAAGGTGCCGGCGCGGCCATCGACGCGGAGCGCGTCGTGGATCTTGCGCTCAAGCGTCGGCATCTTTGCGGCCGCCTTCAACTCGTCAAAACGCGGCTTGTCGGCGCGGGGGCGGTACTCCTGGGTCTTAAGATCCAGGGCCATCGGCGCCGTGCTGCCGTCGGGCAGCTTGTTCTTCTTGTAGAAACCACCGCCGGACTTGTCGCCAAACGCCTTGCGCTCAAGCAGCGTCTCGAGCACGGCCGGGAGGGCCATGCGATCGTAGAGAGGGTCGTAGTTGGGCGCGCTCGGATCGCCCGAGAGTCCCTCTCGCAGGTTCTTGACGACGTGACCGATCACATCGAGTCCGACCATGTCACCAAGCCGGTAGCTGCCGGTCTTTGGGCGGCCCATCAGCGAGCCATTGAGCATGTCGACTTCCTCGATCGTGTAGTCGCCGAAGGTCGTCGCCTCGAAGGTGAGGAGCATCTCGGCAATGCCGATGCGATTGCCGATGAAGTTGGGCGTGTCGCGGCAGGGAACAATGCCCTTGCCCAGTGCAACCTCGCAGAAGCGAGCGGCCTCGTCGCAGACCGACGCATCGGTGAAGGACGACGGGATCACCTCAAGGAGATGCATCCACCGCGGGGGATTGAAGAAGTGAAGCCCGACGAAGCGCTTTCGTGCGTCCTCGGGGAGCGCCTGCGCGATCGCGGAGATCGGGATGCCGGACGTGTTCGTCGCGAGGATCGTCGTTGGCTTCGCTGCCGCGGCGACCTTGCTAAAGAGGCTCTGCTTGATGTCGAGGCGCTCGATGATCGCCTCGATGACGAGATCACTCTGCGAGACGGCCTTGGCCAGGTCATCATCGAAGTTACCCACGGTGATTCGGTCGGCGGCGGCCTCGTCCATGTAGGCCGGTGGCCGAGCCTTCTGCAGGCCTTTCATCGCGCCGAGGACAATGGCGTTGCGGGCACTCGCGGGCGCACCGGCCTCGACGCCCTTGGGGACGATGTCGAGGAGGAAGGTGCGGACCCCCGCGTTGGCGAGGTGGGCGGCAATCTGGGCACCCATGGTTCCGGCACCAAGAACGGTTGCGGTGACTTCGTGGGGAGGACGGTCGAGACTCACGCGCGGGACCATAGACTAAGCTGGGGCAAGCGCGAGCGCAGGGCGGCCGACGCCGCGGGACCGACAGCTAGGGCCCCGCAGCGGCCTCTGTGAGCGGTCCACCGCCGCTGTGCCAAGTGTGTGAAGGTGCGGCGCTCCTGGCTGGAAAATGGGCGCAGCATCCGCGCGGTGCTAGGGTTGAGGGAAGGGTGCAGTCCGATCGCACATTTGCTCGTCGAGCCATCCGGTGGGTCAGCGCACTCGCCGTTGGCGGGGCTGTGTTGACCTTTGCGCGCGGTTGCATGCTCGACCCGTCGTCGACAACCTGGCCGCCGTCTGGCGAGGGCAGCGCCGAGGAATCATCGCCTTCCCCGCTTGTCGAGGTCCCCCCGCCCGACGGTGAGGCCTCGGCAGCGCCTGCGCTGCCTGGTCACGCCCAGACCGCGGCCTCCGACGCGTGGCTTCGCGAATTGGCGCCGCTCGACAAGGCGGCCGCGTACCTGTCGCGTGGAGAGCCGCGCGAAGCACTCGCCACGCTGGATGCGGAGCGCGCCTCATCTCCGGTCGAAGGTCCAAGGGCCTCCCTGATCCGCGCCCGCAGCTTCACGCTCCTGCGCCAGCCCGACCAGGCCGTGATGTGGCTTGAGCGAGCCGCAGATTTCGATGCGCATGCTGTCAACGCCAAGGTGTCGCCGCCCGAGGTCGTTCCCGGTGACCTCTATTTGTCGGAACTTGCAATTGCCCGATTCGAGTGGGTGAGCAGTGCCGGTAGCGAGGGCCGTCCGCGACTTAGCGATGACGATCGACAGCGTCAGCTCGCGCTCGCTGCTCAAGAGATCAAGTCCGCATTGAGCTACCGCAACGTTCGCAATCGACCGCAGCTGAGGGTCTTGGAGGCCCAAGTCCTTGGGGCGATGAGGGATGCGGAGGCCTCGGCTGACATCAAGCTCGCCAAGGTCGCCCGTGCGCGCTACGACAAGGTGCTCGCGGACTATCCAAACCACCCGACCCTTGCGGCGCTGCAATTGGATCGCGCGCGCTTGATGGTTCGAGAGGGTCGCGCGAAGGATGCGGGGGCCGCTTTCGCGGCGATCTCGTTCGAGCACGCGGGGAGCGTCGAGGCGGCGCAGGCCGCCAACGACCTGGCGGCGCTCAAGGCAATTGCGCAAAGCGTTGTTGTGCCGAACTGGACGCAGGACCAGCAGCTTGAGCGCGCTCAACTCGCTCGCGCGCAACGGCGTTACGACGCATCCCGCGGCATCCTTGATGAGCTGCTAGCGCGCCCGGAACTCTCGGGGATGCGACGTTCGCAGGCGCTCGCATCACTCTCGTGGACCGCATACAAGCAGCGGGACTGGGCCCGATGCGTCAGCGCCTTGGAAGAGCTGCGCAAGACCCAGTCGAGTTATGATCATCGGGTCGAGCAGGCCCGCTGTCTTGAGCGCGGTCAACGTCATGATGAGGCCGTTGATCTGCTCATGGAGGTCGCAAACGACACCAAGGCTCGCAAGGGCATTCGCGGTGCGGCGCTCTGGGCGGCCATCGAGCACGCGCATCGCGGTGGGCTCTACGAGCGCGCATGGGAGCTGCTCGATCTTTATGAGTCGGCATGGTTGGGGCACGTCTCGGAACGTGCGGTTTTGCGGCCGATGCTCGCTCACCTGACGCACAGAGATGCCGACGCACTCGTGGGTTTTGCCCGGCTCGCGGAGCGCTCGGCGTCGCAGCGCACAATGGCGCGCTACTACGTGGGAAAGCTGTCGTTGCGCAGCGAGGACGTCAGCGTTCGGGACGACGGCGAAGCGGTGCTTCGCTCGCTGATCGCGAGCGATCCGTACGACTACTACGCGCTGTGGGCACGTCGTCAGCTGGTCCTCGCGGGGCTCACCGTGGATCCCTTGCCGCGACCCGCTGCGTTGTCCGATGAGCAGTCCGGAGCAACCTACGCCCAAGCGAGCGAGGCGCTGGTTCGTCTCGCGCAGGGGCCTCTTGCGGGCGAACTCTCGCTGGGCCGCGCGGCGCAGTTGCATGCAGTTGGCTGGCTCGAAGAAGAGCGTCGCGAGCTTCGCTGGCTTGTCGACGGCTATCTCAACAGCAAGAGCCGCGCGGGAGGCGGGAGCGACGCCGGCTCGACACGAAGCGAGAGCCTTGAGGCCGGTATCTCGTGGCGTGCTGAGTGGTCACAACCTCGACCCCTGCTGGGATCGGGCGCGCGCAAGATCTTCTTTGACGAGGTGCTCGGCGAGCAGGTCCGGCAAGACCTGCGGGTGCTGGCTCGGGCGCTCGACGACGGAAACCACATCGCACGGCTGTCGGCGGCCGTCGACGCACCAAGTGCGAAGGCTCGATGGAGCCCGCGGCCCTATCGCGGGCCGATCGAGCGCGAGGCGAGCCTGCGCGAGATCGAGCCCAATCACCTCTGGGCACTCATGTACACAGAGTCACGCTTCCGGCGCCACGTTGTGTCGCCGGTCGGCGCACGCGGGGCGCTCCAGATCATGCCCTCAACCGCACGGCAGCTTGTCGATCGACTTGGCGGCAATGGCGAGGCGTTTAATCCGGACGATCTCTACGACATCGAGATCAATTCGCAGCTCGCGGCCTACTACGTCGCAGAACTCCTCAAGAACTTCGATGGGCAGGCTCCGATGGCCTACGCGAGTTACAACGGTGGACCCGATAACGTTGCCCGCTGGTTGCTTGCGGCCACGGAGGGCGATCGCGTCATCGAGCTCGACGACTTTGTCGAGCTCATCCCGCTGTCGGAGACCTACCGCTACACCAAGCGCGTCATGGAGATCCATGCGCTCTACGAGCTCATCTACTCCGGGCAGGAACCTCTCTGGCCGGCCCATGCACGGCGGGCCGTCCGGCGCTCGATCGAGTTCTAGCAGGCGGCCGATTGCACGCGTGCGGAACAGCAGCGTGAGCTTGGCCGGCAGCCTTAGCCGGCAGCCTTGCGGGCGAGCCACTTTCGCATGAACTGCTGGCTCGCATCGAAGCCCTTGTGCATGTTCGATTCCACACTCGCCTCAATCATGCGGCCAAACACCGGAATGTGGCTCACCACGCTCATCTCGGACACTCGGACACAACCGCGAGTGCCGTCAGGCTCCGCTCGAATCGTGCCGATCATGTCGAGGCGGTCGCCGAAGATGTTGGTCACGTGCTGCAGGTGGAGGACCTGCTGGTCGCGATCGAAGCGGGCGGTCTCCACAAATCCGAGCTTGGTTTGAAAGAACCGTGCCACGGACGCGGGCAGTGAAAGCTTGGGTTCGCAGGCGACCTTACGACTCCAACCCGCCGGGGTATCGTTGAGTTCGATGATTCGCGGCGGCGACCATCCAAGGCCGTCGACGAAGCTCTCGTGGAGGTAGCTCGGGTCGAGGTACATCGCCCAGAACTGCGCGACCTCGCAGGGCACCTCGTGTCGCATCCGTACGGTCGTCATATTCGGCCACACCTACCCGGCGAGCGCGGCGAGAAAGCGCGCCGCACTGCATCGAATGCCGTGCTCGCGCGATGTTCGGAGCAGGGACACGTCGGTCGAGGTGTCCGCGAATTCAGCTTGCCTTCGCTGATGGAGCCCGTTGACGACACGCCCTAGCTCTCCCATTCGATGGCGACGATCGTGACCCAGAGGTCGCCGCGAGGGCGCCGTATCTCGATGTCGTCGTCCACACGCTTGCCCAGTAACGCCTTTGCGACGGGCGACGCGACGGAGATCGTTCCTTGCTGTGGATCGGCTTCGTCGGCGCCGACGAGACGCCACCGATGCGTCACTCCTTCCTCGTCCTCCGCGACGACCGTCGCACCAAAGGCGACGCGGCCATCCGCGCTGGGTCGGACGTGCACGACTTCGAGGCTCTCAAGGCGTTTGCTGAGCCACCCGAGTCGCTTGTCGATCTCCCGCAGGCGCTTCTTGCCGTAGATGTACTCCGCGTTTTCGGAGCGGTCTCCAAGCGCGGCGGCTTCGGCGACCTCTTGGGTCACCCTCGGACGCTCGACGCGCCAGAGCTTGTCCATCTCGGCGCGGAGCTGGGCAAACCCCGCCGGGGTGATCATGCGGTCGTGCGCGGGCCCGGCCATTCTGCCGTCAACCATTGCGCGCGAGGTCGGCAGAGGTCAAGCGTCGGTTGCCGCAGCCGAGGCGACCTTCCGCGACTCCGCGCGCGCGAGGACAAAGCGGAGCCCACCTTCCTCCGCGTACTCGGCGGAGAGCGCCCAGTGGTGGGCCTGAGCGAGCGCTCGCGCAAGGCTGAGGCCAATGCCGGCATGCACGTTTGGATTGCTCCGGGCGGGGTCACTGCGCCAGAAGCGGTCGAACATCCGCGCCATCTCATCCGGGGTTAGCTTGGGGCCACTGTCCCAGACTTCGATGCGATGTACCCCGTTCGCGGTGACCCGCACTTGGCCACCCGGCTCGGTGTATGTCGCCGCGTTGGACAGGAGATTTCGCAAGATGACGCGCAGGGCACCGAGCGGCGCGGCGATCTGGGTGCCGCGTTCGACGCCGTTTGTGAACGAGAGCTTGCGCGCAAGCGCGGCGCTCAGCTGTTCTTCCCAGAGCTCGTCGACCAGAATATCGAGCTCAACTTGTTGGTCGACCTCGATATGCGCGCCCGATTCCACGCGCGCAAGCAACAAGAGATCGACGACCATTGAGGTCATCTGGTCGACGGAGCGAAGCACCGACTTGAGGCGCCCCCTGCCGCGTGCGTCGCGTTCGGCCTTCTGGAGTTCGATCTCGACGCCCGCCCGGATGACCGCGAGCGGCGAACGCAGCTCATGCGCGACGTGAGCGCTGAAATCGCGCTCGCGTCGGAGCCCATTCTGTACTCGGCCGAGCATCGCATTGACCTGACGGATGAAGGGGCGAAGCTCCTCGGCAAATTCTTCGTCACGCAGTCGTACCGTCAAAGCGTTCACGTCGATCTCTTCGACGACCTGCGCGGCAGCGCGCAGCGGCTGGAGCTCTCGGCGCACCTGCCACGTGATCGCCAGCGCGGTCGCGAGGGAGGCGAAGACGCCAAGCACGACGAAGGCCCGGCCGAGGGTGATCACGAACTGATCGATGCGCCGAGTCTCTCGAACGATCACCAAGGTCAGTTGCGGCAGATTCTCATCAAGCGGAACGTCTGCGTCGGTTCTGGGCTCGAAGCGCAGCCTCTGACTTCGGACGTGTGCGCCCTCAAACTCGACCGTCTTGAGCGAGGGAACCGCGAGCATGGACTCGGGAAATTCGTGACCCGCCAGGACATCGCCACTGGCGTCGAGGATGGCCACCCAAGACTGCGCCTCCGAGCGGTCCTCGAAACGCTCGATGACGGGTGCGAGCTCGAATTCCACTCCGTCGCGCGGGTTGTACTCGACGAGGCCCGCGAGCATCTCGGCGTCCGCGGCGAGGTCGGCATCGAACTGACGCCACATCGCACGCTCGACGCTGACGAAGACCAGCCAGCCCGAGATCGCAAGCACGGCGATTGCAGTGAGCGAAGCCGCGATCGAGAGTCGGATACGGAGCGAGTTCACGCCTCAACCTTCGGTAGGGGCCGAGTCTTCGAGCATGTACCCCTCGCCACGCCGAGTCCGGATCAGGTCGACTTGGCCAGCGCCGTTGAGCTTACGCCGGAGCTGCCGGATGTAGACCTCGATGACGTTGGACTCCGGGTGGCCCTCGGCGGTATAGAGCAACTCGTGCAGCGTCTCACGTCGGACGAGGCGTCCGCGGCGGAGCGCAAGGCATTCCAGAACGGCGAACTCGCGTGCCGTCAGTCGAATCGTCTTACCGGCGCGGCGGACCTCGCGGCCCAGCAAGTTGATCTCAAGATCCGCGACCCGCACCCAGTTCGTGTCGTTGCTGGCGATCTTTCGTCGCACGACTGCGCGGAGTCGTGCGGCGAGCTCGCCGAACGCGAAGGGCTTGCTGAGGTAGTCGTCGGCCCCGAGGTCCAGAAGTTCAATGCGGTCGTCAAGCGCATCCTTCGCCGTGAGCACCACGACTGGCGTCGTCATCCCACGTGCCCGAAGTTCGCGAAGGACTTCAACTCCGCTGAGCGTGGGGAGCATCAGGTCGAGCACAATGACGTCGAACGCGCCCGCGAGCGCGACCGCGAGCGCTGCCTCGCCGTCTTCCACTCCGTCGACAATGTGCCCCTCGGCGGAAAGGCCTTCGATCAGAAGCTCGGAGAGGTCTTGATTGTCTTCGACGAGGAGGACTCGCATCTTCAATCCCTGGCTGAGCGGGCGGGCAGGCCGCAGCCTGCCGCGACGCTCCGAGCCGACTCGCATTCGCGAGCGCCGGTGCCAAAGAGCTTATCGCAGGCTTGCGTCGCTTCCGATGCAGCTGCGCAAAGAGTCAGCGTACCGGCCTCACACGCCTCCTCCGCCGCGTCGATCGCATCGCACTCGCGGGCCTGCTCGCCGTAGACCGCCTCGCAAGCGTCATCGACCCCGCCGATCGCCTCGCACGTGCCGTCGTCGTCACCCTCGCCTTCGGCCTCGCCGTCGTCCTGTGCCGCCGAGATCTCGCCGTAGGTCCGACCTGCTTTCGCCTGACCGTCCGCGCGGCCCACTGGCGAGCTCTGCCCAGCGGCGTGCGCGATCGCGGTCTCGTGGGCAGGGCTGGACGGGGGGGAGTCGCTCGCCTGCGTCGACAGGCCATCCAGATGTGTCATCTGGATCCCAGCCTGCGGATCGCGATGCACCCCGCACGCGACCAAGGAGACCACCGTGAAAGTGGTGCCCATCACGAGAGAGACGGTGCGAACAAGCGTCGTCGTTGGCGAGTGCATGGGGCCGCTTCCTTCGCGTAGGGCGGTGCCCCGTCGCAGCGAGCGCAGTCTAAGCCTGCACCGTGAAGTTCAACTGAAGTGCTCTCGTCCTGACGAGTCCCCCTTGGCAGGAACTGGCCGCAAGGTCCCTGCCGCGGCTTCGCAAAGGCACCCTCGTCACCCTTCCCACGATCCGCCTGCGGTCGACTGCGCCGATAACTGCGGCTCCATAACCTGCGGATAGGATCCGCAGATCGCGGTGCGGCAGGCCGCGAGGACCGCCCTCAATGGAAGGCGGTCCGGGGCCGATGAATTGTCCCGCTAGGCGATCTCTGCCGACGCCAGATCGAGCTCGTCGGATCGGTCCCAATCGACCGCACGAACCCGGCGTGTGTGCACGACGACGGCCGCCCCGTACATGAGTGGCACGAGCGGGCGCAACTCTCCGATCCGTCGCTCAACCGCTCGCAGCGCAGCCGTGGAGTGTTCCTTGCGGAAGTCTTCGAGGGCTCGATTGAGCACCGGGTCATCGATGCGGGCCATGTTGCCGGACACCGACGCGCTGGTTGCCGCAGTCCTCACCATGTCCCCGTGGAGTAGGCAGTCGCAGAAGTCCGAGGCGCTTGCAGACTCGCCCACCCAGCCCGCGAGCGCGAGATCGAATTTGCCCGAGGCCGAAAGTTCAAAGTAGTGGGCGGGATCGGTGGCCTTCTCGACAACGATGCGCACGCCGACCTCGTTCAGCTGGCGTTCCAACTCTGCGATCGCGGCGTCGAGACGCGGCAGATACGGCCGTGATCCCCAGACCGTCAGCATCCGAAGCGGACCGCCGAGGGGGTTGGCGTCAAAGTAGCGACGCGCCCCTGCCTTGTCGGTGTGGAGCTGGTCGCGGCTACGCATCATCCGAGGCGGGAGCAGGCCAGTCGCTGTGTATGCGATCGGATTGCTGTAGCAGGTCGCCGTGATCGCCTCGCGGTCGATCGCGGCAGCCAGCGCGTTGCGTGCCTCGGGTGAGGAGAGCTGCCCGTGTACGTGCATGAACAAGATGCCCGTGCTATCGCCGATGCGCACCAGTCGCCGCACGCCCTCCAGTCCCTCGATCTCGAAGAGACCAAGGTCCGGACTGATGTCGACTTCACCAGACCGTAGCGCTTCTATCAGAGCATCAGCTCGGCCATCCCGATTGCGGGGATACACCTTCGCGACCACTTCGGGGACGATCGGCTGTCGTAGCGCGTGCGGATTGGCGGCAAGCACCAGGTCATCCTCGCTCCGACTCACCTCTAGATAAGGCCCCGTCCCGACCAGTCCGGCGCCTTTGCCGGGTACCGCGATCGCGCACGCGCGGTTGGACAGCTTCTCCATCAGCTGTTGCTTGGCAAGTGATGTGCGAAAGATGATCTTGCCGCCCTCGAGCTCAAATCCGATCTCGCGCACCAAGTCGACCTGCGACAGAGCTTCGACGATCATTGCGTTGGTGAGCGGGCGTCCATCCGACAGACGCGCGTTGGATCGAACAGTCGCCGCGTAGGTGCCCGGGGAGTGGGGAACAGGCACCGATTCGAGGAGGACCGCTTCCGCTTGTCCTGTCTGCGTCACGCGGCACGCGGGCTCGAACACATGACGCAGCAGCATCACCTCGGTCATCTCCGCCATCAGACCGGGGTGGGCGGCCCGAACCGGCGAGCAGATGCCGAGTCGTAGTCGGACGTCAGTACCCATGTACCTTCAGGGTGGCATAATCGCGCAGGCTTCGCTCCAGGATCAGGCGATGACGGCAACTGCGGCACGGGTCGCTCGCACAACGTGCGCCCTGTGAGAGGGGCCGGCTCCGCCCAGCAGCAGCGGGCGTGCTGCGAACCACTCGATGATTAGTTGCGGGTCTCGTCATTCGCGTCAACGAAGACCCGCAGGAAATCCCGCTCCATCGACACGGAAAGCCATCCACTTTCCTTCGCCCGGGCCTGTGCGGAGCGGGCGCCTGACTCGTATGCCTCCTCGCGCGCGCTATCATCGTGCACCAGCAGGAGCGCCAGCGTCGGGCGCTCCTGTTCGCTGACGTAGCGCAGCATTGGGATGTCGCCATCGGAGTTCCCCACAGCGATGATCGGCCGGGCACCGATCGCATGGATCAGACTCTTGACCTTTTGTTCAGCGTCATTGAAGAGCGACAGCGAGGGGGCGCGCTCCACCTCGATGCGGCCGCCACGCTCGACGATCTGAAGAAGCTGCCGCGAGCCTACGACATGGCTGGCGGGCACGCCGTAAAGTTCGTGGGAGATCGCTCGGACGAATTCATCGCCTCCTCCACTGACGATGAAAATCTGAAAGTCCTTGCAGCGCAGGTATGCGAGCAGCTCAAGCATCGGGAGGTAGGCGAGGTCGACATAGGGAGTGTTCCTCTCGGGGTGTCGCGCTTGAACCAAGAAGCGGTGCACGCTCGCTCGATACTCGGCAAGCCCGGCGGGGCCAAGGCCGAAGAACGAGACCTCAAGGAGTCGCGAACTCTCGGGGTGTGACGGCGCCCCCATGGTGCGCAGCGCCTCTTGGTCGCGTTCCAGGAACGCGCGCATGAGTGGATCTTTGAGCCACTCGGGATGCAGGTCACGCTGCTCCCTCGCGCGGGCGATCGCGTACTCCATCTGGAAGTACAAGGGACGCTCACTCCAAAGCGTTCCGTCGTTGTCAAAGACCGCGATTCGCTCCTCGACCGGGACGAAGTTGGAGGAGCCGGGACTGCTGATGTCCTCCACGAAGGCCCGGATCTTTGACTTCGTGCCGCCAGAGCGCCAGTTCCCCATGTCGGTATCAAAGACACCGCGTGTGGTCGCAGCACACTGGCCGCGTTGCTTGAGTCCAAGCGCCGGCTGTGAACGGGCAGTGTCTGAGGGAGCACGAGCTTCGTCCTTCGCCGGGGCGTCGACGACGGCCTGCCCTCGTGAACATGAGGGCGCGCCGAACAAGAGCACGCTGAAGAGCCATGCACGCGGCAGCGTCGGGCGCTGTAGCTTCTGCGCGGACGAGCGGGCAGGTCCCCGCACGGTCCGCGTGCACCACGGGCTACGCGACTTCGATGGGGTGTCGGGCCGCGAGATCCTTCGCACGGCGCCGATGCTACCAAGTGGCGGTCGAAAGAGAGCGCGCAGCGACGAGCTTGGCGAGATCGTGACCTGCTCGTCGCGTGGCGGCGGCACTTGGGCCGTAGACCGCCCATGCGACGCATCGGCTTGAGGGCGGTCGCAGCCATGCTAACGATCGCAACGTGCGACGACCCTCGCCAGACATCGAGCCGCTCCACGACAAGGCTCGGTCGGCGGCGGACCATCGACTGCGCCAGGGGCGGGGCCGACGGGCTTGGCTTGGTGAGGTCGCAGCCATGGGCGCGGTCGC
>CAZVEM010000024.1:13345-32458 GCA_964626165.1 uncultured Nannocystaceae bacterium
TTCTTTGTCGAGCCCGCTCTTGATGCTTGCGGCGACCTCGTTGCGGGCGATTACGCTTCGATGGCTGGAGCTCTATGAGAGCGAGGCGCGCGAAACGATGCAGGCGAGCTTCGGCGGAAGTCAGCAGCTGCGCGCCCTGCTTGAGGCGGGGGCGGCGGCCGATGTCTTTGCGAGCGCCGACGTGACCCACATCGAAGCGCTCGCGCGCGCCGGGATCTGTGCGCCGTGGCAACCACTCGCGGGCAATCGCCTCGCCCTCGTCGCTCCGGCGTCTCGGAGAATCGCCGCGGGGACATCATCGGAAACGGAAGGGCCGCAGCTTGAGCGGAGCTGGGACGCGGCGATCCATGAGGCGAACCGAATCGCGATCGGAGCCCCGCGCTCGCCGATCGGCGACTACACCCAGCAGTGGCTTGGTCGAATCGCAGCGCGCCAGCCGAGCGACGGCCAAGCCCTCCGCGAGCACTTTGAGCGCGTCGTTGTGTCTCGCGATCCCAACGTCGGACAGATTGTCGCGCGACTGCTCGCCGACGAGGTCGATCTTGCAGTGATCTACGAAAGCGATGCCCATCAACTTGGCGCACAAGTCCATCGCTACCCGCTTCCAGGGGAGCTGCAGATCGCAACACGCTACGGAATTGCGCTCGTTCGAGCGTCCTCGCGGACGAAGAGCGCCGAGGCATTCATCGACTTCGTACTTTCGGATCGGGGGCAGGCCGAGCTCGCCAGCGTTGGCCTGCTTCGGGCAGATGCCGTGCCCGACGGAGCGACGGACACACGATGAGCGAAGAGACGTGGCGACGGTCGCTGCGCCAGCGCAGTGGCGGCAACCTTGCGTTGGCGCTCGTGGGCGGCGTGCTCGTGTTGCTATTTGTGCTCCCGGTCTTGGCACTGTGTAGCGCGGCGCTTCAAGAGCCGATTGTGCAGCACGTAAGCGACCCATTCGTGCTGCGCGCAATCTGGGTCAGTGCCACAAGTTCGGGTTGTGCGATCGTGGTCATCCTGGTCTTGGCGACGCCGCTGGCGTTCGTCGTATCGCGCGTCGAAGGGCCGCTCGCTCGCGGCGTCGAGGTTCTGGCGCTCACGCCGCTGGTGCTTCCGCCGGCGGTTGCGGGACTCGGGTTGCTCTTGGCGCTCGGCCGCAACGGTGCGCTCTACCACGCGTTCTCGCTGCCCTCGCTGGCGCTCACCTGGAGCGCGTTGGTCATCGCTCAGGTCTTCGTCGCTGCGCCGTTCTACTTTTGGTCCGCACTCTCCGCGTTTCGTAGCCTCGACGCCGAGTTGTTGCGCGTACTTGATGCCGCTGGCGTCGCACCTTGGCGAGTCTTGTTTCGGGTCGCGATCCCAGTCGCATGGCGTCCGCTGCTCGCGGGTGCGCTGCTCTGCTGGGGGCGCGCCGTGGGCGAGTTCGGGGCGACGCTGGTGTTCGCGGGGAGCATTGAGGGCCTCACCCAAACCATGCCGATGGGGATCTACGCTGCAACAGAGAGCGACCTCGGCAAGGCGGCAACCTTGTCGGTGTTCATGCTGTGTCTCGCGGCGACCCTGATCCTCGCCGCATTGCGTCTAGGACACCTTGGCGCCGCGACAAATTCAGGAAGAGAAGGCTCCCGATGATCGACATGACCGGGGAGACCGAGAAGATCCCGAGGAACGCGAAGATCGCGATCGATCCCGAGGACGCCTCCTCGACCGACGGACGCCCCGGACCGGCGAGCACCGTCGCGGTGCTCAAGGCCGATCTCCGCGTTCGACGCGGGGCGCTCGCGATGCAGGCGAGCTTCGAGCTTCCGTGCGGCCTGACCATCTTGAGCGGACCGAACGGGGCGGGAAAGACCTCGCTCTTACTCGCGCTCCTTGGCGCGCTTCCCGGTTGTGAGGGCAGCATCGTCCTTGGAGGTCGTTGCGTCTTTGACTCCGCGCGCGCGATCAATGTGCCGCTCGCGGGACGCGAGCTGGCTTACGCTCCGGTGGCCAATACGGTGCTTGGACACATGAGCGTCCGGCAGAATCTTGAGCTCGTCATGACCGCACCCTCCGCGCGTGGCGGGCAACCCGGCGACAGGGACACGCAGCGCTTCGACCAGATCATCGAGCGGTTCCAGCTCCGCGATGATCTTGCTCGCCGCGCCGCGGAGCTCTCCGCAGGTCAACGCCAACGCGTGGCCCTGGCCCGCGCCTTCGCACAACACGCTCGCGTGCTCCTTCTCGATGAGCCGCTCGCACACATCGACCCTGAGTTGACCGCCGTCATCGCCGCAGCGATCGCGGACATCTCGGAGCTGCGTGGGGTCGCGGCCTTGGTCGTCAGCCACGACTCGGGTCCGTTCCTCGGCACAGCGCGCAGTTGGCTCGCGATGGACCGGGGGTCGCTGAGTGCGGCGCGCTCGCCAATCCCCTAGGGGCCGCCAGAGAGATTTCGACGCAAAGTCGGGGGCCGGAGCAGAAAGTGTCTGTCGCGTCGCGGGCAATCTGGGATAGCATCCGCCGGCATGCGTTCTATTTGGCTCTCATCTGTAGCATTGCTCCTGTCTCTCACGGCCTGTAACTCAGGCGACGGGAGTGACGCATCTGATGCGGGTAGCAGCGACACCGGAGACACGACGGATGGTGGCACCACCGGTGAGCCGGACGAACTTGACGTGTACGAGTTCGCAAAGACCTGCGTCTCGGTACGGAGTGGCGACACCTATCTTGCAGCCAATGGGGCAGGCGATGCGTTCGCGTTCTCTGCGTCCAATGGAGAGGGCGCAGCGCGCTTTTTTATGCAGCCCTCGGATTTGGGCACCTATCTCTTTTACGACGAGAATGGCGGCTACTTCGTCTCCGAGGATGGCTCATTTGAGCGGCAGACCAGCTTGATGTCGGATGTCCTGCTCGTCGATGACGAGTTCATCTCGGGCGCGGAGTGGATCTTGGAGACCTCCGAGGTCGACCCACAGCAGTACGCGATGCGGAGCCGCAGACTCGACACGCTCCTGACCACGACTGGCCTCACCAGCGATCCGACTGCGTCGGCGCCCGTGACCTTTGAGCCCGCCCAGGGCTGCAAAGAGCATCCCGAGCTAACGGTTGACGCAACCGGTGAAATCACCAAGACCACCTTCGACAACGGCGATCTTTACGGCATCGTCGACACCCACTCGCATATTCTGTCGAACTTCGCGTTCGGCGGCGGCGGTATCTACCATGGTGGTGCCTTCCACCGACTCGGCGTCGAGCATGCGCTTCCGGATTGCGCGCCCTTCCACGGCGAGAATGGTCGCCTCGACTTCTTCGGCTACGTTTTTGATACCTCAGGTAGCGACGCGGTGGACCTCAGCAGCGTCATTCCCGACTTGATCGCAGGCGAGCTGAGCGAGGACAACCACATCACGGACGGCTATCCCGAGTTCACGGAGTGGCCCAACGCGGTCACGCGCTCGACCCACCAGGTCCAGTATTACAAGTGGCTTGAGCGCGCGCATATGGCCGGGCTGCGCCTTGTGATCCAGCACGCGACCACCAACTCCGTGATCTGCAAGATGACCGCAGGCCAGGGCTACCAGCCCACGCGCTACGACTGCGAGGACATGACCGCCGTCGACCGCATCATCGACGAGACCTACAACATGGAGCGCTACATCGACGCTCAGGCCGGTGGTCCGGGACTTGGCTTCTTCCGGGTCGTGCAAACACCGGCGCAAGCCAGAGAGGTCATCGCGGCGGGCAAGATGGCCGTGGTGCTCGGCATTGAGACCTCAGACATCTTCAACTGCTTCATCACACCGCGAAACAACGCCCCGGAGTGCACCGAGGCCTACGTCAAGGCGCAGCTCGACGCGTATTACGCACGCGGCGTACGAGCGCTCTTCCCGGTGCACAAGTACGACAACAAGTTCACGCCCGGCGATGGCGACCGCGCCTTTATTGAGCTCGGCAACTTCTTCAATAGCGGGCACTACACCAACATGACCTTGGACTGCCCGACCGACGACACGATGCCCCACGGCTTCGACAACGGCGACGTTGCGTTCGGCGGTCTGCTCATGCCGCGCGACGTCTATGACTCCCCCGCGCCACTCGACATGAGCAACTTCGCCAAGGCACCGCTCGCCACCGCGATCCAATATCTCAGCCAGATCAATGAGCCCGCGGTCCCGGGCGACTTCTGCCAGAACGCGGTCCTGACTCCGCTCGGTGAGACACTCATTCTGGAGATGATGAAGCGCGGCATGATCATCGAGGTCGATCACCTCCCGCAGTGGTCGTACCAGCGGGTCTACGAGATGCTCGAAGAGAACGATTATCCTGCTTCAGGTAGCCACGGCCGGAACTGGGCCGGCAAACTCTATGAGTTGGGTGGTGTGGCAACGACCGGCTTTGGACGCTGCCAGGACGCCGCGAATCCTGGCTCGACGGTCCAGGGCTTCAAGGATCGCATCGCGCTGATCGCTTCGAAGGGCGCCTACCCGGCGGAGGGGTTCGGTTTTGACCTCAACGGGTTTGCTGGCGCTCGGGGTCCGCGCTTTGGCGAAGGAGTCTGCCCGACCGAACAGCAAAATCCGGTCACGTACCCCTTCGATTCCTTCGCGGGTGACGTGACCTTCACGCAGCCGCAGGTCGGCAATCGCACGATCGACTTCAACACCGAAGGTATGGTCCACATCGGCATGCTTCCCGAGCTGCTGCAGGACGCACGAAGTGACGCGCTGAGCGACGCGGATATCGAGCCGATCTTCCACTCGGCCGAGGGCTACATCCGCATGTGGGAGAAGGCCGAAGCGCGAGCGTCCGCGATTCGCGGTCAATAGCTCTCATCCCCGAAGGATCGCGTCGCCAATCCGCTCGCGAGAGCCGACGCGAGCGAGAGGCCGGCGCGCCCACACGCCCTGCCGGCCTCTCGAATTGGGGCCGTCGCCCGACCGGGCTGCGCTGGAGCCATTCCCTGCATTTCGCGGCCCCAGGGCAAGCCGACGCGGGCATGTGCAGTTTCGCGCCGGACCTGCGAGGCTCCCGCCATGCGCGTCCCAACGCTCATCATTGCTTCACTCACCCTCGCGTTGGCCGTCTTGCCCGCATGTCGCCAGAATTTCTCGGGCGAAGACGGCGACATGGCCGATACCGGTGATGGAGATGGAGACGGAGACGGTGATGGCGACGGCGACGGCGACGGCGACGGCGACGGCGACGGCGACGGCGACGGCGACGGTGATCCTCCGCCTCAGCTTTGCGGGAGCGGTGCGGCGGCCGTGGGCTTCGCAGATCCAGAGAGCGTCGACCTTGGCGGCTCGGTGATCGAGATTCATGCGGCAGACGTGGGAGGCACTGCGGCGCTCGACATCATCGCGCTGCCCTACACGTCGCAGCGTGCGACGACGGCATTCGGCAATGGCAACGGGCTCTTCGGCAACTTCGAGTTCACGCCGCCCGATCCGCTGCCGGGGGCGACGCTCGCAATCGCGGTGGGCGATGTCGATGGCGATGGGCTCGCGGACTTGGTCATGGCGAGTGGGGATATGCCCAAGATCTCCGTCTTTCGTGGCCAAGCAAACGGCTTTTCCGCGACACCCAGCGACGAGTTCAACACCAATGGCACGGTCTTCGCGATCGCGATCTCGCCGATCGGCGATGAGAGCGTCGCGAACCTCCTGGTTTCCACCGTCGAGGGCGGAGGCGCATCGCTTCAGGTCTTTGAGCTCGGCTCACAGATGCCGGTTCAAACATTCACGGACCTCGGAGTGGAGTCTTGGGCGTTGGTGGCAGCCGACCTCGACTCCGACGGTGACACCGATGTGGTCCTCGCCGATACCGACGAAGAGGACGACGACGCGGGCCTCGATCGCGCGACGATCTTTCGCAACGAAGGGGGAGTCCTCGAGGTATGGCAATTCGTCGAGCTCGGGTCGTCACCGCGTCGCGTCGTCGCGCGCGATCTCGACGGCGACGGCGGCATTGATCTCGTTTTCGCGCGAGAGCACGCGGAAGAGCCAATCACTGCGCTGGACGACCTCGCCATTCTCTGGGGAAGCAACGGAGAGATCAGCTACTCAAGTGATCTTGAGAGTGCGACGTATCTCCCAAGCGGCGCGGGCACCAACGCGGTCGCCGTCGCCGATCTCAACTGCGACGGGATCTTTGATCTCGCCTACACCGATGGCGGCAGCGAGTCCGTGAGCTACCGACTCGGTCTGGGCGACCGCGCCTTCCTCGATCCCGTCACAATCGACCTAGGTGCATCACCGGGCGCGGCCCTCCAGGTGGCTGACTTCAACGGCGACGATGTGCCCGACCTGCTCGTGGGCATCTTCGACCCGGGCGGCGCCGAGATCCTACTGGGGAACCTGTAGGCCGATCTCCGTCCAGCAGTGCGCTCTTGGGGGCGCGCGGGCGCCGAACGTGGACGCGCGTCGATGCGCTGCGGCCATCTGGCGTCGGCACTTGGGCTCGATGGAGGTGAATTTCGCAAACGCGGGAACCTTCGGAACGCGCGGCGGTCTGAGGCCCGCGCCGCCCCGGCGTCCGCGTGCCGCCTACAGTGTGTGCTCGGTGTCCCCGCGGGCCTGCAAGTGACCAAAGCGCCCCCAAGTGGCCCGCGATACGCCGACGCTCAATCCATGGAGGAACCACCGATGCGCTCATTCGAACGACGCTCCTCACATCCACCTCAGCTTCGATTTCCGCTCGCGAGGTCAGGGTGCCGCCGTGCCGTGGAGTTGAGCGGTTCGACCGTTCTGGCCCTCGTCATCGCGCTTGGCGGTGCTTCGCTCGGCTGTGGGACCGAGGCGCGCAAGGGGGCAACGGGGCAAAGCGCTCACGAAGCGGCATCGGGTCGAGACGTCGAAGAGGAGCTTGAAGAGCAGCTGCCGGAACCCGAACCCGAAGAGTCCACGCGGCCCGATGCGAACAGCAAGTCCGGCCTGTATGCGATGAAGGGGCCGACGGACCCGGTACCGCAAGACCCAGGGGTGTACGATGGTCTCACTGCCACCGAGGTCGGTGAAGCCACCGGCGCGGGAGGACTCGGGCTTGTGGGAACTGGCCGTGGCGGCGGCGGCACGGGTGAGGGCACCATCGGGCTCGGAAACACCGGTCTCATCGGCAAGGGCGGCGGCGGCGGCACGGGCAGCGGTTATGGCCGCGGCAGTGGTGCCGGCTTTGGAGGGCGCGGCGGTGGCAACGTGATGGGCGGCCTTTACCAGTCAAGCCCCAAGCTCGGCGACGACAACAACAGCGAGGCCTACACCAAGATCGACGAGAATCAGATGATCTCGGTCGCCGATCAGCCGCTGTCAACCTTCTCGATCGATGTCGACACCGCGTCCTACAGCTTTGTCCGGCGCTATTTGATCGAGAGCAAGCAACTGCCGCCGGTTGATGCCGTCCGCGTCGAAGAGCTGCTCAACTACTTCACCTACGATGATCCGGCGCCCCCGGAGGGCGAGCCCTTCGCGGTCAGCTCCGAGGTGAGCAACGCCCCTTGGGCGCCACAGCATCGCCTCGTCCGCGTCGCGATCAAGGGCACGCCTCTGCCGACGGAATCACTGCCGGCGCGCAACTTGGTCTTTTTGCTCGACGTTTCGGGTTCAATGGCGTCGCCGGACAAGCTGCCCCTGCTTCGTCAAGGGCTCAATCTGCTGGTACGTGACCTCCGTCCCCAGGACAAAGTCGCGATCGTCGTCTATGCCGGCGCCAGTGGATTGCTCCTGCCTTCGACCTCAGGAAAGCACCGAACCGAGATCATCAACGCGATCACCTCCCTTGAATCCGGAGGTTCGACCAACGGCGGCCAGGGTATCGAGCTCGCCTACAAGGTCGCGCAGGAGAACTTCGTCGAAGGCGGTATCAACCGGGTCATCCTCGCGACCGATGGTGACTTCAACGTCGGCACGACCAGTCAGGCCGCGCTTGAGCGCCTGATCGAGAGTAAGCGAAAGTCCAAGGTGTTCCTGACGGTGCTGGGCTTTGGCACCGGCAACACCAAGGATGAAACGATGGAACTGCTTGCCGACAAGGGAAACGGCAACTACGCCTACATCGACTCGATTCACGAGGCCGAGAAGGTGTTGGTGCGTGAGTCGGGAGCGACCCTTGCGACGATCGCCAAAGACGTGAAACTCCAGGTGGAGTTCAATCCCAAGCTCGTCGCTCGCTATCGCCTCGTGGGTTACGAGAATCGAGTGCTGGCCGCACAAGACTTCAACGATGACAAGAAGGACGCGGGAGAGATCGGTGCGGGCGCCGGTGTCACAGCGCTCTACGAACTGGAGCTAGCCGGCGTCTCCGCAGCGCCAGGTACGGACGTCGATCCGCTTAAGTATCAGTCCGATCGCTCGCTTTCCGTCGCGGCCGCATCCGATGAGCTGATGACTGTGAAGGTGCGCTACAAGCATCCCGCCGGCGACACCAGCAAGCTCCTGAGTCAACCCATGCGCGACGCATCAACAAACTACGCTCAAGCGAGCGAGTCAATGCGCTTCTCCGCCTCGGTCGCGATGTTTGCAATGCTGCTGCGGGACTCGTCGTTTAAAGGTTCGAGCTCATTTGAGGTTGCGCGGGAGTTGGCAATGGGGGCGCGTGGCAACGACCCGCACGGCGACAGGGCGGAGTTTGTCCGACTCATTGACGCCGCTAAGGAAATCGGGACCAACGGGCCCCGAGCCGAGGCCATTGTCGCCAACGGCGGCTACGGCGCCCGGGTCCCGACGATCCGAATGGCAAAGCCCACGGTCCAAGGAAACCTCGACAAGGACATCGTGCGCCGCATCATTCGCGCGCACATCAATGAGGTGCGCCACTGCTACAACCAAGCGCTGGCCAAGAACCCCAACGCTTCAGGTCGCGTCACCGTCGACTTCGTGATCAACGGCAAGGGGGACGTCAAGGTCGCCAACGTTGCGGAGTCAACCTTGAAAGATTCCAGTGTCGGCGTTTGCATCGAGAAGGCCGTTCGGCGCTGGAAGTTCCCGAAGGTGGGAGGTGGGCACGACGTGATGGTCAGTTATCCCTTTGTGATGTCGCCGGGGTAGGGACCGGGCGTTCAACGGGTGCACCTCAGCTCCAGACACCGCGTAGCTTGCAATACTCGCTCCGCGTCGGAGCGGCGCTCGGCGGCTCTATCTAGACTCGTGTGCCGCGAGCCAAGTCTCGATCCGCTCCGCGAGGGCCGTCGTCGCTCGGTCATCACCCTGGAGATTCGCCCTGGCGGCGCGCAGCCGATCAGCTACGTCGCCGAGATCCGCGCTGCGATTCAGCGCGAGGACCTTCGCTGCGCGCAGCGTGAGTCTCGCGACCTCAAAGGGGCGTGGCTCACGTTGCTCGGCCAGGATCTCAAGTGCCAGCACGACCTGCGCGACTGCCTCGGTCGGGTCCGTCTTCTCGATCGTCGAGGTCTCGGCGAGTCCAAGGAGGGGAATGACCTGCCCCCTCCGATCCTCACCGCCCTGAGCCCGCGCCAGTGTGAGTGCCTCAGCAAAAGAGGTACGCGCGCCCTTGAGATCGTTGCTGGCGAGCTGTGCGTCGCCGAGGAGCGCCAGCGATTTCGCAATGTCTTGGTGTTGTGGCGCGAGTTTGGCTCGACGGATCGCGAGGCCGCGGGCGAAGCTCTCCACCGCAGCGGCGTTTTGCTCAGCGCCCAGCTGTGCCTGCCCGAGATTGTCCATGACGATCGCAACTCCGGGGTGGTCCTCACCCAGTGCGGACTCATAGATCGCCAGCACACGGTGAAACGAAGCGATCGCGGCTGGCCAATCCTCGTTGGCCAACTGCACCAGACCCAGGCTCCCGAGCGACGCCGCAACGTCGGGATGCTTAGGACCAAGCGCGGCCTCGTGAATCGCCAGACTGCGCTCGTATTGTTTGAGCGCCTCCGCGCGCCGCTCAGCAGCGAAGAGCGCGTTCCCAAGATTGTTGCGTAGCCCGCCCAAGGTGGGGTGCTCGGGGCCCAAGGCAGCCTCGTAGCTGCCCACCGCGGCTTCGAGAGCTTCAATAGCGCGCTGATACTCGCCGTGCTCGCGCAAGGCCAGGCCAAGATCGGCTTGAGACTCGCCCACGACGGGATGACCTTCGCCGAACTCTCGAAGTCGTATCTCAAGCGCCTTTTGATGCTCCGCGAGCGCGGCGGAGAAGTCACCGTTGGCGAAATGCAGGCCGCCAAGGGCGGCGTGCAATGTCGCACCACGCGGACCGTCCTGTTCACCCAATGCGAGGATGCGGATACGGGCGAGCTCGGCCCAGACCTTTGCGGCCTCGCGGTGGCCAAGTTTAAGTCCTTCGAGGCGCGTCAAGCGAAGCGCAACATCGGCCTCGAGTTGGTCTCGTCCGACCGTGGCACCGAGTGTCATGCCGGCGATGAGCTGGCCGACGGCCTTTTCATAGTCACCCGTGGCCGATGCGAGCTCGCCGACTTGCACGAGCGCATCGGCCTGGAGCGATGTCAATCCCGATCGCTGCGCGGCTGCAAGTGCTTCGTCGGCCGCGGGAACGGCCTCCTTGTAGTTGCCAATCGCGACGAGATTGCCCGCCAATGCCAGTCGGTCCCGCGCGAGCGTGACGTCACCGACCTGCGACGCCCCGCCCTCCTGTGCATAGGCGCGCAAGACCTGGTCGTCGAGACAGTCGGCCGGTCGAGGCAAGCGAATCACGGCGGGGACGGCTCGACGTGGCACCTGGGGACCGCCCTGCATGAGAAGCTGCACGAGACCCGTGAACGTGCGTCGTTGGTCGTTGAGGCAGCGAATATTGGCTGCGTAGGTGTCGTTCGTGCGTGTGCGCGTCACGGTTGCATCGACACACGCATCCTGGGCAGTCGCGCGCCATTGCTGCGCCCACGACGAGAGTCCCTGCTCGACGCGGCTCCAGGTCTGTTCGACATAGGCTCCGGGGACGACTCGGAACGCCCGCTGGACCTGCTGGCGCTGTTGGTCTGACCATGCGACCTCGATCTCGGCACCGAGATCTTCACAGGCTTGTCGCGCCACCGAGGTGGACCACTTCGAGTAGCCGACGATGCCTGCCCCGATCGCGAGCACCAGGCTCGTTGCGAGGACGATGCGACGCCGCGGCGCGGGATCATTGGACAGTGCATTGAGCAGCTCGTCCATGCTGTGAAATCGCTCCGACGGTTTGGCTCTCAGTCCGCGCAACAAAACTCGTCGAAGCCAGGTCGGCATGCGCTGCGAACGAGGCGACTCGGTGATTCGTCCCGTCGACACCGCGAGGGCAAGCCCAGGCAATCCCTCGCTGACGAATGGACGCGCGCCCGTCAGGCCCTCCCAGAGAGCGACGCAAAACGAGAACTGATCGGTTCGCGCGTCGACCTCTCCTTGGCCGAACTGCTCGGGCGACATGTATGCAGGAGTTCCCATGACCGAGCCGTACGCGGTCAGCTCGGTGGACAGCAGTTCGGACTTGTCCCGCGGTTGGACGGCGTCGCCGGAACGCGTCTCTTGGCTCATCGAGGGCATGCTCGGGCTCGCCCGCGCGAGTCCGAAGTCGGTCACCTTGCATTCGCCCGCGCTGCCGAGGAGAACGTTGTCGGGTTTAAAGTCGCGATGGATCAGTCCAGCCGCGTGCGCGGCGGCCAGGCCGGCGCCAGCCTGACGGAATCGAGTGAGTACCTCCGCGCGAGGGTGTGGAAGCTTGAGCCATTCCTTTAGCGTTCCACCCGAGATGAACTCCATCGCCAGGTAGACGCGACCGTCGTGGGTGCCAACGTCGTGGACACTCACCACGTTGGGATGGCTCAGTCGCGCCATCGCCTGAGCCTCGCGGAGAAGACGGGTTCGTGCTTCGTCGGTCGATCCCCGAAGGTTGGCACGCAGAAGCTTGATCGCGAGTTTCCGGTCCAGCTCGGGATCGTAGGCCGCGTAGACAATGCCCATCCCACCGGCGCCGAGACGACCGACGATTAGGTATCGGCCGACGGTTTCGCCATTCGCGAGCTCATGCGTCCGGCGCGATGCGGGCGCGTGACCCGATTCGACCTGCCCATCGGCGAATGCCGTGATCTCTTGAGAGGAGCTATCCACAACGTCGATTCCCAAGTTCTATCCCAGGAGCCTATCCCAGGAGTCTATCCCAGGAGTCTATCCCAGCAGCCTATCTCAGGCCGCGACCACGGGTCGTCCGAAGTGACCAAGCGTCGCGCTCGCGTCGGTCGCCACCGATCGGCGATCGCACGCTATGATGGGCGACATGACGGTATCGGAGGAGCAGCCAGAGGGCAGGGATGGGCACGGTCGCCTGGTGGTCTGGCTCGCCGCCGATCACGACAAGACGACGCTGCGGCGGGCTGGCGACATCATTACCGACCTCCTGCAGGGCGAGCCGCTCGATCGATTTCATGCCGCCGACCAGAAGTTCTGGGACTACCGCGTGCGCGGGCAACCTGTCACCCTGCATTGGAGCAGCAGTGGCGCGCTATCGCTCGTTGGCGGTGCAGCCTCGCGAGAAGTCGACGCAACCGTCCTTGACGTGCGCGACCGCATTCTCCAGACGCTGGCGCGCGAAGACGCGTTGAGGAGCAAGGCTCCCGGCGGCCAAGATTGAAAGCTTCAGCGTGGCGCCACGCGGAACGGTGCGACGAGAGCCGCGCCTACGGGGCCGTGGAACCAAAGCGCATCGCGACCTTTGTCCCCGGCAATGCGTCTCCGACGGGAACGCAGGAGAGCTTGGCGCTCTCCTTACGCAGGCCGAGTTTGGCGTTGTGAGCGAGGTCGTCGCGCACGTATGCGCGGAGCTTGAGCGCGGACACCTCGGCGAGACGCAGGCCATTCGCCGCGGTCGCATCAAATAGCACATAGAGGCCCGTCTCGAGACGCGACGCAATGATCATGTGGTGGAAGTAGCGGCGTTCCTGATGGACCGCGGAGGTGTGACTCACCACGCAAAGCCCCAATACGGGGAAGTCGGGAACTGCCTGCAACGAGCCGCCGGGCAGCACATTCTGACGCCGAACGTGTCCGACCTCGTAGCGCGAAGCGAGCAGCATGCGTGCGTACTTGAGCGCTCGCGCCCCCGTCGAGGATGGGGCGCAGCGCCTTGGACGAGGCTCCCGAATGCAGGGCTCGATATCGTCGATGCGAAGGTCTGGATCGTAGGCGGCGCGCAGGGCTTCCGTGAACGCGCCCAGACAGTTGAGTCCCTTGCGGCCCTCCGGTTGCGGCAGGACATTGCCCTTGCCGTCCTCGGTCATGAACACGCGACCGTCTGGACCGATGTCCGCAAAGCCATAGGGATCCCAGGTCTCACGAGTCCAGGGCTCGGGGCCGAGCTCGTCGACGAGTCGCTGCATCGCCGCCAGAGCGGGATGTGCGAGTGTCGTGGGGCTCAAGCGGCTGGGGCGCGGCGCGGCCGGGGCCGCGGATGATGGAGTTGGCAGCGTGGTCGTTGCCACACAAGGACCCGCATCGGCGAGCTGCGAAGGCGGCCGAATCTCGGCGTCCGATGACCGCGACGAGGGCAGGGTACCGAGCCCGGAGGTTCCGGCTCGCAGCGCCAGCGCGGTATCGTGACTCGTTCGCCACCGACCGATCCGGTTCTCATATTTGGCCAGGATCTCTTCCCATCGAGCATCGCACCCCGCTCCGCAGGCCAGCAGCACGCAGAGTGCGAGCAGCTCATGGGATCGTGGGCGCACCGCGCGAAAGTACTGCCTCGACACCCGCGGGCAAGAAATCGGCCATTGCGTGCGGGTCCACGAGCGGCGCCAGCGGGCTGAGGATCTCGCGAGCTGGGGCAGCGGGCGCGCTTCCGCGTGGCCTTGGCGCCCGCTGCCTCGGCGTCAACGTGTACCGCCTCCTCGGCCGGCGGACTGGTAGTGTTTGTTCACGATGACGACTTGGCGCGTGACCGAGATTGGCCCAGGACGTGAACCGGCCCGCGAATACCTTCGCGCCGGTGTCTTGGAGGCGTTGGCGCCTTCGCGTTGCCTATGGCGTGCCGCCGCGGCTTCGCTCGTGGTCGGCGCTTTGGCCTGCGGCGCGGACGACATCACCGATGATGCCGCGGGGACGACCACGGACGATGCCGGCACGACTGATTCTCCGACCGATACCACCGACGGCGGTACCACCGATGGCGATACCACCGACGATGGCACCATCCCCGGTGAGATCCTCGGCGGCCCGATCGAGGTTATCCGCTACCAGACGCAGCCGATGGTCGTCGATCTTCGCATTTCACTGACAAGGCCCGCGACCGCCGCGGCTGTTCACGATGCTGACGCCGGCGTCCGCGCCTCCGTATTCGGAGACAGCGGAGATCCTCTTGAGGTCACACTGCGCGTTCGCGGCTTAGCACCCGATAGCGACCACTCGCTCACGGTGACGCTTGAGGATGACGATGGCGTGTCCGAGGAGGTGCCTGTCACCTTCACGGCGTACCCAGCTCTCGATGGATTCGTCGCGCAGTATCAAGTCGAAGGCGATCCCTCCAGCGCGGATCCGAGCTATCGATTCTTTGATCAGCTGACGGTCAACGTCGCACGCGCGGCCCTCATCGAAGTCGATGCGACCGGACGGACACGTTGGTTTTGGGCCAAGACCGGTGGCGGTTCCAACATCGTGCAGACCAACGCCGGCATCAAGCTACTCGACGACGGTCGGGTGGCATTTGTCTCAAACTACAACTTCTGGCTCGTCGACGAATTGGGCGGCTTTACCTTTGTCTCCAGCGAGACCTTCTGGCCCGGCGGTTTCCATCACGACGTGATTCAGCTCCCCAATGGCAACTTCATCGCACTTGGCGTCGACTTCCGCGAGGTCATGACCAACAACGGGCTGGAAAAGATCGCCGGTGACGCGCTCATTGAGTTCGACGCAGATGGCGTGATGGTTTGGGAGTGGAACTCCTTTGACCACCTGGACGTGAACCGCCAGCGCACTGGCTATGAGGTGCTGGTCGAGAGCCACCTCGACCAGCAGAACTACCACGACTGGACGCATGCCAACGGCGTGATCTACGAAGAGGACGATGATCTCCTCATCTTGTCGCTGCGCCATCAGGACTGGCTTATCGGCATCGACCACGCGACAGGGGATGTCCTGTGGCGACTCGGAGAAGAGGGCGATTTCCAGCTGAGCGGGAACCGGTGGTTCTATCACCAGCACTCGCCGGAGCGTCAGCCTGACGGGACGCTGATGCTCTACGACAACGGCAACGGCAACCCAAACTTGCCGGACATGATGGAGCGTTCGCGCGTCATGGTCCTTGACGTCGACACGACAATCATGGACGCGACGATCGTCGACGAGAGCCAGCCGCAGAGCTATATGTCGCCCGCGGGATCCGATGCGGATCGGATGCCGTCAGGCCACGTGCTTCGTACCGACAGCATTGTCTTTTCAGGAGGAAGTGCGCAGGCGCAGATCATCGAGCTTGATCGTGCCAACGGCTGGGCGCAGCTGTGGAAGATCGCATCGGGGCCGGGGAACTTCTGGTATCGCGGCCTGCCGACGCAGCGCCTCGTTGGCGAGCCCGCGACGCCCTAGCCAATGACGTGACGCCGGGAACGGAGCGTTCCCCTGCGGCCGCGGTCGCCTTCGGCATGACCCGGCAGGGGGCGTGGTCGAGGCGTGATGTGTCATCGTGCTGGCAAGCTTGGGGCATGCCGTGCCATCATCGCGGCATGTCCCAACCAGCATTCGGCCGCGCCAGAGTTCTTCGATTCGCCGTTGGCTCGTCACTGCTGCTTGGCATGACGGCATGCGACAAGACGGCCGGGGGCGGCTCAACCGCAGGCGAGTCCAAGGCCAAGGACGAGCATTCCGAAGACAAGCCCCGCGTGAACGAAGGGCCGGAGGCCAAGCCAGGCACGCCCAAGCCGGAGGAACCAGTCGCGCGACCCAATGAGGGGCGCGAGCCTGAACCGGCCGAGAAGCCAAAGAACGTCAACGTCGGCCCGGAAATCGAGCAGATCAACGTGAATGAGGGGCCCGAGCCGGAGCCCCCCGCGCCCGAGCCGAAGCCCAAGACCAACAGCGGGCCTCAGAAGAAGGGCGACTAGGCGCTCCGCGTACACGCGAGGGCACGATCTTGCGGGCGACGAAAGAGAATCTTCCGTCGTTCGCCTCGCTGAAGCGGCGCGCAGCCGAGCAACGGCGTGTTCTGCCGCAATGCTACGCGCGCTTGAGGTCGCTGACCCACTTGCGCCAGTGCACCTCAAACCGATCCATCAACATGCCCGTGCTTGCGGCGAGCGTTTCGTAGCCGGTGGGATCTTTGACCTGAGCCGCGAGAAAATCCCGGTAGAAAGTTCGGAGTTTGCCGTGCTCTTGGAGCCAGTAACACAGGTAGCGCGCCTGTGCGTAGTTGGTACCGGGGTCGCGGTCATAGAAGTGGTCGCCCGTACTGCAAAGTTGCTTGAACGACGGGAGCGTCTGATCGGCAATCGCCTTCTTGAGTCCTGGCAGGCGCCAGTTGAGCATCCCAATGATGTGGCCGTCGCGCATCGAGGCCTGCTCAAAGAGGGACGCCAGCCCTTCGTTGAACCAGCTCGGACATCGGGGAAAGTTCGCTGCCATATATGGATGCACGATCTCGTGCACCAAGGTGCCGCCACCGGTTGCGATGTTCATGATCATCGCGTGATGGCTTGGTGAGTACCATCCGTAGGGAGTATCTGGATGCTCGCCGAAGAGAGCCATCGCCTGCGCGTCATATGTTTCGGCGTCCTTGAGAAGCCAGATCGTGACCACTTGCGTCGGCGGCTGATCAAAGTAGTCCTTCTCAAGCTGCTTGACGGCCCAGCGAACCGTGCGGCTCGCGTGACGCTCGACCTCCTCCGGGGTTCCATTGCCGATGACAACGAAGGGACTGACTTCGATGACGGTCCAGCTCTTGGCGGAGTAGGATCTTCCTAGCTCGGCGGCTCGCTGCGCGAGTCTTACTTCGGGGCTTTCTTCAGGCGCGATCTCGCCTCGCGACGTTCGAGTCTGCAAGGTGAGTGGTTCGACCGTCTCCACATCGAGGACGTCTGCGGGCGAAGGTGTATCAAGCGATGGATTGCGGTCGGTCCCCCCGGCCGCGTGGGAGGGGCGCGCGGCTCCGTCGACGCCGTCTAGCGCACGATTGGGCCCGTCGGGCGTCGTCGGCTCGGTCGCCGAACGCCACTCACGGGTGGTTCTCTGCGCCCCAAGGCCGCACGCGACCGTCGGTAGTACCGAAGCCAATGCCCAGGCCATCTCCCTGCGCGTCCACATGGACCGGTGAAACGATGGCAAATCCTGAGCGGTCTTGCCTTACGCACTTCTTACGCAGGAGTGCAATTGGTGCCTGCGCGGCCGCGTTCGCGGTGCCCTGAGATCTGCCGCAGGATGCTGCGGCCTGGCCCGCAATGGGACCCCTCGACGCCGCCAACCAAGCAGCGCACACTCGTGCACGTGCGCGGCGAGTCCGATCCATCCGCGTGGCAGACGGTGCTGGCTCTACTCTGGGAGAGTCACTTTGGTTCCTTCCTCTTCGCCGTCGTGCTCAGGACGGTGGCGCACGCCCTCCTCTTTGCCGCACTTGGCGTGGCGATATTTCTTGTCTTGCGCGCACTCGGAGTGTGGGGCGCCGTGGTCCGACAGCGCGGCGGATCTTCGGCCGCCCTACCTTCGCATGCCGTCGCTGGCGAGCCTCCGCGCATGGGCGAGGCTGGCGTCGCGTCGTCGACGGGACGCGCTGTGCCGCGAGATCATGCGGCAGTCGGCGGCCGGGCTGCGCGGGTCCTGATCGGCGTTGCGTTCGGTCTGGCGTTCCTCGCAGGGGGTGCCTACGACGGCTTTTGGCGCGGTGTCGAGCTTGGTGCTGAAACGATGGTCGCGGAAGGTCCGCTCGGACGCAGGGTGCTGCCCGTTGTCGGGGATGCCGTGTCTGTGATGCTGGTCGCCGCGGCTTATGAAGTCCCGCAGCTCGACGATCCCCACGACGTTGACGGGGGGAAGCCGCCCACCGACCTCGTCGAGGGCCGACCCGAGGGTGAGGCGTCGCGAGATGCGAAGGTCGGCGCATCACGTGTCACCGCGCGCTGGACCGCAGGGGAGCTGAGCCTTGACCCGCTTGAGCTCGCCGATCGACTCGAGCACAGCGGAGAGCGCGGTGCGAAGATCGCCTCGGAGCGGGCGCGAGCCTACCTGGAGGAGTCTTCACCGGAGTTGATGGAGGGGGCTACGGGTCAGCTGATCTCGTACGTGCTTGAGGGGGTCGCCGTGGGCCTTGGCGCGCGTGCCGGCGACTACGCCCTGTCGACGGTCCTCGACGAGGGCACGGGAGCGATCGTTTCTCGCACCTTCGACGCGATGATACGCGGGTTGCCGACGGCGGCTGCGGAGCGCGATGACACGGCGCTCCTCGATCATCAAGAACTGTCGCGTCACGTCGTCGTGAGCGCCGTGATCCCGTCGTTGCTCTTGCCGCTCAAGATCTACGTCGCGTGGCAGCGCAACTTCGTGTGGGTCTGCCTCGCAGTGCTGACCGTGGTGGCCGCGATCGTCGGACTTGTCGTCCAACGCACGCTTGCGCGTCGCGCTGCTCGTCGAGACACGTTGGCCGCCTCGGCACCCGCCGCGTAGCGAAGACCCAGCGGTCGCTGCTCCGAGTCGCGCCCCTTGGAGACAGCCTACTCGTCACCGCACGCGCACTCGAGGCACGCCGAGGCCGCATCATCGCCGCAGTGAGACTCCAGCTGCGCCCTCAACGCTTTGCGGGCGCGGTGCAGACGGACGGTCGCGTTGTTGGCCGTGAGGCCAAGCTCTTGGGCCACGCGGACAACTGGGGCGCCGTCGATGACGACGCGCCGCAGGATCTCCGCGTACTCGGGCTTGAGTTGGTCCGCTTGTCCGACGACGCACGCGCACGCAACTGCCTCTGCCTCGGGGGCGGCCAGCTCCATCCCATCCACGTCATCAGTCGGCGCTTTTCGTTGACGTAACTCGTCGGTGAGCACGTTGCGAACGACCCGACTGATCCACGCCTCCGCCCGATCGAGATCGCGGAGCTGACCGGCGCGCTCAAGGGCGCGCTGAGACGCCGACTGGACGATGTCCTCAGCGTCAACATGCGGCCCCACCACGCGCCGCACTGCCCGCACAAGATCAGGCCGTCGGCTGACCAGTGCCTGTGCGACCGCGGCGGTCGACTCCTGGAGTGAGT
>CAZVEM010000025.1:0-16953 GCA_964626165.1 uncultured Nannocystaceae bacterium
GTCGCCGTCGCCGTCGCCGTCGCCGTCGCCGTCGCCATCACCGTCGCCGTCGCCAGTGGCGTCCGAGGCGTCGTCGTTCGCGACATCGTCGCCGCCGCAGGCGAAGGGGCCTACGAGGGTGGTGGAGAGAAGAAGGACTGCAAGAACTGCGTTGTGTCGTGTCATGGGGTTCGTCTTTCGTCGTGGCCGTCAGGCCTCATCGACGAAGTGACGCCACGAGCGCCGCGGTTCACGACGAAGATCGCGCAGCACGAACGTCCGGTGTGCTCGACGCGCAGATTCGCTCATGAGGATGGGATTTCGGCCCCTGGGAAGGTGCTCTCTCACTCCCGGGGACACTGCTCCTGGCTCATGTAGCCGTCGACCACGGGCGGCCGAGGCACCGGGAGACGTTCCCCATGCCCTCCAAGAGGCGGCGCCTGGCCTCCGCAGTGTCCTTCAGTGCACCCAAGGCATCGTCCTCCGAAGGCGTCTCGAGGGGGAACTCGGTGGAGTTGAAGCGCCCTTCGAGGTGCCGAGAGATCCTGCCAGCGATTTGCGCGCTCAACTTGCGAATCTGAAAGATGCTCGCGGGTCAATCCTCGTCGTCGATCCCGTCGAGCGCGCGAAGCTCTTCCCGCGCCACGGGAGGAAGCTGCCTCTAGCCTCCGGCCTGAAGCGCTTCGAGCTGGTTGGCGTCCGCCAGATCCCAGGCGTCGATCGTTGAGCGTATCAGCGCGATGCCGTCGTGATCGCCCTCGGCTTCGATTTTGGCGATCTCGGCACGGAGCAGCTCGCGGGCCTTAAAGAGCCGACTCTTGATCGTGCCGGGCTTGGTCTCAAAGACGCAGGCCAGCTCGTTCATGGAGAGCTCTTGCCAATAGTGGAGCTCGAGCAGGGTCTGGGTATCGACCGGCAGGCGCGCCAGCGCGAGCTTGAGCTGGCGCAGCTCTGTGCTCTTGGCGAGCACGGTCGAAACGCCGGGGTCGCAATCGAGGATACAGCTCACGCCAAAGTCGGGGTCGATCTTCGCAGCGCGGGCCTTGGCTCGTAGGTGCTCAAGGAGCTTGAAGCGCGCGATGCCAAACAAGTAGGCGCGGAAGGTGGAGTCGGCTCGAAAGCGATCGAGCGACTCGGCGCATGCGAGGAAGGTCGCTTGGACAAGTTCATCCGAGGGCCCCGTCACCTTTGCGCGGAAGAATCGAACGATCGCGTCGTAATGCGACGTGATGAGCCGCTGACCGGCACTGCGGTCACCATCCCGCCATCTCATGGCGAGCTCAAGCTCATCGTCCGCCACGACCCTTGTGTATCACGGGCGCGAGATCTTGGACCAGAGATTGCCATGCAGGCTTCTTAACGTCCGCGTCATGAAGCGCATGACACGCGGGTGCCCCGGTCGTGTGGAGTCTGTGCCTCACAGGGGCAACGCTGACTGCAAGACTCGACGCGTGGTCCTCTGCGCCTCTGTTTCCTCAGGAACGGGTGAACCAGGATTCGTACGCGCGCCGATCCGCGTCGAAGGCCCGTCGCCGCTGCGCCGCCGCGTCGGACCCGGCCGGGAAGCCGAGCGCCATCGTGTGCGGGCTCTCGGCGCTCGCAACGACGTCGCGGTAGTCGAGGCAAGCCATCTGCACGTAGGTGGCGATCGCCGCCGCGTCCCCATCGGCCAGCTTGAGGATCGCAAGCCGCACGCGAGCATGCTCTGCGTGCGACGGCGCGTTGCCGTACTGCGTCAGCAGCCGGAGGATTGCCTCGCGCTCCGGAGCTGGATGGTCGCGGCTCAAGATCCTCAGGACATCTGCATCATCGGCCGACATGATTCCTACCTTGGAGTTGCTCACCCGTCCCGCGACTAAACCGGTACGGTCTCGCGACTGCAGGGCTCCACGGAAAGTCTACGCGTGGCGCATGGCCGATGTCGCGCCGCGATGCCCTCGCCCACGCGCGCCATGGCAGCTCAGCGCATCGGTGCTTCACAGCGGGCGGCTCGATTGCGGGCCCAGCCGGTTTCGGCGCGGTCCAGGACCACCTGCGCGGCGCTCTGCAGCGGCTTGGCTTCATCATCGCGGCCTAGTCGCCGGAGTGCATAAGCGCGCACGCAGTCGGCCCAGGCGACCTCGACGAGTTCGGGATCCATCGGTTCGCGTCCCTGCTCGAAGACGGGGATGGCGTCCTTAAGTCGATTGAGCTGCACCAGCGCTTCGGCGCGAAGCAGGCGGATGCTCGAAGCCAGCTCGATCGCGCCCGCGTCGGCCGCTTCCAGTCCTGCGAGCGCCTCGTCGAGGTCGGCGAGGGCCTGCGCGCCGCGTCCCTGATCGAGTTCAAGCCAGGCACGGACTTTGAGCGGCTGCGCGAGGACAAATCTGTCGCTGCCTTCGGTCGAGCGCAGGGTCTCGATGCTGGCACTGAGGATCTCGCGCGCAGTGTCGTGCTGACCAAGATGGACGCGCATCACCGCTTCGTTGACGCGCTCGAGCGCAACCGAGGCCGGATCAGACACGCCGCTGGTGCGGCCCATGATCTCGATCGCGACCAAGGACGCTTCGAGCGCCTCTGCGTATCGCCCGCGCGCTTCAAGGATTGCGGCGAGATTGGAGTAGGCAATCGCGCGGCGACGTTCGTCGCGCTTGTCGCCAAGGCTCGCAATCGCTTTGTCGGCGTAGCTCTCCGCCAGGTCCAGGTGGTGATCCTGGCGTTCGAGCTCTGCGAGGTTGAGGTAGAGGCTTGTCACGACATGCGGAACACGTCCCTCGATCTCGCAGAGCTGTAGGAGTTCCAGATACTCGCGACGCGCACGCTCAAGCTCGCCAGCACCAAGCAGGGTTGTCGCGAAATTGGAGCGCAGCAGCAGCACCGACGGGTGCATGGATCCGGCGACCGCCTTCATGCTTGCGATCGCGTCCTCCTGCACCGAGATCGACTCACGGAAGGCTCCACGCTGATCAAGCATATTGCCAAGACCACCCAGCATTAGCGCCCGCAGACGGCGATCGTCCTCTCGGTCCTCGTCCAGCAGCGAAAGGGCAGCCCGGAAGTGCCCTTCGGCGGCCTCCAGGTCGTAGGCGAACATGGCGATATACGCTCGATTGCCCGCGATCCAGACGCGAGCGCTGGTGCCGGCGTTCGCCCGATCGGCGAGCGCAGCCGCAGTATCGTTCCAGTTGGTCGCGCGACCAAGATCTCCGGCGTCGTCGTAGGCATAGCGGGCAAGCTCGGTCGCGGCCGCCAACGCGGTCTCGTCGTCAAAGCCGCGCAGGGCCATGTTGTAGGCCGCGTGCATCGCCGCTTCGGCCTGCTCTGCGCGTGCGGCGGTCCGAACTCGGGCCAACAGGAGCGAGGTACGGGCGATAACCGGCGGAAAATCCGTCGCGGTCGCTCGTTTGAGCAGCGACTCCGCCTCCTCAAGCACGTGCTCGCGCACGCCCAGATCAAACTCCGTGGTCGCGACGCGGAGGTCGGCATCAATGTCCTCCACCTCCGCGGCCACATCGGGTGCCAAGGAGGCGGCGCTGACGATCCGCTCAAGTCGAGCATCGTCCTCGCAGACGGAGATCTCCGGCAGGCGCGCGATCGCTTCCGGGGATGCCTGCCAGATCGCAAGCTGCGCGGCGATGCCACCAGAGGGGGGCGCAAGACCCTCCGGCGCGTCGCTATCACCATCACTTGGCGCATCGTCTGGCATTGCGCCCTCGTAAGCGTCGGTGGGTGCAAGAGTGTCCAAGAGCAGCTCAAAGCGATCGGCTCGATCTTCGAGGCACCGCATACGCCGATCAAATGCAGCGCCCGACCGTTCCGCGCGCGCGAGCGACTGCTCGCAGATCTGCGCGTGAAGATCGCCCCAAGACGCCGCATAATGACGCAGGTCCTCGAGGACGGCGCCTCGCACCGCTTGGATGTCTGCGCGCTGCTGAGCGACCCGTGAACTCGCTGCCGCCGCCGCTCCGTCGCTATCGGAGCCCCCGTCAGCGCCAGCGGGCGCTGCTTGGTCGTCCGCCTCAAGCGATGCGGTGCGCTCTTCGAATGCGAGCTGAGCGTCGTGCAAGCGAGCATCGGCGCCATGACAGGCCGCAAGCGCGGCTTGGCGGGGATCGGCGCTTGGTCCAGGCAGGCTCAACCATGCGGTGATGCTCACGCTTGTCACCAAGACTGCAGAGAGGCCAAGGCCCCAGCGCCAGCGCTTCTTCGCGCTGCGTCGAGCCTCCAGCGCGCGCACCAGATGGCCGACGCTCTCGTGGCGTTCGCGGGGCTCTTGGGCCATGCCGCGGGCCAGCAGACGTTCAAGGATCCGATCGCGAGGGACGCGGCGTCCCGCGGCGCGCTCACGTGAGGTCCAGAGCGTGAGCGCGGTCTCGATCGTCTTGCAGTAGCCCCACTGGTCGCTGCGAGCGTCGAGCGGATCGCCTCGAAGCTGTTCCGGCGACATGAAACCGGGGGTACCGCCGCGCACGGTCGGTGTCGCGAGGCCCTCGCCTGCATCGAGGATGCGGGAGATCGGCGAGCTGATCGAAGCACTCCCCATGCTGGTGCCTGCATCACCCTCGCGTGTGGCAGTGCCCTGGAGCGTCTTGGACATTGAACTCGCGGCACTGCGCACGGCCGTGGCAAGACCAAAGTCGACGACGACGACCCGGCCGTTGCGACCGACCAGCACGTTCTCCGGCTTGACGTCGCGATGCACGAGCCCCGCGCGATGGGCCGCATGCAGGCCCTTGCCTGCGTCGATCAGAATCTCGAGCAAGCGATCACGGCTCAGCGAGGGCTGTGCGGCGATGAACTTTCGCAGATCCGCGCCGCGCACCAGATCCATCGCGACAAAGACACGGCCCTCGTGCGATCCGACTTCATGTACGGCCACCACGTGGGGGTCGTTGACCCGTGCCAACGCGCGCGCCTCTGCCACGAGTCGGTCCTGCGCCGCGCTCCCGGTGCGCGCGCGCACCAGCTTGACTGCGACATCGCGATGCAGCTCTTCATCGCGCGCGCGATACACCACGCCCATGCCACCCTCGCCCAGCTTCTCGCGCACCACATAGCGCCCAATGCGGGTCGGCATCGGCGCGGTGCCAAGCGTCGCGGCGAGTACTTGCTGCAGGCCAAAGTCGCGTTCGATGTCGTCGACGTCGCTGGGACGAGCGTCTGCGAGCGTGTCGTAGTCGGCACGGTCCTCGTCTGAGTCAACCCCGCTGACACGATCTGCGTGCGGATCGGAGTGATCCGTCGCCTCGCCAAGCGACATGCCCTCTCTCGTCTCCACGTTCAAACTCTCTCAAGCGGGCGGTGCCACGGCAAACTATGCCGCGACTTTGCCAGCGAGAGGAAGGGTTAGGGCGAAGCGCGTGACGTTTCCGGCAATGCCGCCTGCGCACGCTTGGGGAGCGGCCGCGCCTGCGCGCCGCTGCCAACTGCGGCGGGATTGCGCGGAATGAAGCTCATGGCGCGTTCCGCCATCGCGGTGATCGTGAGCGAGGGGTTCACGCCCGGATTGGCAGAGATCGCCGATCCATCGATCACGTAGAGCCCGTCGTAGTTGTGCACGCGATGACGGGCATCGATGACGCCTGTCTCGGGGGAGTCCCCCATGCAGCAGCCGCCCAGGATGTGCGCGGTGGTCGGGATGTTGAGCGCGGTCTCCGTCACCAGCGAGGTCGCGACGCTCTCAAGCTCGGTTGCGACCTCCTCCGCGAGCGCGCTGGCCTCGGGAATCGATGCGGTCGGCGACTCACCCGACTCTAAGGTGCTGCCCATGCCAAAGAGGCCCTTGCGGAAGCGCAGGGTGCCCTCGGTCGTGCGCATGTACAGCAAGATCATCGTGTGCTTGGCCCAATCCGAGACCAGGTAGGTGCGAAGCACAGCGCCCGGGTGGCGAATCATCATGCCCATCGCACGTACGAGCTTGATGATGCCAGGCTGATTCCCTGGGACATGTGGCGCGCCTAGAAGTTTAAAGAATCCTGAGCCCGAGCCATAACGGACCGGCTCAAGGTGCGAGTGCGGATCGGTCTGAAAGATCGAGCCGATCGCGACGCCGTGGCTCAGATCGGTCTCGCGACTCTTGGCGGTGATGGCAATCAGCGACTCGGAGTTGGTGCGGATCGTGTTGCCAAGGCGCGGAGAGAGCTTGGGCAGCGCGGCCGCGTCTGCTTTCATCCGCAGCAGAAGGTCGACCGTGCCCAGCACGCCGCCGGAGAACACCACCTTGTCAGCGTGATAGGTCACGCGCTTGCGCAGCCACATACGACGTCCATGCAGCACGTCGATCAAGTAGCCACCCTGCGGATCGGGGCGGACACGGACGACCTCAGAGTCTGCCCGCAGCTCCAAGCCGCGTGCACGTGCGAGGTGGAGATAGTTCTTGTCGAGCGTGTTTTTGGCGCCGTGCCGGCATCCCGTCATGCAGGCGCCGCAATAGTTGCACGCGACCCGATCGGGACCTTCGCCGTCAAAGAAGGGATCGGGAAGCGCTTGTCCGGGCGTGCCAAAGAGCACCGCGACGTTGGTCGGCTCCCATGCCTCGGGCGCGCCACGACGCTCAGCGAGCTTTCTCAGGATGCGATCGGGCGGCGTGATGATCGGATTGGGGACCGCGCCGAGCATGCGACGCGCGGTCTCGTAGTGCGGCGCGAGCTCTTGCTTCCAAGCCGCGAGTGCTCCCCAACTTGGACTGCTGTAAAAGTCGTCCTTGGGGATCGGAAGCGTGTTGGCGTAGACCAGCGAGCCACCGCCGACACCGACGCCGGCCAGGACGGTGACGTGCCGGAAAAAGCGCATCTGGAACAGGCCCCGAAATCCCAGGCGCGGCATCCAGAGCCAGCGCCGCACGTTCCAGTTGGTCTTGGGAAAGTCTTTCGCCGCAAGCTCTGAGCCCTTCTCCAAGAGCAGAACGCGATAGCCCTTCTCGACCAGGCGCAGTGCAGAGACGCTGCCGCCAAAGCCCGAACCGATCACGATCCAATCGTAGTGGGCCTGACTCGACACGGGCAGATCCTAGCAGCGTCCTTCGTTTGCCAAGGCCATCATGCGACCAAGATTCGCAAGGCACGAGGGACGACCGAGATCTCGACCGGCGCGCGACCCGGCTGCTCGCCGTCGAGCTCTAAGAGCAGCTCGGCATCGGGATCGGCCGGCCGAACGGTCAGGCGCTTGAAGGATTCGGTGCTCACGCCGCGCACGCGCAGGTGCTTGCCCTGAAACACCTTGCCAAGGGTCGTGGCCACATGCAGACGGCTCATCCCCTCCAACAGAACCATGTTGAGGGACCCGTCGCTGAGGTCTGCGTGGGGACAGGCCCACATGCCGGCGCCAAAGTATTGGCCATTGGCCGCGATCATGAGTGTGAGGTCAAGCCGTCGCTCGGGACCACCATCGAGGCTGATGAAGGCCTGGCGATTTCGCCAGTTCACGATGCCGCGGAGCGACGAGCCGATATACGCGGCCTTGGCACCAAAGGTCCGGCTGGCGGCGTTGACGTACTGCACGACCAGGCCCGAGACGCCGACGCTCGCGGTGTTGAGGAAGGGACGGAGCTGCTCGACGCCCGCGCCGCTCTGGAATCGCGCGAGGCCGTAGTCGATCACGCGCACCTCCGCGTTGCAGAGACGCTCGACTTGTTGGGTCGGCCGCACCACGCCGAACTGACGCTGAAAGTCGCCACCTGAGCCCGCCGCGATAATCCCCAGCGTTGCATGGGGGAAGCGGTTGTTGCCTTGCGCGTCGACGAAGCCGGCGAGGATCTCGTTGTTGGTGCCGTCGCCGCCGACGCCGATCACCAGTTCCGCGCCATCCTCAAGCGCGCGACGGCACAGCGTGGTGGCATGCCCCTGATGCTCGGTCTCAAGCTTGCGCAGACCGGGAATGCGCTTGCTGAGGGCATGCTCAATCGCCGGCCAGCGAGCCGCCGCGCCGCCGCTGGATGCGGCGGGGTTGAGAATGACGACGGCAGACCGCAGCTCCATGATCGAATCGCCTGCCTGGTCGCCTATCTCGCCGCTGAGGTCGCGTTGGGCGACTTCATCATCACGATTCCACGTTCACGTAGGTCTTCGACGGTGTCTGCCAACGTCACCATCGGATCGCGCGCACGCCAACCAAGCTCGCGCTCGGCCTTCCCGGCGTTGCAGTACCAGTAATGTTGCGCGACATCGACGCTGTGACCATCCACGGCGGCGTCGTCCTCACCCATGATGTCGGTGGCGCGTTCGATTGCCCACTTGGTGAGGCGCTTGAGCAGCGGCGAGTTGGGCAGCCCGGCAACCGGGGCCGACACGCCGGCCACCCGGGCCACGCGCGAGAAGAAGGTCCGCAGGGTGCAGTTCGACGCGGTCAGCAAGTAGCGTTGCTTGGACGCGCCGCGCTCGTAGGCCAGGAGTATCCCACGTGCCGCGTCGCGGGCATCGACAAAGGACATGCCGCCTGCGGGTACCACGGGCATGCCGTTTTCCAGGAAGCGGCGCACGTCCGTGGTCGACGAGCCATGCAGATCACCCGGGCCAAGCAGAAGGCTTGGATTGACGACAACGACCTCGAAGTGGTCGGAGGCGGCCTCGAGCGCGAGCTTCTCGGCGTAGTACTTCGAGCGGTAGTAGGGCCACCGATTGATCAGCTCAAGCGGAGTGGGCGTGGTCTCGTCCGCGATCGCGTCGGCATCGGTCGAGATCGCGATCGTGCCGCTGGTGCTCGCGAGTACGAAGCGGCGCACCTTGGCGGTACGCGCCGCTGCCAGCGTGACGCGGGTCCCGTCGACGTTGACGCGGTGGAGCTCGTGTGCGTCCACCGGACGGCGTGAGACCCAGCCCGCACAGTGGATGACGCCCTCGCAGCCAAGCGCGGCACTGCCGACCAGCTCGGCGTCGAGCACATCGCCACGCATGCGCTCACAGGCTGCTGGCAGCCGGCGGGCAGCGCGTGCGTCGGGATCGCGGCACAGCGCACGGACCTCATAGCCCGCATCGACAAAGGCTTGCACCACGTGATGCCCAAGGAAGCCTGTCGCGCCGGTCACCAGCACGCGTCGCGGTCCTGCGACAAGGCTGGTGCTTGCGGAGTCCTTTTCTGGATTCGTTGCTTGGTCGCTCATCGAGACGGTTCCCAATCCGACCGCGTTAGAGGTTGAAGGCCTTCTGGAAGACCTGCAGGAGCTTGATGTCGTTGGACTTCACTTTGCCGCTGACAAACTCTGCGACAGAAGGCGTGTAGCGCTCTTTGACGATCTTCTCGAAGATGTCCATCGAGGTCTTCAGGACACAGTCGGCGGTGCCCGAGGGCGGCTTGCCGGCGTTAAAGGTGCACGCGATTGGCTCGATGTTGAGGCACCACTTGCCGTCGGCGTCGTCACCGAGCGAGAAGTAGAATGACACCGGCTTGTCGACGCTCCGCGCGACAAAGCGATGCTTGAGATGGTCCATGAGGCGCTCGCCACGGCTCATCTCCGGCTCGGGCGCGGCGGCGCCCTCTTGGTGTGCGCGCACGATCTTGTCGAGATCGAGCACGGTCTTGTCGCGCAGAGACTCGACCGCGCGCTGAGCTAATCGTGCGACTTCTCGATAGGAGTCCGCGCGCTTCATGCCCTTGGTCAGGAGCGCGAGCTTTTCGTACTCGAGCGGCGGACCAATGCGCGCGCCGACATTGCGGTTGCGGGGGACTGGGATCTTCGCGCCCTTGGGGAATGCCGCGTGCGTACCCACCAGATAGATCGGGAGGAGGTCGACGTGATGCTTGAGCACCAAGTTGCCGACCATCGCACCAAACTCGCGCATCGAGCCGTCCGGACTGCGCGTCCCCTCCGGGAAAATCAGCACGACCTGCCCTGCATCGAGCTGCTCGCCCGCTTGCAGCAACGCCTTGCGCAAACCCGAGCGCCGATCGAGCGGCATCACGTAGGTGAAGTTCTCAAACCAGGCGCGGGTCCACTTGTTCTCAAAGAAGTAGTCCGCCGCAGCGAGCGTGACCATCTCTTTGCCGTAGCTCCCAAGCGCGTGGCGAACCAGGCCAGCGTCGAGGTGGCTGGCATGGTTGGCGATGACGAGGGTCGCGCGGTTGTGCGGGATGTAGCCGCTGCCCGTCACGCGCACCTTCATCACCCGCGTGAAGAAGGCGGCCTGCGTGTTGGCAAAGGCGGGGCGCGTGAAATCCTTCACCACGTCCGGCAGGACGATGCTGTCGTCCTTCTCGTCGTCTTCCACGCTTGCGGTCCGCGACAGCGCGCGCGTGCTCTTACTTGCGCTGCGGACAAGGGCCTCGATCTCTCCCACGGTCTGCGCGCGAGCGACTTGCTCGGGCGGGACGTCGCGCAGGTAGTGATCCAATGCGGTCTGCAACTCCGCGACCATCAACGAGTCGAGGCCGAGATCATTGACCAGGTGCATCTCAAGCCTGATCTCCTCCGGTTTGCGGCGAGTCACCGAAGCCAACGCGCTGCGGACCACGCTGGATGCAGAGCCCTCCGAGGCCTTAATGGCGGTGCCCGCACGTTCAAGGCTCTCCACGAAGCGACGGACCTCGGGGCGCTTGACCTTGCGCGTGCCGGTACGCGGCAGCGCCGTATCGGTCAGGTGGATGATCGTGGGGCGAGACGCTCGTGGCAGCTTGTCGAAGGCTTCGCGCAGGGCCTCATGTGCAAGCTGCTGAAGCGCCGCACGGCTCAAGTCCGGTCGACCTTCAAAATCAGGGACCGCAAGGCAGGCGACACGCTCGTTGGAGCTGCCAGCACGCTCAGGCATGCCAAAGACGCAGAGTTCCTTGACGTACTTGGGCGTACCGACCGAGGTCTCGACGTCGTCGGGATAGACGTTCTCGCCGTTGCTCGTGACGATGACGTCCTTGCTCCGGCCGACGATTTGCAGGCGCCCCTTCTTGTCGAGGCGGCCCAGATCGCCCGTCTTGAGCCAGCCGTCCTGGAGCACCGCCGCGGTCGCTTCGGGGTCGCCGGCGTAGCCCGCCATCACGTTAGGTCCGCGCGCTGCGACCTCGCCGACACCTTCGTCGTTGGGGTTGAGGATCTTGACCTCCACGCCGGGAATCGGCTTGCCGACTTGTCCTGGGCGGTTCTTGGGTCCGGCCTTGGCGACGGTGAGGACCGGTGAGGCCTCGGTGAGACCGTAGCCCTCGGCGAGATGGAGGCCCAGCCCCGAAAAGGTGTCATGGACGTCGCGCGGCAGCGCAGAGCCACCGGAGATCAGGGTTCGAAGATTGCCACCCAGGCCATCGTGCACCGAGCCAAACAGCACCTTGCCCAGATCAAAGCCGAGCTGCTTGCCCATGTTGCGGTTGAAGTCGAGCAGCACGTCGAAGATGCGCTGTGTCATGTCGCCGCGCTCTTCGACCGTGGTCAGGATGCGACGCTCTAGCAGCTGCCAGAGGGCCGGCACGCCGACCATCGCGGTGATGCTGCCATGCTTGAGGCCCGCGCTGAGTCGATCAGCGACGACCTCGTCGAGATAGACAACCCGAGCGCCGCGCGACACGGGGAGCAGCATTCCGCAGGTGAACTCAAAGGTGTGGTGCAGCGGAAGCACCGAGAGCAGGCGATCGCTGCGACGCAGCGGGAACACCGGCGCGAGCGCGGCGATCAGCGCCGTGAAGTTCTCGTGCGTGAGCATCACTCCCTTGGGAGTGCCGGTGGTGCCGCTGGTGTAGATGATGCTCGCGACGTCGCTGTCGTTGATCGTGACAGTCGGAGCCTCCGAAGACTCGTCGTCGCCGGGCATCGCCGCGATCGCGTGGAGATCGACGATCTCAAGCTCAAGCCCGGGGCTGGGTCGCTCCATCTTTTCGTCAAAGATGGCGACCTTGGCCTGCGCCGCGCGGAGGATGTTGTGGACCTGTTCACCGGTGGCCGCGTGGTCGATCGGCACCGCGACCGCACCGGCGCGCATGACGCCAAAGTAGGCGATCGGCCAGTCGGGGTGGTTGCGAGCACCCAGCGCGACCTTGTCGCCAGAGCGCACGCCCAGCGCATGCAGACGCGCCGCCGCGGCAGCACTCTGCCGCTCGACGTCGCGGTAGCTGACGCGCGTCAGGTCTTCGCCCTCGAGGCGCTGGAAGGCCAGCGAGTGCTCCATGCGATCGGCGACATCGAGCAGCATCTCCACCAGGTTCTGGTGGCGGCGCAGCGGCTTGATCTCTTTCTGCAGCTTCTCGACGAGGAGCGGCTCGGCCCACTTGTTAAAGCCGGTGGTGTGGATGTCGAGCCAGTAGTCGCGCCAGTTGATCTCCTCGGGATTCCAAGGAAGACGCTGCTGATCGGCGGGCGTCAGCGAGCGCATCAGCTCGCGCGTGTTCTTCGCCGAGAAGCGATACTCGAACTGGGTGATGAAGGGGACGAACTCACCCACCACCATGCTGATGTTGGAGGCCTGGCGATTGGCCGAGGCCAGCGTCGGCCGAAGGCTCTCGGTCATGCCTGCCAACGGTGTCGCCTTGGCGGCGTCGAGCACCCCCAGTGCGTTCTTGGTGAGGCGAACCAGCGCCGGCGCTCCGAAGCGCTCGTAGGTCGCGAGACTCACGACGGCGGGCTCTGTATGCGCCTGCACGAAGTTGAGGAGCTGGTTGCCGTCGCCCTTGTCGATGAAGCGCTGGCGCTTGCTCAGCGCGATCAGCTCGCCCGCGCGCTTGGTCTTGAGCGGGTTACTGTCGCCGGTGCACATCTGATAGACGACCTTGTGGGTGCCCTGCAGCAGGGCAGCGAGCTGCGCGACCATGGCGGCCGCGCACAGGTCGACAGGGATCAGGTCGTAGTGGCAGTGATCGCCAACGGGGATGTTTTGCAGCCCCTGCATGGCGAGGTACATGATCGGTGTCGAGGTCTGGATGCCCTCGCACCAGCCTTGGAGTGGGAACTCCACGGCGGACTCGACGATCGCAGGGCGGACGATGCAGGCCGGCAGCCCACTGCGCAGCAGGACTTGCTCGCCGATGCTCTTGGTGTACGTGTAGATGTTGGGCCAGCCCCAGAACTGTGCGCGCTCCTTCCCGGCGGTGACGAGCTGCTGGCGCACGTAGTTGCGCTTGACCTTCTCCAGCTCGTCGGCCAAAGCGGGACCGCGCAGCGGCTCCACGCGGCGACGCAGACCCTTCTTGGCCTCGTCGAGCAGGTGGCTCTGCCGGGGCGCCTCTTCGACGCGGCGCTTGGTGTACTCGACAACGTCGACACACTCGGCGATCTCGCGCTCTGGATCCCAGTGCGACGCGTCAAGCTCGTCGGCGCGCGGGAAGGGGTACTCCAAGGGATCGCGCTCATAGATCAGGCCGTCCCGCCGACCCACGACAAAGCAGGTGCTGGTGTGCATCACCGGCACGTTGCCGAGCATGCGCGCGAGCTCGATGATGTTCTTGATGCCAAAGGCGTTGACGCTCAGCGCCTCATCCAGCGGCGGGTTGAAGTCGACGACACCGGCGACATTGACGATCGCCGGGCGATCGACCTTCATGCGCTCAAGCGTCTCTTGATCCGCGCCGATCATCTTGGCCGAGACATCGCCCGCGAAAGCGACGATCTTCTCGCGCAGAAAGTTCTCGTAGCCAGCGCCGGGGCGCTGATCTCGGATCGGGTCAAAGACCTGCGAGGGCGCAATTTCGCTCCAGAAGCGCTCTTGAGCCGTCATGCCCTTGCGGGCGCGGACCATCACATAGATGGTGCCGACCTCGGGATAGCGGTGGAGCAATAGGCTCAGCCAGACCTTGCCCAAAAAGCCCGTCGCGCCGATGACGATCAGCGAGCGGCCCGCGAGCGCGGCGCGAACGTCGAGCTGCGAGCTTTCCTGCGAGGCATTGGTGTTGCTGGCCATGTCCACTGTCGATTCCCTGCGTTGTGAAGGGTCTGCCGGGTCGCGGCTCAACACGTGAGCCGCGGGCGCCGAGGCAGCGCGCTACTTCATGTCGACCATCATGATCGGAGCAAAGTTGACGCACGTGATCTGCGGTGAGGGCGGCGCGGTCTCGCGCGCCATCCGGATCGCCTCGGTCATGTTCGGGGCGGTCTCGTAGCCGAGGAGCTTGGGGATGTACTCGTTGTCGGCGCCGACAACGATGCAGCGACCCTGCCAGCGGCGACCGCCAGCGCCCCAGTACCACATGTAGAAGGGGTGGTTGGGGTGGAACATGAACTCGCTGCGATACATCCGAACGTAGGCGGGGTTCTTGGAGAACTCGCGCTCGTACTTCTTGTGCAGCGTGAACTCGTCGCGCGTTTCGGCAAGGAAGCGGTGCACGAACTCGGCGTAGCACGCGTGGTGCCGGTGGTCGAAGATGTCGCTGCACGGATGTGTGATGATCAGCGTGCCGCCCTTCTTGAGCAGCGGCGACCCTCGGTACATGTTGTGGAAGTAGCCCTGCGCGAGCACCTGCACCAAAAGCGGGTTGAGGTAACTGTCGACGTTGTAGGGGCTGATGTAGGGGATGCCCGTGATCTGGATATCCGCCTGGCCCTCAACCTCGACCATGTACTGCTCAAAGCAGCGCTCGACGGTGTGCTTGTGGCATTCCTCGGCATCGCCGGCATAAACGCCGATGACCTCGTAGGGGGCATAGACTGAAGAGAAGATCTTCTGGCGCGCGGGCTGGGGCAGTCGATCCAGCGTGGCAATGAAGGCGCGCAGCTTGACCTTATCAAAGGCGCTGTAGTCGTCGGGATTCTTCGCCAGGAACTCAAGGTTCCGGTCGAACATGCGGTTGTTGATCACCGACTCGATGTGGAACACATCGATCTTGCTCTCGATGAAGCGACCGATGCGCTCCAGGCTGCGATGCAGCGGCGAGTCTGCCGGGTCCATGTAGGTGCCGGGCTCGGTGAGCGTGTACGGGTTGTGGTTGGCGTTGATGGTACGCCCGCTGCACAGGCCGATACCGACCGACTTGTGCCCGCCGTTCATCGGCACGAGGTTGAGGTTGAGGTAGATGACCAGGTCCGACTCCGCGGCTGCGCGGTTGATCTCGACCTCTTCACCGGCCTCGGTCTTGCCGAGATAGACCAGGTTGTCGTGGTCTTCGGCGTCGTGGTTGTAGAGCCGGTCAGGCGCGAATCGCTTGTAGATCTTCTTGCCGACGATGTGCTCAAGCTCGGACTTGGTCATGTGGCGGTGGTAGGCCACGGCGATGATCAGCTCGACGTCTTCGATGCCGTGCTCGTCGAGCATCTTGAGGACGATCTCAAGCATGCGCTGACGAACGTCGGGCGGCTGCATCGGCGGCAGCGGCAGCGAGATGTCATCGATCGCGATGACGACCTTCATGCCAGGACGAAGCTTCGCGTAGAGAGGCGCGGAGTTGTACGGGTTGTTGATCGCGTAGCGGATCGCGGCGTCGACGTCCTTGAGCCCGACCAGCGGCGGCTTGGGGTAGATCACCCGAGTTCCGATGGGCAGATCAACCTCGATGATGCGATCGCCGGCGAACAACACACGAGGTGCGCTGTGCTTGTCGATGTATGCGATATGGGGGCTGCTCACGGTGCTCCTACGGACAAATTCGGCGCGGTGGCGCCGGTTCGGGGAATCTCACTTCTCACGTTCAAATCGCACGATCGGCCAGGAATAGGCGCGTGCGAGACGGAGGAGGGCTGCGTCAGGATTGACGGCCGCCGGGCGTCCGACCACCGAGAGCATCGGTACGTCGGAGTAGCTATCGGAGTATGCGAAGCACTCCGATAAGTCATGGCCACGCGCGCGCGCGTGATCGACGATGAGTCGCGCCTTAGTTGGTCCCGCGACGACCGGTCGCAGGATCTTGCCGGTGGCGTAGTTGTCTTTGATCTCCAGCCGGTTGCCGATCCAGGTGTCCGCGCCGACCTCCCTCGCGAGACGCTCGAGCAGGAAGTCGAGCGCGCCCGAGATCAGCACGACCTCGTGACCCTCGGCTTTGCTCCTCCTGATCAGGTCACGCGCGCCCTCATAGAGCGCTTGCTTCATCGCCCAGTTGAAGGTGTCGTCGGCGAGGACCATCAGACGATCCTCGGAAGTACCAGCGAAACACTCGAACAAGAGCTCGTTGAAGGTTCTCCGGTCCCGGAGCTCGGCCCACAGCAGCCTCGGGGCCCGCATCGCGAGTTTGCCGAGGCTTAGCGCGCTGCGAGCGGGGTTGATCTCGTTTGCGAGGTAGTAGAGCGCGGTGTGCAGCAGATTCGTGTGCACCAGCGTGCCGTCCACATCAAAGTAGCTCGCAGTCACCGTGGTTCTCGCTTGAAGTCGCGTCGTGGCGCAACCGGCCGGGCGTTGTCGCGCGAACCCGTCACCTCGTCAAGACGTTGCCCATGCGCGCAGCAGCACGCTTGACGGGGATGGCGCAGGGCCGGCGGAACGCGAACGGCACTTCGCACCCGCGCGCACAAGTGCACGTGCGCGCCGTCGCGCAAGCGCCCCGTCAGTCGCCGCCGAGCGTAGCCAGGCCCCCCTCAAACGCACCGCCGGGCACCGTTCCCAAGCGAGGCTGCACCGTGGTGGGGGAGGGGCCGTGCTCGAACGGGTGTTGCCTCTGCTATTGGTCCGGCGAAGTGAGCGCTGCCTCAAGCACCCTCTTGCTCGAACCGATTGGCGGTATCGCGGGCGACATGCTCCTGGGCCTGTTGATCGACCTGGGCGCACCGCTAGCGACCATCCGTGCGGAGCTGCGGAGCCTGGACCTGTCCGACTGGTCGATCGAGCTTGAGTCCACCACCCGCCGATCGGTTGGCTGCACGCGTGTTCGCGTGGGGCTGCCGCGCGAATCGGAGCACCGCCACCTGCCGGAGATTCTGGCGAGGATCGAACGCTCCACGCTGCCGCGCGCGGCCAAAGCACGGGCGATGCAAACGTTTGAGTTGTTAGCTCGGGCCGAAGGTCGCGTGCACCGTGTGCCGCCCGAGCAGGTCCACTTCCACGAGGTTGGTGCTGCGGACGCAATCCTCGATATTTGCGGCTGCGCGCTCGCCCTTGAGCTGCTGGGCATCGACACGATCCTTTGCGGCGAGCTTCCCGGAGGGCGGGGCACGGTGCGTTGCGAGCA
>CAZVEM010000025.1:16963-31649 GCA_964626165.1 uncultured Nannocystaceae bacterium
CGCTTCCGGTCCCGGCCGTGGTCGAACTGTTGGCCGGGCGCTTCCCGATCATCGCGGGGATGGGCGAGGGCGAGCAGGTCACCCCGACCGGCGCCGCGCTCCTCGCCGCATGCGCGGCACCGCTGCCGAGCGGGCTGAGCTATCTGGTGCAGCGAATTGGCTATGGCGGCGGAACGCGGCCGCAGAGCCTGCTTCGGGGCAGTTTGGTGCAAGTCGTCCGTGCGTTCGGGCGGGGCGGGGCTGGGTCGCCGGGGCATCCCAGCTCGGTCGATGGCGCAAATGCCGAGCATGCACACGGTCACGGTCACGGTCACGGCAACGGCCACGACCACGAGCATGCTCATGACCACGACCACGACCACGGCCACGGTCATGACCATCACGGTCATGACCATGACGGTCACGGCGGCCATCTCGGTCATGACCATGACCACCACCACCACGCTGGCGGTCACGCCCACCACCACGCGCACGCGCACACGCACGCGCACGCGCACGCGCACACGCACGCGCACGCGAACGAGGGGCGCGGCGTTGCGGCCTCGCGTGGGCGCCTGACAGAGGCCTGGGACGGCGAATTCGCGATCGAGGACGTCGTCGTGCTCACGGCCCATGTTGATGACATGACTGGCGAAGACATCGCCTATCTGCTGTCGTCGTTGATGAACGCGGGCGCATTGGATGCCAGTGCGACCGCCATCTGGATGAAGAAGGGGCGCCCGGGCCATGCGATCGCGTGCATTTGCCACCCTGCCCAAGAGTCCGAGCTCAGTTCTCTCTTCTTTGCGCAGAGCAGCACCCTTGGTCTGCGGCGCGAGCCCCAGCAGCGCCGCGTCCGCACGCGTGCGTCGGTGCTCTTTTCCAGTACGCTGGGCCCCGTGCGGCTCAAGATCAGCGCACAGCAGGCGCGCCCGGAATTCGACGATCTCGCCGAGATCGCGGCGCGGACAGGCGAACGCATCGCCGTACTGCGGCAGCGCATCATCGCCGAGTACGAACGCGCCCAGAGAACGGGCGAGCGCTCGTTGAGCGAGGAGAAGCCGTGAATCGCCTCGCACTCAGTGAGCAGGGCGCGGCCGCCTACGAGCGACTCGCCGCGGTGCTGCGGGCCTATCCGAGCGTGATGGTCGCCTACTCGGGCGGCATCGACAGCACCTTGGTCGCCGCCGTGGCGCAACGGGTCTGCGAAGGGCCGGTGCTCGCCGTCCTCGGCGTTTCGCCGTCGTTGGCATCACGCGAACGTGCCGCCGCGATCGAGCTGGCCGCGGAGATCGGCGTGACGCTGCGGACCGTCGATACCGACGAGCTCGCACGACCCGACTATGTCGCGAACGCGGGCGACCGCTGCTATCACTGCAAGACCGAGCTCTTCTCGCGGCTCGGCGCACTGGCTCGGCAGGAAGGCTTCGCCGTCCTTTGCAGCGGCGACAACCTCGATGATCTTGCGCCCGGCGTGCACCGGCCGGGGACACGCGCGGGGCAGGAGAATGCGGTGGCGCGGCCCTTGGTCGACGCCCGGCTCGGCAAGACGGAGATCCGCGAGCTCGCGTCCGCGCTTGGCCTACCGAACCATCACAAGCCCGCGACGCCCTGCCTCGCCAGTCGCGTGCCCGATGGGACGGCGGTGACCGCGGAGGTGCTGGGTCGTATCGAGCGAGCTGAAGCGGCGATCGCCGCACTTGGGATCGCGGAGCTCCGTGTGCGGCACCATGGTGACGTCGCGCGAATCGAGGTGCTCCCCCGCGACTTTGAACGCCTGGTCGAGGCGCGCAAAGAGGTGGTCGCAGCGCTTCGACGCGCCGGCTATCGCCATGTGACCCTCGATCTCGCGGGATTTCGCTCCGGCTCGCTGAGCCTCTTGCCGAGCACCTTGCCGTCCGTCAACGGAGGCACGAACCTTGCCGCCAACGCTGGCCCCGGGAGCAACACGTGAGCAACGACGATACCCAGGCACCGCACACCGTCGAAGGCATCGTCGATGCGCTTCTGCGCGGCGAGTTGCTCCGATCAGAGGCCGTCGATGCGCTGCACGGTGTGAAGGTGGAAGACCTTGGCTTTGCCCGTATCGATCACGATCGTGCGCGGCGTCGCGGCTTTCCCGAGGTGATCTTTGGTCAAGGGAAGACCTCGGCACAGATCGCCGACATCTTTCATTCGCTCGCCGTGCGCAACTCCAATGTGCTGTGCACCCGTGCCAGCGAGGAGGCAGCGGATCGCGTGCGCACCGAGCATTCGGATGCCGAGTGGGATCCGCGATCCAAGGTGCTGAGACTTTGGCGAGATCGCACGCTTCGCGGACGGGGTGAGGTCTTGGTCATTGCCGCGGGAACCAGCGACGAAGGTGTCGCCCGCGAAGCGCTGATCTGCGCCGAAGCGATGCACAATAAGGCATCGATCTTGATGGATGTCGGCGTCGCAGGGATCCATCGGTTGCTCGCCGAGGTCGAGCGGATCCGACGAGCTGCGATTGTCATTGTCGTCGCGGGCATGGAGGGCGCGCTCCCTTCCGTGGTCGCTGGGCTGGTCGATGTGCCCGTGATCGCGGTGCCGACCAGCATCGGATATGGAGCAAGCTTTGGTGGCGTATCCGCGCTGCTGACCTGCTTGAACTCGTGCAGTAGTGGCGTGGTGACGGTCAACATCGACAATGGCTTTGGAGCCGCCTACGCCGCGAGCCTGATGAACCGACCGAGCTAGTGCCCGCCGGGCCAGAGGTGCTTCAGTCGCCGAGAACCTAGTCGCCGAGAACCTATTCGCCGAGAACCTAGTCGACTAGCACCTAGTCGACTAGCACCTAGTCGCCGAGAACCTATTCGCCGAGAACCTAGTCGACGAGAACTGAATCGCCGAGAACTTCGGTGTCGTTGTGATGTCGCAGGGAGCCCCATGAACGTCCGCCAGATCCGATGCCTTGCAGCTCCGCCCTCCTCAAGCGGCATTGGGCACCAGGGGGGTCGAGGCCACCGTGTATTGCTGCACACTGCGGCATGGCTCGTGCTGCTTGGCGCGCCTATGGGATGCGCCGGAGGCATCGGCGGGGCTGGCAAGCGCGGCGCGGTCGGATCACAGAGTGCTTCGGACAATCTTCCGCTGACGCGCGTGCGCTACTACGAGTCGGGTGTCGCGTACTTCGAGCGCACCGGCCAACTGAAAAGCGGCGAGGCGTGGCTGACGATCCCAGAAGGTCATCTCGACGACGCGATCAAGTCGTTGATCGTGCTCTCGGAGTCCGGTGAGATCCAGAACGTCTCGTTTGATTCGCGGCTCAGCCCCGCAGTCGCGCGTGCACGTGCAGGGCTTCCTGCGGATGTCGAAGCCGCGCTCGGCTTTCATGCGCTACTCGATACCCTCAAGGGCGCGCGGGTCGAGCTCCGACTGACACGGGGTCGCCTCCGCGGCACCTTGGTCGATGTCGTCGATATTCGCGACGATCTGTCGCCGCGTGGTTCGGTCTCTGCCAGCGACGCCGACGGCGATGCGGTCTTTTGGAGTGAGGACGATCTGCCGCAGTCCAACGCGCTGGTCACCGTGATGACCGACGAAGGGCGGATCTCGGCGGTTCCTGTGCGCACGATCGCGGGTGTTCGGCCACTCGATCCGGATGTTCGCCAGCGCCTCGGACTTGCCCTCAGCGCGGGACGACGGACGCAGGGCGTGAGCTACAACCAAGTTGGGGTGAAGGGCACCGGAGGCGGCGTCACCCTCGGTTATCTTGTGGAATCGCCCGTCTGGCGACTGACCTATCGACTTGTGATGGCCAAGCCGGGCGCCGATGGAGTTCGCAACACCACGCTGCAGGCCTGGGCCCTGGTCCACAACGACACCGATGAGGCATGGCAGGGCGTGGTGCTGGAAGTGGTCGACGGCCGGCCCGACAGCTTCATGTTCCCACTCGCTGCACCACGCTATGAGCGACGTGAACTCAAGACGCCAGATCGTGAGCTCTCCTCCGTGCCACAGCTCTTAGAGGGCAACGCCGATCAGCTCTGGGGCGACTTTGCGGACGGCATTGAGCTCGGCAACGTCGGGCTTGTTGGCCACGGTGGAGGCAGTGGTAGCGGCTCTGGCTATGGGAGTGGCACTGGCGGCGGGAGTGGCCGCAGCGCCGGTCTTCCGCGCGCGGGCCAAAGCGACCTCCTCGCGCTTGGCGATCTTGCGGCGACCAAGCAGGCAAAGAGCGAAGAGCAAGCCAGTAGCGTCCTCTTCACCGCTGCCGAGCCGATCGATCTCGCGCCGCAGCACAGTGCGATGGTACCGATCATTCAGGCGCCCGTGCAGGCGCGCGCGGTCGCGTGGTTTCCGTCCCTGCAGGCGGCTCCGCGCGCTGCGATTGCACTGATCAACACCAGCGGCCGAACGCTTCCGACGGGACCGATCGCCGTATATCTCGATGGCGGCTTTGCCGGCGAGTCGGTCTTGGATCGCCTCAAGCCCGATGAAGTGGTCCTCGCCGACATCGCCGAAGAGCGCGATACGGAGCTGCGCATCATCGATGCGAAGACCACGCGGGAACGAAAGAAGGTCGTGTTCCGCAACGGCATGCTCGAAGCGCACTACACCGAGCGGGTCGAGCGCTCGCTCGCGATTCGCAACCGGAGCGGACAGGTCAAAGAGGTCCTGATGACCCTCCCGACCGGTCGCAACGCGACCGTGGAGGGCACGGATCGCACCGACTGGGATGCGGCCCGATCCAGTGCGCTCGGCATCATCGACGTGCCAGCCGCCAAGGAGATCGAGCGCGTGATTGTGACGACCGAGGGTCTGGTCGAGCGCCGCAAGCCTGAGCAACTCAGCCGCGAGTATTTGGCCGAGCTCGCAGAGGAGGCAACGTTGGATGCAGCGACCAAAGAGCAGCTTCGTCCGCTCCTCGCTGCCGTCGAAGAGCGCGAGCAGCATCGGCGCAAGGCCGAGGCCCTCAGCGCCGATCAAACGCGCGTGCTGGAGGACCTTGCGCGCCTCAAAGACACCCTCGGCGCTCTCGGGGATGCCGGTGCCGCGGAGCGCAATCCCCTCGTGCGACGAGCGGTCGCCCTGGAGGACGAGCTGGGCAAGCTTCGCACTGAGGCGGAGAAGCACGCTGAGCTCATTCGTCCGATCGAGGCGAAGATCAACACCAAGCTCGCAAGCTTCGCGCCGGTGAGCGAGGTCGCATCGGGTGCTGCCGCTCCGACGACCACGCCGCGATAAGGCCGTGAGCGGGACGGACGTTTCCGTCTCGCTCACGCACGCTCCCTTGAGGGAGACGCCAGCCTTAGCCGATCGCGTCGATGATGCTCTCATCGACTTCGAACTTGCGCAGGAACGCGCGGCGCTCCTTCTTCATCTGCTCGACCCAGCCGTTGTAGACGTCGAGCTTGCCCTTGGCTTCGAACCAGCGACGCGGCTGGAGGATCTCCGCCGGCACCTTGTCGAGAAGCTCGCGATTCTCGGGGTGGTCGACGTCAACAATCTCGTAGCCAAAGTCTGGATCTTGCACCCAGCGGATTGCGTCACTGATGAGAGCCTCAAGCATCGCCGAGGAGTGCCGGATCTTGACCTTGAGACCGTCGCCATCGACGACCGAACGGGCGTCGCCGGCGATGTAGCCCGTGTTCATCATCCACATTGCGGTTTCCGGGAAGGTCGCCGCAAGCTCCGAGAAGCGTCGCGCCTGCAGGCTGTGCGCCAGCGGGAAGAAGGGCTGCGTGAAGGGTGAGCGAGTCTTGCCGCGCTCCTTGCCTGCCGCCGAGGTCTTGGTGGTCTCGCCCAGCATCATGTAGGCGGCCGACTGAGCCGGGTTGACGAAGCGCACCAGGCCCGGCGTCGCGGCATCGGGACCCTCGTCGCGGTTGAGGATGCCAAGCGAGCGCAGCGGCGGCAGTGAGTCAAAGGGCGCGGCGTCCTCGATCGCGGACATCGGCACGATCGAGCGACCGTTCTCGCTCCACATGATGAAGTCCCAGCCGTCGCGCGGCAGGTGGTTGTGCATGAGAGCCTCCGCCTTGACCTCGCCGCGCGCATACTTGGCAACGTTGTCCGGATCGGCGCCGGTGCCAATCAGCACATCGGACATGCGCGCAACCTCGGCGGGCGAGAGCAGGCCCTTGTCAAAGATCGGCGCGCCGTTCTCATCGACGTAGACGTTCTCAAGCCAAGCATCGGGGCTCATCGTGCCGCGGTAGATGACCGGCTCGGTGTCGTCGGTCAGCGCCCAGGTCTTCGCAAAGCAGCCGTTCTCGGTGATCGTGACGTCGCCACCGGGCCACATCGCGATCATGTCGTCTTGCACGGGAGCGGTGCGCTCACCCTGGCGGCTGAAGGTGGTGGTGGTCTTGCCCGTCCCCGAGAGGCCGAGAATGCCCATGACCAGCGAGGACGCACCCGTCGTGATCGACTTGGCGCCGGCGTGCATGAGCAGGCCGCCGTTCTTGTAGATCAGGGCGGTGAGCATGCGCAGCGCGCCCTTCTTGCTCTCGCCGAAGTAGTCCGCACCCATGACGTAGGTGACGTAGTTCTCAAGGTCGACGATGATCGCTTGGCGGCCCGGCATGTCGACGAAGTGGTCGGGCGTGTAGACCAGGCGCAGCGCCGGGCGGAAGGGCTGCTCGTAGGCCGCGGCGGTTTCGACTTCCTTGCGAGGGAACGCAAGGATCTGCTGCATCGCGGCAATGTTCGCGCCCTCAAGCGTGTAGAGCCACTGAACCGCCACGCCCTTGGGCCCCATGCCCACGTAGCCGTCGATCTCAATGAGCTGTCCCTTGGCCTTGATGTACTCGGCCTGGCTCTTAATCAGCGCCTCGGCCTTCTCGGGCGCGATCGTGCCCGTCGAATAGCGCGTCGGATCACCGTGGCGATCGATCACGTAGGTGTAGTTGGCGACGCGCGACTTGTTGCGAGAGACCTTGTTGAGGCTGCCGGCCGCGGTCTGCTGCACGAAGGGCGTGTGCTTGAGCGTCAGCGCTCGGAGCTCGGCCTGCGTGGGGTTGGCGACGATCGAAACGTCGTAGGGGATCGCTGGCTGGGACGGAAGCTCGAAGTTCGTCGTGCTCATGGCGGTAGGCTCACCCGATCGGCGCGAGCGATAGCACGCGCTCCGAGGACGGCCAACGGCCATTTTCGTGAGCACGGAAGCATCACCCGGAGCATTGGCACCAGGGTGGCCGCGCGCGTGAGCGAGTCTGCGCTCGAAGATATCTGCCGGCCCGTGGCGCGTGTGAGTTCTGCCGCGTGCCGCCCTCCGCGCCCCCTTCGGTTGTGCGGGATTGCTCGAACCGGGATGGCTCGACGGGCGACCGGCGAGATCCCCAGCCGGCATGGGCCGGGCCTCGCGCTGCGGACGCAGGGGGATCGGGCTGGCCCGGAGCCGCGGTTCATCCGCTCGGTACGTTGGCTGGGCCCGCGGATCGGGACAGCTCGACAGCGCTCGTGCCGATCCTGCGTATGCAGCCTCAAGATCCCGACGGCGCCGTGATCGGCCGCCGAGACGCCATAGGCCGCGCTCTGGCGTAGCGATGTCAACGCGTTGCCGCCCATGAAGGAGACGTGTGCACGACCTCGCTAGCGCCGGATGCATGTGCCGGCCTACATTCCCGCGGGTGACTGCGGCTCGCGACACATTCCTCGCGCATGTGCACGACGCTGAGACCGATCCGGTGGTGGCCGATCTGCGACGCGCGCTGACCGACGCCAAGCTCGAGACCCTCTCACAGGTTCAAGGCCTCGACGAAGCGGGTCTGCGCTTGGTGATGCCGGGGCTCTACCAGCAGATCGTCACGACCACCGTCCAGATCGCCGCACACGTCGGACTCGGGATTGGACTTGCCCTGGAGTGCTACGACGAGCAGCAGTCGGGCGCGTCCGTGTCTTCGTTCTCTCGTGAGGTCCGCGAGCAGATGAAAGAGACGGGTCTGGCAATGAAGATGCGGTTCTCCAATCGCGTCGCCAAGCTGGTGGGTGAGGTCGAAGCCCAGCGGCTCGCCTGGCGCCACAACCATGAATTTCTCTCATGGCTCGCCTTTCGTCGCGACGATCCACGCTTTCCCGCTAATGATCGTCGCGAGCGGATCTTCGCGTTCAAGGTGCATCAGCGGCTCTTGCAGAGCCGAGAGAATGTCTCGCAGCTGGTTGGGCGATCGCTGGCGATCGCGCTTGAGGCCCACGACCGATTCATGCTCGGCAATCGCTGGAAGCTCACGGCCTCGCCCGAGCACAGCATTGAGGTCGCGGTCTGGCCGCTCTTGTCCTTTCAGCCCGAAGCGATCGTCCGGGTCGAGCTTGCGAGGGGCGAGCACGATCAGCTCGCAGCCGGCCAGGCTCCGGCCGACAAGCTTGAGCTCGCAAAGCAAGCCGTCACTGAGGCCCTGGTTGCCCAGCTCGCCGAGACCGTCGACGAGGTCCCGATCGCCGACGTCGGCCGGATCCCGTAGCGACGGCCCCTCGCGCAAGGAGTCGCAAGGGCGGTCGCAAAGGCAGCCGCTGCGGCCTGCTAGCGCAGCGCCTCGTCGAGGCGCTTGAGGAACTCGCGTGGATTGATCGGCGCGAAGTCGACTTCCTCAAGTTCGAGCGCGGAGGTGGCTGCGTGGCCACGCGCTGCCTCCCACTCACCGAGGCGCGCATCCAAGGTCGCCGCGTAGTAGTAGCGAATGGCGCGAGCGAGCGCGCGCTCATCGAGATCGATCTCGCTGAGCAGTGCAGATCGTGTGATCTCGGAGAACTCGAGATCGCCATCGGTCAGGATCACCAACGCCTCAATGTTGGCCGCCGCGTCGAGGCTGGCGTTGAGCGAGCTGAGATCGGGACCGAGGAGCTCCAGGACGCCGCGCTGCAATGCCGTGATCGCACCCGAAACGCCATCCTGCGCGAGCGCGACGCGGGCGAGGCCAAGCTGCGCCGCGGCGTGGGCCGGCACCAGCTTGACCGCCGCGCCATAGTGGGCGCTCGCGTCTGCATTGCGTGTCTCTAGCCGGGCCACTTCGCCGCGGACAAAGAGACACTGCGCCTGCTGTTGCTTGTCGCCGAGCTTCTCGAAGACCGTCATCGCCTCCTTGGCGTGGGTCTCCGCGGCGGGAAGGTCACGCATCTCGAGCGCAACGACGGCGAGGAGATACTCGACGGAGGGGTCGTTAAAGCCGCCCTCCTTGGCCTGGAGAAGCAGCGGTCGCGCAGCGGCGCCCGAGTACTCCTCGAGCTGAATGCCCGCCCACACAAAGGCGAGATCGGGCGTGAGATGGGCTTCGGCGGCAAGCTGTGCAAGGTCACTGCGCAAGATCGCACTCGCTCGATCGGCGACTTGGCGCGTTGCCGGACAACCGACGACGAAGGTGGTGATGCGGGCGCGAGCGATCCGTGCCTGTGTTGAGACCGTCGGATCCTTGGCATCGACGGCGGCGTCGATGTTAGTCAAGAGCGCTTCGACGGAGATATCAGTGCCGAGGACTGGAGCGCTTGGATCACGTTCGACCACGCGACTCGTCGGGGCTTCGCCATCTTCGCCCGCTTCCGGCAGACGCCACGCGACGCCACGGACGCAGACGGTGAAGTGAATCGCGGCAAGATCCGCGCGTGCGGTGCTGATCCAGTGGCGACCGCCACCATCGGCGACACTGGCCAGCTCTTGATCGGCGCTGCGGACTTTGCCCTGTCGGAGGAGGGCCTTGGCCTTGTTGAGCGCTTCGATGGTCTCGGGTGTGGCGTTGCCCTTGGCCACGTCGATCAGCGGCGTGAGGTCCTGCCATAAGGGCCATGAGCCCATCGGCACATCCTTGCTTCGCTGCCGGCCCGTGCCCGCGCAGCCCGACGGGCTGACGAGCAGCGCCGAGGTCGAGAGTGCGGCGCAAAGCGCCCAGATCCGCGTGGCGGTGCCGGCTCGGCACGCAAGCCGGGGATCAACGCGCGTCGCTCGGCCCATCGGCGCGGACAGTAGGGGCAGCCTGAGTGCCAAGCAACACGCAATGCGGCCCCGGATTGGCCTCTGGGCCGTATTTGGGTGGACCTCCGCTTCGCGCATGACCCGCAGTGAGTTGGCGAGGCCGCGAAATGCCGGGTCGAGCGAACAGGCGCAGGCCGCAGTCGTCGAACGGCCGTTGTAAGGGCCCGGCGCTGGGCCGCGTTCCCCGGGCCGCCGCCAGGAAGGTGCCCCAAACCAGGAGCAAGTGCCTGGTCCCCGGTTCCCCAACTGCCCGTGCCGGATTCACCCGCCCACATCACTCCCACTCTGCGATCACTGCCATGACCGACCTCATCAATCGCCGCTCCCTGTTTCGTCTCTTTGGCCTCTCCGCGAGTTGCATGATCGCAGCGGCCGCGCTCTCCAGCGCCTGTGCCCGCGCGGATGAGCCGAACTGGACCGGAGCGATGCCGAGCTACTACGGCAGCTACTCGATGACGATCGAGCGCGCCGGGGGCTATGGCGGCGCCTTCCAGACCTACGCGCACAACGGCGGCATGTTTGTCGCGGGCGAGATCGGTGAGCGATACAACATTCGCGTGAGCAACAACTCGGCGCGCCGCGTCGAGGCCGTGGTGAGCGTCGATGGTCGCGACGTGTTGACTGGCAAGGTCGGCAACTATCGATCACAGCGCGGTTATGTGATCGAGCCTTATGGGTCGGTCGTGATCGAGGGATTCCGGCAGAGCCTGGACTCGGTCGCGGCCTTTCGCTTTACCGCGCAATCCAACTCCTACTCATCCCGCATGGGGACCGCGCAGAACGTGGGCGTCATCGGCGTTGCGGTGTTCGAAGAGCGAGCGCCCAAGCCACCGCGGCGCCAGCAGCCAGTTGCGCGACCACAGGACCCCTATCCACGCCCCTACTACGACGAGAACGCGAAGTATGACGCCCACACCTCCACCGGTGGATCGAGCCGTGGCAAGGGGACGGCCGCGACACCGCCGGCAGACAGCCCTGCGCCCTATTACAAGGGCCTCGACGATGGCGACTACGCAGCAGCCGAGGAGAGCCGGGCCTACGGTGGCTATGTGCAGCCCGCACCCGAGAAGCTCGGCACCGAATACGGCGAGAGTACCTATAGCTCCGTGCGTGAAGTAACCTTCACTCGCAAGAACAAGTCGCGTCCCGATGCGGTGCTGACGATGTACTACGACTCGCTTGAGGGTCTTCGCGCGCGGGGGGTTCCGGTCGATCCGCCGCCTCCCTACTACCCGCCCTACCAGCCCGATCCGCAGCCTTTCCCCGAGACGCGCTTCGCGCCTCCGCCCCCGCCCCGCCGCTGGTAAGCAGTGGACGCGTAGACCCGGCCGGCGCCGTGCAAGACACAGCGCCGGCTTTTTCATACCCGTGGGTTGCGGCGATCGGTGCCGGACGCCGTGTGGTTAACTGCGCGGAGCATGGACGCTCCAACGCTGCAGCCCATCCTGCGTTCCTCGTATCGGCCGACGCGCTACGGCATCGAGACGTGTGCACTCATGTTCCGGCTCGGCGAGGAGGAGGTGGTGGTGGAGGCGAGCTTGCATCTGAAGCTGCGCGACGGCGTGGCGCACGATCCCAGCATCGAGCTGGAGCTTGTCGGCGAACAGCTTGAGCTGCGTTCGATCAAGCTCGATGGCAAAGATCTTGAGCAAGGTCGCTATCGACTCGAGCCGGGGAAGCTGCTCCTCTCACAACCGCCTGCGGAGTTTCGGCTGGATACCGTGGTCGCGATTCGGCCGCAGGACAACACCTCGCTGGAGGGCCTGTACCGCAGCAACGGTATGTTCTGCACGCAGTGCGAAGCCGAGGGCTTTCGCAAGATCACCTATTTTCTCGATCGCCCCGATGTGATGGCGAGGTACACGACGAGCATCCAGGGCGATGCGAGTCGCTATCCTGTGATGCTTTCGAACGGCAACCTCATTCGACGCGAGACGCAGGCGGACGGCAGCGTGATCGCGACCTGGGAGGATCCCTTTCCCAAGCCCTCCTACCTGTTCGCCCTGGTCGCGGGCGATCTTAAGGCGCATCGCGGCACCTTCCGCACCCGCAGTGGGCGCGAGGTCATCCTTGAGATTTGGGTCGAGCCGCACGATCTTGAGCGCTGCGATCATGCGCTGCGCAGCCTCCAGCGCGCGATGGAGTGGGACGAGCGTCGCTTCGGCCTCGAATATGACCTCGACATCTACATGGTCGTGGCCGTCTCCCACTTCAACATGGGAGCGATGGAGAACAAGGGTCTCAACGTTTTTAACTCCAAGTACGTCTTGGCATCGCCGGCCACCGCGACCGATGAGGACTACGACGGCATCGAGTCCGTGATCGCCCACGAGTACTTTCACAACTGGACGGGCAATCGCGTCACCTGTCGTGACTGGTTTCAGCTCACGCTCAAGGAGGGTCTGACGGTCTTTCGCGATCAGTGGTTCTCGTCGGACATGGGCTCGCCGGCGGTCAATCGCATCGAGGACGTCAAGAACCTCCGCGCAGTGCAGTTCGCCGAGGATCGAGGACCGATGGCCCATCCGATCCGCCCCGAGGCGTACATCGAGATGAACAACTTCTACACCTCGACGGTGTACGAGAAGGGCGCCGAGGTGGTCGGCATGTACAAGACCCTCCTCGGCGAAGACGGCTTTCTTGCCGGCATGAAGCTGTACTTTGAGCGGCACGACGGCCAGGCGGTGACCTGCGACGACTTCCGCGCTGCGATGGCAGATGCGAACCAGGTCGATCTTTCCCAGTTCGAGCACTGGTACATGCAGGCGGGCACGCCTCGCGTGATCGTGACCGCAGCCCATGATCCGCGGGCCGCGACCTTCTCGTTGACCTTCGAGCAGAGCGCCCCGATCGCGCTGCAGGAAACCTATCTTCCGCGTCATATCCCGATCCGCGCCAGCCTGCTTGGGGCCGATGGCCGCGAGCTCGCGCTTCGATGTGAACGCGTGACCGCCGAAGGCAGCACGGCTGTTGAGAGCAAGGCAAAGGACACCGAGCTGGTGCTTGAGTGCCGCGATGCAAAGGAGACCTTTGTGTTCCACGGTGTCGCCGAGCGGCCGGTTTCCTCGCTGCTCCGCGGCTTCTCAGCGCCGATCGAGCTGATCGTCGATCTCAGTGCCGATGAGCTCGCGTTCCTGCTCGCCAACGACAGCGATCCCTTTGCTCGATGGGAGGCGGGTCAGCGGCTGGCACTCAACGTGCTTCGAGCGCGCGTCGACGGAGTTGATTCCGAGGTCGCGCGTGCCACCGAGGCACGCTTTCTCAGCGCTTGGCGCAGCGTCTTGGCCGCAGAAGGAATCGATCCGGCCATGAAGGCGCTGCTCATCGATCTCCCGGATGAACGCGTCATCGCAGCGGAATATGAGCGCGTCAACGCGGCTGCGATCCATCAGGCCCGGGTTGCGCTGCTTGAGCGTCTTATCGAGATTGGCGAGTCCGATCTTCTCGCGATCCATCACGCGCGAGCAAGCGTGACGTACTCGATGGACCGCGACGAGGCTGCCCAGCGCAAGCTCGCAAATCAGGCGCTGCGCCTGCTGACCTACGGTGGTCATCGTTCCGCGGTCAGCCTGGCCTTTGCGAAGTTCGAGCGCGCAGACAACATGACCGATCTTCAAGTCGCGCTGGGTTGCCTCGCCGAGCGGGTCACACCCGAGCGCGAGACCAGTCTCGCGACCTTCTACACGCGGTGGCGCCACGACGCCCTGGTGATGGATAAGTGGTTTGCAGTGCAGGCGATGTCCGCCGCGCCCGACACTTTGGATCGCGTGTTCGCCCTCCAGAGTCATCCCGACTATTCACTGACCGTGCCCAATCGAGTTCGCGCGCTGCTCGGCACCTTCGCGATGCGAAATCCCGTTCACTTCCACGCGCCATCGGGCAAGGGCTACGAGTTTGTGGGCGAGCAGATCATCGCGCTCGACGCCATCAATCCGTCGGTCGCCGCGCGCATGGTGTCGGCGTTCAACCAGCTCGAGCGCTTCGAGCCCTCGCTTGCGCAGATGCAGCGTGCCCAACTCGAACGGATCATCGCGGCGCCCACCTGCTCACGTGACGTTCGCGAAATCGCCGGTCGGGCACTCCGACAGACCTGATCGAGCGTCGGGAAGGATCCCGGTCCGGCCGGGGATCACGATGCAGCCGCCCACCGACTGCGGCGCAGACTTCGTGGCCTTCGGGTGCGTGCGCTGAGTGCGGGGGGCGCGGTCCGCCACCATGCGGCATCGCGAGCGTCGCGTGAACGACGCACGGACTCTCCGATGTCACACCGAGGTCGAATCGCTCATCGCGCGATCCAAGGCGTCTTGGTGGGCTCGGGTGGGACGAACATGCTGGATTTGGGCCGCAGATGGTCGCAGTAGCGCTCAATTGCGTAGAAAACTTTGGGCGCGACTGAAAATGTCACACACTATGTGACGCTGGCGTCTTGCAATCGTGTCTTATGTGACACATTCTCGTAACAGAAGGAGCCCGGACATGCTTTTCGAAGATTTCGCCCCATCCGCAGCTCGACAGCTTGAAAATGCGCGTGAGCAGCGCCACGACACGCTGATGGCCGTGCTGGTCGTGGGAATGGCAGTCGCGCTTACGCCGCTGTTCCTCATCAGCTCGCAGTGGCTGGTCCACTTCCTCTAGTGGACGGCCGAGGTGGCCGGTTCGCGGGAACAGAAAGTCCTGCGGCCCACATGCCGAAGATCGAGCTGAAGCGTCCGACGCTGAGCAATGCCCCGTGCGACTCAGCGTCGGTCCGCGTTTCTGTCGCGCCCGATAAACTCGACC
>CAZVEM010000026.1:0-30721 GCA_964626165.1 uncultured Nannocystaceae bacterium
ACCACGGATTCAATCCGCCGCAGTTGATCGTCGGGGGCCGCGTCGCCCGTTGACGTCGCCACTCCGGACTGCGCTTGGCCACCACCCAGGCCACGCCCGGCCCAATGCAGTGAGACGCGGGGCGTGGGGGGAGTCGGCCAGCCAGTCATGCGCACCATCTCAGCGCGCTCGTTCTTGGCTCGCGACGCCGTGTCGCGGGCCAAGAATGAGCGACAAGATCGACTGCAATCCGATCAGCCGCAGCCGTTGTCTCCGATGAGCAGGGTCGTGACTTCTGTCAGCGACCCGGTCGCAGCGCCGCTCTGATAGAGCGCCGAAGCGGCCTTGGCGTGCTCGCAGACCTTGGCCTTGTCCTTCTTGTAGTTGGCGACACCGGCGAGACCGACCAGGGCACGTGCCTTGATCAGTGGATCGCTCGCGGCATCGTGCGCCGCCTGATAGCTCTTCGCCGCTGCGTCGAGCTGTGACGGATCGGTCAGCGCGTCCTCATCGTCAAAGGCGAGCCCGATGTGGCCCTGTCCCTCCATCAGCATCGCAAGACCGCCATCGGGACCCGACGACGCTGCCTTGAGATGCGACATCGCGCCGGCCTCGTCGCCAGTCGCAACCATATAGGCACCTTGCGCCAGCTCGACGAGTGCCGTCAGCTCCGCGTCTTGCAGCGAACCCGCGGTCGCAACCGCCGCTGTGAGTCCGTCCTTGCCGTTCTCGGGCAGGTTGGTGCCGACATGCGCCAGGGCGAGCCAGGCCTGGGTCTTTGCGAGCGAGCGCTGCTGCGTCGGCGCGGTGAGGGTTGCGGCCAGCGCGTTACCCGAAGAGATCACGCCCTCATAGTCGCCCTTGAGGAAGGACGCGCGCAGCGAGGCGAGCTCGGCCGGGTCTGGATCTTGGACCACCTTGGTCTCGGCCGGACCGCCACCACCACCGCCTCCGCCATCGGGGTTCTTGGTGCCCTCGCCGCCGCGATCACACGCGACGGGGGCCAGGCAGAGGGCGAGAAGAAGTGGGAGGGAGGAGAGAGCGGAGAGTGAGCGCGACATGAGGTGGTGTTCTTTGCTTGAAGTGGTGCGTGGCGCCCGAACACGGGGCCGGCCGGATTGATCGAGAGTGGATTGATCGAGAGTGGATCGATCGAAAGCAGATCGATCCAGCGTGGATCGGTGCAGGGAGAATCAGGATCGGGAGTGGGTCGGTGCAGAGGGGGCCGCCTTAGGTCGAGGCGGGCGCAACTTGTTCGGGGTTTGTGGCATCGGGTGCCGGTGGCTGAGCAATCGGCGATGCGTGCTCCACGTCTGGCTGAGGCCCGGAGCGTACCGCGACTTGGTCACCGCGTTGAAGCACCTTGACCTGAGCCGGCCCGTCGTGGCCAAAAAGGCCGTAGATCTGCGCCTGGGCCGGCATATCTTCGCCGTGGCGATCCACGCGAAATCGCCCGAGGACTTGCACGCGATCACCGACACGGATCGTGAGGAAGGATTTCTTGCCGACATCCTCGCGCGGCCCGAGCACGCGCGCGCGCTCAAGATTCACCACGCCGACGCGCCCTGTCGCGTCGGCGACCACGATCAACTCGGATGCGACCGCCGTCTGCTTGCCGCCCCCGCTCTTGTCCATGTAGACGATCTCCTCGCCGGGCGCGCCGCCGAGTTTCTCGACGGAGGAATGCACCGTGCCCTCGATGTGCGCGGGCCCTGCCACGAGCGAAGCGATCGTGCTCAGCGAGAGGTCGTCCATTTTGGCGACGGAGAGATCAAAGCTCTTGCGCTTCTTGAGGCGCAGCGAAGACGCCCCGCCCTTGCTGGACCTTCGGAAGTTGAAAAGCACCGCGCCGATCGAGATCGCGATCACCAAGAACACCGCGACCGCCTGGAATCGCATCGAGGACACGTCCTCGACCTCGACCGTTGGCGCGGGCGCAAGCGCGATGAAGTTCGTGACGGTCACCAGTGGCCTTCTGAGAGCGCGATCGAAAACTCAAAGCCCGCGCTCTTCTCTGCTTCGCCGACCTTGCCGGCAACGATCGAACGCGCGGTCTCCCGTGGCGCAAGCTCTTTGATGGGCTCACCGTAGAGCGTCACGCCGCTCTCGAAGCGCACCTTGGGCACGACATCGCGCATGACCCGGGTGCTCCGATTCTCGACACGTAGCAGCCAGCGCACGCGCCCCAACCAGATCTCCGGCCGCCCCTCGATCGACATCTTCAGCATCGGCTCCATGTCGTAGGCACGGTTGGGCGACTTGGTCTGCTCGCGCGGGACCATGTCGAGCCGCTCGCTCAGATAGTCGAGCTGCAGCATGAAGTTGCGAGTCGCATTGAGGCCCAGCAGGCCATCCGTGCGACCGGACGGGCAGGTATCGCAAACGGAAACGAGCAGCCCTTCCAGCCGCGTATCGCCGATGTAGATCGCGTCGAGCACGACCATGCGGCTGCGGCGGATCCCGCTCGCCGTGGAGAACTCAAGCTCGGGCGCATCGGCTGGAATCGTCAGACCGATCTGCTCCGCGAGCGACGAGGTGATCGTCGTAAAGGACGCGCCGGTATCAAAGAGGTAGCGCTGCTCGACCCGACCGCGCGGACCTTCCAGGTAGACCGGCACAACGATCCCCGCGCCTTGTGCCTCAAAGGGAAAGTGGACCGCACGGTTCGCGTCGAGCCCTGGAAGAGGGGGTAAGGCCGGCTCTTCCTCTTGCGGTTCACGGATCGAGTCCGCACCGCGATGGCCAAGGGCACTGAGCGCTTGGGTTGTCGGATGCGCGACGCCCAAGCGCCCCTGCGACACCCATGCAAGATTGCGCAGGCTCTCTGCGAGCGGATCGGGAAGCAGCAGCAGGCAAGCGACCAACATCGACGCGCTGGTCACGGCGGGGATCCACACCATTGTCCCGCGCAGCGCCCGGCTTTCCCCTGAGTGCTTCCAGACCGCGAGTCCTACAGGCACCGACACCACGAGCGCGAGCGCAACGCACCACACACCGAGCTCGGGCCAGTCTTGGTGTGCGACACGAATGAGCCCCGCGACGATCAGTGTCGCGATGCACACCAAAGCCAACGACAATGCAGCACCGATCACCGCCAAAAACGCGAGCAGAATTCTTGCCAGAGAGACGCGCACCGTCGGTGCGGGTGCCGGGCTGCGTAGCGCCGCTGCCCTTGGCGTGAGCACGTATCCCGCAGATATATCGGCCGGGCGGGCGGGCAGGCGGAGATCTTCCACGCGCGGCCCCACGAGCGGAGTCCCGGCCGGTTGTGCAGCCGGGTTCACGCCACCGCGATCGCCCTCGGGTGTGGTCACCGCCATTGCCTGAGCGGAGCGTAGCAGCTGGGTCATTTTGGTACCCCTGGGCATCCACGAAGGCCGCTCCGCTGGTACGCTGGCCCCCCATTCGCACACGACCCTGAAGGGTCCCTAGCCTCGCGCCCTCTCCGCCCAATGTCTGAGCCCACACGAATCCCGGTCTTCCGGGTACGTTTTGAGAGCTACGACGATTTCCTCGTCGAGTACGGCGAACACCTGCGCCGCGGCTACCTGATGCTGCCGCTGCAGGAGGGACTCGGCAGCGGCGCGAGCATCCGCATCAAGCTCACGCTCCCGGACAGCCAAACGCTCTTCATGACCGGCGTCGCCGAGGAGCAGAGCGTGATGGACACAATGAGCAGCGCGCCCGGCGTCAGGGTCCGCCTCTCCGGCCTCACCGCCGAGCAGCGTCAAGCACTTGAGCGATGCGTCGCGGCCGCCGCGGCGCAAGTCGAGGCGCTCCCGGTCGCGCAGAGCAACGAGCCGATCCATCTCCTCCTTGTCGATGACTCCGTCAGCGCACGCATCGAGCTTGGTGATGCACTCCGCGATCGTGGCGTGAAAGTGCGCGTCGCAGAAAACGGACTCACCGCGATCGCAGCCGCACTCAAGCGCCCGCCCGACGTGATCTTGTCCGACGTCGAGATGCCGACGATGGATGGTTGGACGCTGCTTCGGATGGTGCGCTCGCGCAAGCGCCTCATGGCCGTCCCCTTTGTCTTCCACACCAAGCTCGACGACGACCTCTCCCGTCTACAGGGCTATCGTATGGGCGTCGACGACTTTGTCCCCAAGGGCATCGCCGCCGACGAGCTCATGATCCGCCTCCGCGCCGTGCTGGCCCGCCGCTCCCGTCCCAATCGCGAAGGTGCTTCGCTTGGCCTACGTGGCGATCTGGGCAACGTCCGCCTCGGCAGCCTGCTCGCCTTCCTCGATCAAGAGCGCCGCACCGGCCGCCTCTTCCTCCAGAGCGGTCCCGACGAAGTCACCCTCGAGATCATCGACGGCGCCGTCAGCCGCGCCGACGACATGAGCCACTTCGCCCGCCTCGAAGACCGCGTCTTTGCCCTCCTCGACTGGTCCGACGGCGAGTTCGAGTTCGTCGCCGCCGCACGAGAAGAGCTCGCCGCCAGCGAGCAGCCCCCGATCTCCGTCACGTACCTGCTCATGGAGCACGCACGTCGAACGGATGAGGCGATGGCGGATTAGGGGCGGCGGGGGTTTGATACGTCCGCCGCAAGAAAAGCGATCGCGACGAAATTGGTGAAGACATTCGTGCTCTACCGTTGAGCTAGTCAGCTGGAGTGCAGCTGACCCCGGATTCGAACCGGGAACCTCGACATTAGGGATGTAGTCCTCACCACATTCGCGATCAAAAGGGTTGGCGGAGGAGAAGCGTCCGCCGGGCGCTTGAGAAAAGAGGTAGCGACGAGGGAACACGAGATCTTACAACCTGAATGTAATCCCGTATGCATTCGCATACCAAACTGTTTGCGCTATCGCTGCTGAAGCTGGATGTTTTTGACTTCCTGCACCCAGTGCTTGGGGTCCATCTGCCCGCGAACGAATCGGTCGATCATGGAGAATACCTCGTCGGAGAAGCCGCCGACATTGAGGATGTCATCGCGCTCGGCGGCCTGCGTGCTGCCGCCGGGCTGGATGTCGATGCAGACCAGCTTCGCCGCTGGATTGCGCTGCTTGTAGGCATTCCACTCTTCCATGACGCCGGTGCCCTGTGAGTATCGGCGACCCGGGTTGATCCAGGACTCGTTGTCCGAGACGAAGATGACGAGGTCTCCCATCGCTCGTCGGTGGTTGAGCCAGCGCAGGGGTGCCGCGCAGTCCGTTCCACCGCTTGGCAGACTCGCCAAGCGCACCGCGTTGGTCATGACGCTGTCGCGCCGCTCGACGTTTGCGGTCAGGACATGGTCGCTGAAGGGCACGACCGTGGCCTCCTTGTTCGCCCGCAGAAACGCGGACGCCAAGAGCGCGGCGACATCGATGCAGCGTACGGCGCTGGTCGCCGTTCCCCGATGACCCGTCACGGGGGAATGCATCGATCCTGAGACGTCCGGCAGGACATAAACCGCGCCTTCGACACGCGGTACGTTCTCCACCGCAACCTCAAGCGCATCGTGCAGCGCCTCGCGGATCAGTGACGGCACGGTCTGTCCCGCTCGCATGTAGGCGACCAAGAGTTGATAGGGGAAGACCTTGGCCGCCCGTACCTCTGCTGGATCTCGCAGTCGATTCGCGATCATCCGCACCATGTCATGGTCTTCAAGCACGCCATGTCGCTCAAAGGTGGCGAGGTTCATGCGCGTCATTTGCCAACGCGCGTTGCGAGCGATGTCCTTCCACGCAGACGGTGGCAGGTTGAGCGAGGTCAACATCTCGAAGGGGACGGCCGGAGCCGTTCGCTCGGGATCGTGCTTGAAGAGCTCATAGTTCAGGACCAGCTCGGGAAGCGCCTCGATATCGTAGGGCCGACCAAGCAGGTAGCCGTAAAGCGCTCGGCGACTCGCGGTCTTGGGCGCGGGGTGGACCATCTTGATGATGTCCGCCATCGAGGGGTCGTTGCCCACGCTTGCCCGGAAGATCGCCTCGTCCGACCGGCTCTCCAGCCACTGGAGGATCAGTCGCTTCGGACGCGAGCCCAACGAGCGCCGTCCGGTCACGCCGCTGCGCATGATTCCGACGAAGTTGCGAAGCATCTTGCCGTCGGTGCAGACCTGCGGGAAGGCGTATTCAAACTCGTCACCCTCCCGGGACGCGAGCACTGCCAGCAAGAGCGCGGGAGTGTCCTTCATGTGCCCACGAGTCCGGGCATAGATCGCTGCTTGGGCGATGTACTCGCTTTGCAACTTCGCACAGAGCTCGAGGACGCGATCCAGCTGCGTCTGTGGCTGGACGTAGTAGGTCGCACCGAAGCAACCGGTGACGATGTATTGCGCCAGGGCGTGCTCGTCGCTGTACGCGTAGGCCTTGCCGCCGGCGTTGTTGACCGCCGTCACGGCGGGAACACGGAGAGCGAACGAGCGCAGTAAGTTTCGAAGTGCCATGGAAGTGCTCCTTTTCATTCCGCCGAGGTCGACGGCCGTTGTTGGAGACTCATTGAGCACGGGCTGCGCCAAGTCGGGCGCAGGGTTCGTAGTTCCTGGAATAGGCATATAATATCAAGAACTTAGACCGACACCGGCGTCGCCTGCACCCTGCCGGCCGGTGGCTTCGTCTTATCCGTGTGTATCGTGAATGATAAGAAGTGCTCAGATCGGATCTCAGGGTCGTGGCCCCTCGATCGCCTGAATGTCCTGGAAGCGCAGCTCAAAGCGCGCGAGGTACTTCCTGAGGCGATCCGCATCGTTGGTCGAGCCGCGCTGACGCAGCGATGCTGCGAACAGGGCCCGGCCCGCCTCGCTGAGACTTCGAGACCCTCGGCAAACACGGAGGACAGCGGCGAGCTGCACCTGATCGAAGAGATCAAGTTCGTCGATTGCAGCGGCACCGAGAGCTGCAGCAAGCAAGTCTCGGTCGCCGCTCATAGAGTCTGCCCCCCGCCTCCAGGCCGTTCTGAGCCGATCGGCTTCAGCTTCGACGACCTCGGGCGTGATTCGACCGCCGACCGCCAAGGTCGCCATGCGCTCGACTGCCGACGAGAGGTCGCGGAAGTTGCCGTCCCAAGTCGCACCGGGGCCCGTGGCAAACTTAAGGAAGCGTTGCAACGCCTCTTTGCTGAAGGTCACTCGGGTTTGCTCACGCGCGGAGAACCGGGCGAGCTCATACTCAAGGTTCGGGGCGATGTCGTCGGGTCGGTCCTTGAGACCCGGCAATGAAAAGGCCCAGGTATCGATGCGCGCAAGGAGGTCTTCGCGGAAACGGCCGGCTTGTACGAACTCACGGAGGTCACGGTTGGTACCGGCGATGAGCTGGAAGTCGCTCTCGACTTCTCGGTCGCTGCCGACTGGGAGAAAACGCTTGTCCTCGATCGCGTGCAGCAGCATAGCTTGCTCGTCGAGGCCCAACTCTCCGATCTCGTCGAGGAACAAGACCCCTGCGTGCGCGCTGGAGAGCACGCCCGCTCGGTCTTTGATTGCACCCGTGAACGCGCCCTTAGCGTGGCCAAACAGCATCGACATCGCCTGATCGCCGCGCAACGTCGCGCAGTTCACCTCCATGAACCGCCCCGAGACCTGCTTGCGCATCTGCTTGAGCTCGAAGATGCGTCGAGCCAGTCGAGTCTTGCCAGACCCGGTCGGTCCGGTGAGCAACAGGGGTGATCGAGACTTGATCGCGACTTGCTCGATCTGGGCGACAAGTTCGTTGTATCGGCGGTCCTTGGTGTCGATGCCTGCCTTCAGGAACGACAGTCCTTCGCGCTGATCCTGACGGAAGCGCGAGGCGATCTGATCGTACTTCGAGAGGTCCAGATCGATGATGCGGACGACACCAAGATCCGGGGTCCTGGTCTTGCCCCCCGCTGGCGCGGTCTGGATAAGGCGCGCCGGGAGCTCGCGCGACTCGACGAGCAAGAACCAACAGATCTGGGCGACGTGCGTGCCGGTTGTGATGTGTACCAAGTAGTCTTCGCTCTCCGGCGTGAACTTGGTTGCTCGTGCGAAGTCGAGCAGCGTCGCGTAGACCTCCTCGAAGTCCCACGGATCCTTCATCTTCACCGGGCGCAGTACGACCTTGGTCTCCGGCGATACCTGCTGGATGTCGGCCTCTACCTGCTTTGCCGTTGAGAGGGCGGCTACTTCATAGAGCAGCTCGAAGCGCTCGATGACCAGGTCGGGCTGGCGGCACAGATCAACCGTAGGCCGCCATCGGTCCCATCGACGCGGACCGACGCCGGCATCGAGGTTCTGGCCCACAAGTCCAATCGCCACCGTCGACTTTGCAGCTCGAGCACGCGCCATGCCAGAGCTTATCAGCAGCGATAAGTTACGCGCTTCATTGATAATCACGGGAGACACGTCCACCCATAACCTATTGAAATTACTAAGAGGGCCGGCTGGCGCCGCTCCTTGCAAATCTTCGTGATGAAGGCACGAAAATTATGGAGCACGCCGACCACATCCTCGACGACCATCACCACCACGCGTCGCTCACGAGCCACGCCAGCTATGAGGTGACCGACCTTCCGGGCGCTCACCCGATCAAGCGGTGGACACGCGGCGTCCCGGTCGAGGCTGGCGCGCTTGAGCAGCTCGGACGCCTCGCGACCCTGCCCTTCATCCATCGATGGGTGGCGGTCATGCCCGACGTTCACGTCGGCATCGGCGCGACCGTCGGCAGCGTTGTGCCCACCAAGGGCGCAATCATCCCCGCGGCCGTCGGTGTCGATCTCGGCTGCGGCATGATGGCCGTGCGAACCTCACTGCGGGCAGATCAGCTTCCAGATGGCTTGGCGCACGTCCGCTCTGCGATCGAAGCGGCGGTCCCTCACGGTCGCACCGGCCATCACCGCCGCAATGATCGGGGTTCGTGGCGTGCGGTGCCGGCCTCGGTCGGCGAGATTTGGAGCAGCACGCTCGCGTCGCGCTTCGAGACGATCGTCGACAAGCATCCCGCGGTCCGGCAGTCCAACACGATTTCCCACCTCGGTACCCTTGGAACCGGCAACCACTTCATCGAACTCTGTCTCGACGAAGAGCGGCAAGTCTGGGTCATGTTGCACAGCGGTTCCCGCGGCGTCGGCAACCGGATCGGGAGCTACTTCATCGCACTGGCGAAAGAGGAGATGAAGCGATGGTTCATCAACCTTCCCGATCACAACCTCGCGTACTTCCCGGAGGGATCAAAGTACTTCTCGGATTATGTCGAGGCTGTGGGCTGGGCCCAGGACTTCGCGCGCTTGAGCCGAGAGATCATGATGGCGCGGGTGCTCCATGTACTTGAGCATGAGTGCCGGCTTCCTCCCTTCACCGCAGGAGAGGTTGCGGTCAACTGCCATCACAACTACGTGGCGCAAGAGCATCACTTCGGCCACGACGTTTGGGTCACCCGCAAGGGTGCCGTGAGGGCGCAGCTTGGCGAGCTCGGCATCATCCCCGGCAGCATGGGTGCGCGTTCATTCATCGTCCGCGGTAAGGGAAATCCCGAGAGCTTCTGCTCGTGTAGCCACGGTGCGGGGCGCGTGATGTCGCGAACCCAGGCGCTCAAGCAGTTCACCATCGACGATCACGTCAAGGCAACTGCGGGAGTGGAATGCCGCAAGGACGCGGCCGTCATCGACGAGACGCCGGCAGCCTACAAGAATATCGACGCGGTCATGGCCGCGCAGGCAGACCTTGTCGAGGTCGTGCATACGCTCAAGCAGGTTGTGTGCGTCAAGGGATAGGTGGTCGCTCATCTCCGGATGAGCGGCCCTACCGACAGCTTTGTCGCTTGGAGACTCGCAATGTACAGGGAAGCAACCAACAACTCCGCACGCGAATTGGAGCGGAGCCCAACGCGCAGTCCCGCAGCGGACACGCACGGAATCGGCTCCGAGTCAGTTGTCATTGATGGCGCCATGGGAGAAGGCGGGGGGCAAGTCCTTCGGACCTCCTTGTCACTCTCGATCATGACGGGCCGGCCGCTACGGATCGTCAATATCCGCGCGCGTCGGCCAAAGCCGGGGCTCGCCCGGCAGCATGTGAGCTGTGTCCGCGCGGCTCGGGAGATCTGCGCCGGCACAGCGTCCGGCGACGAGCTCGGTTCGTCGCAGGTCGAGTTTCATCCCGGCCCTGTGACGCCCAGCCATCTCCGTGTCGCGATGCCAACGGGGGGCAGCACGACCTTGGTTTTGCAGACCGTCCTTTGGCCGCTGCTCATGGCCGCCGGTCCGAGCACGATTGATCTTCACGGTGGTACTCACAACCCGATGGCGCCGCCTTTCGAGTTCATCGAGCTCAGCCTGCTCCCGATCCTGGAGCAGATGGGTGCCACGATTCGGGTCGAGTGCCTACGCCACGGCTTCTCTGTCGCCGGGGGTGGGCATCTTCGGGTGCACATCATGGGCGGTGCTTCGCTCCACCCCGTGCAGCTCCATGCCCGTGGAAACCTTGAGGACACCTACGCGCGGGCCGTCCACGCCCATCTACCCGCAAGGGTCGGCAGTCTTGAGCTCCACACGCTGCGACGCACACTCGGCCTCGGACACGTTCACATCCGCGCCTGTGCCGTCGAGAGTGACGGTCCTGGCAACGTCGTGCTCGTGGTCGCGCGCCATGACCACGGCCACGTCGTGATCTCGTCTGTCGGGCAACGATCAGTTCGGGCCGAGCGCGTCGCGTCCTCGGCTGCCACGGCGTATCGGGAGTTCGCATCGTGTGAGGTCCCCGTATGCGAACATCTCGCAGACCAGTTGCTCATCCCCCTCGCGCTCGCAGGTGGCGGCTCGTTCCGAACAACCCGCCCCACCCTCCACACGACGACAAACGCCGCACTGATCGAACGCTGGCTGCCGGTGCGATTTGCCATCGAGCAGGAATCCGAGCGGGTCTGGAGCGTGCGGGTCGAGCAACGCACGCGCTAGCGTCCTAGCCCGGGTCCGACCGGTGCCAAATGGCCGCGCCGGTGATTCATGCATCCAGCAGCACTTCGGGATCCGAGTGCGCAGTGCCACCGCGGGTCGCAACGAGACGCTAGTCGCCGGCACGTCGTACGCAGCTCCTGGCGATCTGGATCACTCAACAATCCGATCTTCGCCCCCCCTAAAACTCAAAGCCACTGCCGATGTAGATGCCAAGCAGGTGTTGCGTCGCGGGGGTTGAGCGCGCGGGGTCAAGGAGAATGGCGCTGGGTCCGTCGGCCGGGTAGCGCAGATCGATGGAGCGGACCTGTCCGATGCCGGCGGAGTATCGGAGGGCGACGGTGGTCTGGAAGACGAGCTGATTCGCGCGTTCGCGTTTGTGGAGGTAGACGACCTGGCGAAAGCGGCCGGCGATGGAGCCACCGTAGCGATGCACACGGACGCCCGGGAAGGAGTCCGCAAGGACTGCGTCGGTTCGGTCGGTGAAGACTCCGCCGCCGATTCCGAACAGTCGTGTCAGTTGATGGGAGAATCCGAACTGGACGTTCCAGGTTGCTGCGCGGCGCCAATGGGTCTCGCCGGCGGCGACGCCTGTGCGGGCGCCGGCATTGAGCTCCAGCCAGGTGCGCCGCAGGGCGAGCGCCAGCCCGACCTGGACGTTCCACGGGGTCAACCAGCGCGGCACTTCACGAGACGTCACCTCCACGCTGTCGGAGGCGACCTCAGTTTGACCTTGATCGTCGGTCGACTGGACGGTCACCACGTCGCCGCCGATCGCCTGCTTCCAGAGCACCGCACCGGGCGAGCGAAGGGACGCGCCCGCAAAGATACGTCGACTGAGTTGGCCACGAACGCCAAGCGCAACATCAAGCGCAGCGACCCGTACGGCCGCAAGCTCGTCCCCTACGAGCGTCACGCTGGTCGATCCGGTGTTGCCCCTCGCGTCTGCGTAGATCCGGACGTCGTCGCGCTGCGAGTCGTAAATTGCAGAGGCTGCCAGGCCAAGCGAGAACTGCGGCGTGATCTGCCATCCGATCACCGGTCCTGCGTGGTAGCGCCTGCGTAGCGAAAGACCATCGACCTGCTGCGTGATTCCGTAGGCACCGCTCTCGATCTGACGCGTGAGTCGAAGCTGGAACTCGGCATCCGAATACACCGGCGTGTGGACCGTAAAGCCGACCGAGGTCCTTGCTCGCGGCAAGTAGCCCGCGATACCAAAGGCCGCCGGCACGACCCCCAGCTCGTTGGCGCGGCCGGCCGTCTCCTCGTACTCGTCACCCGCGCGAGCACTGAAAGCGGAACGCGCTCGGGTGAGGCGCAGGCCATAGACAGACAGCGAGGCACTCGCCCGCAGTCGCTGCGTCTTGGCGATCGCTGCGGGGTTGTACCAAGCACTCGACGGGTCGTCTCCGCCGACCACAGCCGTATCCCCACGGTACGCAGCGTCGTTGGACAGCGCGTAGCCGTCGCCGGGACCAACTTGTAGCGCCGTTGCCAGCGCGAGCTTCGAGCACTGCAGGGTCCACATCGAGGTTGGGGAACTCCTTGGCCGTGCCGGAACCCGGCGGAGTCCGGACTATACAAGGAACGACACACGAGTACCGGGTCGCGCGCGGGCCTGTCGGGACAGGCGGCCCTCTTCAGCCGCGCAGTGCGATCGGCGGTCGCGACAGGACGTGCTTCGCCGGCACGTTGTACGAAGCTCACCGCAATCTGGATCACTCGTCGATGCGAGCACCAGATCAGCCCAACTTTTTCTGCGCCAGGAGCACTGCCCACGTCGTCGCCCTTGGATCACGATGGAGCCAGCTCAAGCGCGCCGCGACCCACCCTTGCGCCGTGATAGTCTGAAAGCGTGAGTCATCGAGCGCTCCACCTCGTCTTCATCGGCCTCGCGCTTGCGCCGGGCCTGGCGTGCTTTGAGCCGACCCCATACGAGGACGACGCGGACGCGGACGCGGACGCGGGCGACGGCGATGGTGATGGCGATGGCGACGGCGATGGCGATGGCGATGGCGACGGGGACGGCGATGGCGATGGCGATGGCGATGGTGATGGCGATGGCGATGGCGATGGTGACGGCGACGGTGATGGCGACGGCGATGGCGATGGCGATGGCGATGGCGATGGCGAGCCGACGCCGTGTGGAGATGGCGTTCCGAGTGTTGGCATCGTCTGTTTCCAACCCGGCCAGATCTTCGCGACGGGCGATGTGCTGACGGATCTGGTCGCGCTGGATCTCGACGGTGACCCCGCGCTGGAGATCGTGGTGGCCGGCGTCGATGCGCTCTACATCCACGACGACACCGGTCCCGGCACGTGGGACGCCGGCACCTCGTTTGGTGGTGGGGACTATGGCAACACCACCGGTATCACGCTCGGCGATGTCAACCTCGACGGCCACGATGACCTCATGGTGCCCTCCGACGTGAACCAGCGAGTCCGTGTGCTTCTTGGTGGTACCAGCGGCTCACTCACGTTTTCGGGCGAGCTGACGCTCGCCTACGAGCCCGACTTCGCAGTCTTGGCGCGTGCGTATGGCGCTGAGAACCCGGACCTCTTCATTGTCCAGGACAACGGCATCGTAGACCTCTATCAGGGCGGCGCGTCATTTACGGAGTCGCCATTCAATTGGTCGTTTCCGGGCGGCGATTATCGAGGAGGCGTCGCCGCCGACGTGGACAACGATGGCGACGATGACTTGTTCCTGGTGAGCGCCGGCGGTACCAATGTTGGCCTCCGCCTCGCTCTCAGTGGGGGCAACGGCAGCCAGCAAGGCTCCGCGCTGCTCACACCGGTCACCATGCCGGCTTCCCACGTCGCGGTCGGACAGATCGACGGCCAGGGCGCGCCGGACGTCGTCGTCGCCCGAGCCGGCCAACCGATCCTTGAGGTGATGGCGGGGACAGGCACAGCGACCCTCGGCGCTCCAACCCTGGTCGCGGTGGATGAGAACGTCAGCGGAGTCGTACTTGCGGACGTTGACGGCGACGGTCGCCAAGACCTCGTCGTAAGCTACGTGTCAAAGCCCGAAGTCGACGTCCTACGCAGCCTCGGATCCTTCCAGTTCGCTCAGGCCGTCTCCGTGCCCCTCCCCTCACTGGGCCGCGTACGCGCCGCCGCCGAGCTCAACCAAGACGGCGTGCCCGATTTCCTCATCGCGTTCGCCTCCGAAGCCTTCGCGGTCGTGCTCAGCAACCCGTGAAGCGAGCGGGCGGGTGTGTCACCGAATCAGCGAGTTTCCGACTTCGCCTCGGAGCTGTTGCTCGTCGCCAACTCCAGCACAAAACACGCACCGAGGCGGGCGGCGTTGGGGGGCATGGGCCCTTCGCCCGCGGGGAGGAGCTTGAGGTCTCCGCCCATTGCGAGTGCCAGTCCGCGACTGACGGCAAGGCCAAGGCCGGTGCCTGATCCGGGTTCTCGGGTGGAAAAGAAGGGCTCGAAGATGCGCTCGCGGAGTTCTTGGGGCACGCCGGGGCCGTCGTCGCTGACGCTGATCACGATGCCTTGAGATGCGTCTGTGCGGATAGCGACGTGCACGCGGCCCACGATGTCCCTTGTGCCCGTTGCCGACGGGGCGGTGCCCACTTTGCGAAGCGATGCGGAGCTGCGAGCTGTGCCTTCCAAGGGAGAGCCGCCGCCGCAGGCGAGACTTGCATTGATGACCAGGTTGTAGAGGATCTGCTCAAGGTGGCGCGCGTCAAGCTCAAGGGTCGCGTCGTGGTCCTTGGCCTGCGTGAGGAGAATGCCGTGGGTGCGGGGATCGGCGCGCAGTACCTCGCAGAGGCTTTCAAGCTCTTCTGCCAATGCGTAGGCACGCGGTACGGAGACGGCGGGACGGGAAAGTGTCAGCATTTGCTCGACGATTTCGCGGATCCGCAGTGTTTGATCGCGGACTTGCTCAAGCGATGCACGTGAGCCCGCATCCAGCGAGCTGCGCTCGTCGAGCAGGAACTCGGCATAGCCGAGAATTGCCGCAAGTGGATTGCCGATCTCGTGGGCCACGCCGGCGGACAAGGTTCCCAGCGCGGCGAGCTGCTCTTGGCGCTGAAGCTCGCGGCGGCGACTCTCCGCAAGCGCGATCTGTTGCCGCAGGCTTTGGGTCATGCGGTTGAGGGAGGCACCCAGCACGGCGATCTCAAGTGGCCCTTGAGCCGGAACTTCGGCGGTGAGGTCACCGTCTGCGACCCGCGTCGCCGCCCGACGAATGGCTTCGATCGGCGCCAAGACGTTTCTCGATAGGAGAAAGCCGCCGACGAGCATGAGCAGCAGCCCGACGCCGCCCGCGAGCACGAGCGGTTCTCGCCACTGCCAACGTGTTGCCATTGGGGCTGGCTGGGCCAGGACGCGGAGCACCGGCGTTCCCGAGGTCGTGGTGACGCGCAGTGGCTCGTCGATCAGGACAAGGCCCTGTGCGGCGAAGTGATCGCGGTCGGTCACAGCGAGCTCTGCACGCGGCGGTGGAAGATCGTCGGCGAATCCGACCTGCACGATCGGGGGCTGGTCTGCCCTGTCGGCACGCTGCACCACGATCGCGGTGACACCGGGCTGCGCGGCACGATTTTGTTGGAGCAGGCGCTCCAGCGCCTCAAGATCGACGTCGTCGCCGCCGTGAAACTCCGCGGATGCGAGCATCGCGAGGCTTGAAGCGAAGGCCTCAAGCCGCTCAAGCTCGCCGGCCTCTTGGCGGCGCTGCGCGAGTACGGCGACGAGCAGCGACAACGAGATCGTCGCCATCGCGAGGATCAAGGCGAGCGTGCCAAGCAGCTCAAGCCGCAAGCTGCGGCCAACACCGGGCGCTCCGGCGGAGGGATCCACCGACGCGACCCGTGGCGTCATACCCGGGGACGGTGCGTCGCCAGGCGCTGCGCTCATTGCCCTCGTTGGCTCGACGAGAGAATGGGCAGATGTACTTTGCGACCTGCAGTCGGTGATCGCACCGCAGGGGCCACAGCGTGGTTCGCCGCGGCCGGGCACCCGTGACAGTCATGCCCGGCGCCCTTGGACATCATTGCAAAGTGTCGAACCAGCCAGGCCGCCGAGGCGGCCACGCACATCAGAACTGCAGCGTCTTGCCAGCCCATGACTATGCCTCGGGTCCGGCTCCGCGGGCTTCCAATGCGGCTTGCGCTGCGGCCTCGTCACGTGGGCATGCACCCCCAACGACACCGCGGGCCTTGGGGCAGGTGCCGTAGAGCTCAAGCCGGTGACGCACGAGCTGAAAGCCAAAGCCGGCCGCGACCTCTTCTTGAAGCTGCTCGATCTCTTCGTTTTCGAACTCGAGCACAAAGTTGCACTCGACGCAGATCAGGTGATCGTGGTGCGCGGTGTCGCCACCGGTCTCGTACATCGACTGACCCTCGCCAAAGCGTCGATGGTCGGCGAGGCCGCACTCGGTGAGCAGCTTGAGCGTGCGGTACACGGTCGCGTAGCCGATCCGCGGGTTCTCCTTGCGCGACTGCGCCAGGATCTCCTCGATGCTGCTGTGGCCCGAGACCGAAAAGAAGGTGCGGGCGACGATATCGCGCTGACGCGTCGACTTGAGACGCTGGCGCACCAGATAGCTCTGGAACTCCTCCATCAGGCGATCGACGTCGCTGGACTCCGCAGGTCGATTCGGCACGGCCATTCGAGGCTATCCCCCGCGGCGCTCCACGGCAAGCGGACCGGCCTTGCGATCCACCGCACTGTGGGATTTTGCGGTCATGACCCTATACTCCGCGCCAGCATGGCCGGCCGCACTTCGAGATCCAAGCACGCCGACGCCTCCGTCGCGCGGGATTCCGGCACCGATTCGGCGACCGACGAGCAAGGCGGGGCACTCAAGATCGACGAGATCCTCGACAGTCTTGAAGGCATCGTCGAGGAGCTTGAGGGCGGAGAGCTCCCCCTTGAGACCGCACTCGCTCGCTTCGAGCGCGGCATCACGCTGGCGCGAAAGGGAACGGAGATGCTCGATGCGTTAGAGATGCGAGTCGAGCAGCTCCTCGCGGATCCAGACGCGCCAGGCGGCCAACGCACGGCTCCGTTCGCGACCACCGACGACGATGACGTCGCACTGGCAGCGGGCGCATCGCGGCGCGGCGCGCCCGCTGGTGTCCAAGGCAGCACGCGAGGGCGCGCGGGTGCACGAACCGCCAGCGCACGCAGCAAGCTGGTGGAAGACGACAGCGACGACAGCGACGACGACGACAACGACGACGACGACAACGAGGACGACGATGGCGACAACCTTTGATCTCGACTCCTTTCTCGAGACCTCGCGCAAGCAGGTCGACGCTGCGCTCGATCAGGCGCTTGCCATGGGACCTGATGGTGATCCCGGCAGACTCCGTGAGGGCATGCGCTACGCGGTGCTCCAGGGCGGCAAGCGGATGCGTCCGATGGTGATCATCGCCGCGTGCGAGGCCGTCGGTGGCACGCTGCAAGACGCCCTGCCACCCTGCTGCGCGCTGGAGTTTGTCCATGCGTACTCGCTGGTGCACGACGATCTCCCTGCGATGGACAACGACGTCGAGCGACGCGGAAAGCCGACGGTGCATGTCGCCTTTGGCGAAGGGCCTGCGATCTTGATCGGCGACGCGCTGCTCACCGCTGCCTTTGGCTGCTTGGTGCGCTCGCCCTCGGAGGCCGCGCGCCGCGGCATGCCGCGCGCCGTGGAGCTGCTCGCACGTCATGCCGGCATCGACGGCATGGTCGGCGGTCAGGCGATGGACATCGAGCTAGGGCAGTCGGTCGGTGACCTCGCCACGCTGGAGAAGATCCATGCGGGCAAGACCGGCGGGCTTTATGCGGCCAGTGCCGCACTGGGCGGTCTCTACGGCGGCGCCGACGAGAAGACCGTCAGCGCGCTGGAGCGCTGGGGCATGTGCTTTGGAATCGCGTTCCAGCACGCCGATGACATGCTGGACGACGATCAGGCCGCCCTGCGGGAGCAGGCACTGCGCCGCGTAGAAGAGCTGTGCGCTGAGTGCACGGCGATCGCGACCGAGCTCGGACCCCGCGCTGCGGCCCTGGTGGCCATTGCCGACTGGGTCAACGCGCGCGCGAAGCGGGCAGCGGCAGGGGATCGGCGAGACTAATGCGCCGGAACTTCATTTTTGCGGATTGGTTGCGCGCACGGACCGCAAAAACCTAACCTATCGGAGTCGGATGCCTTCCCCCAGCTCCACCAACGACGCGCACGTAGCGCCAAGCGATGCGTCCAAGCGCCCGGCCGACGGGACCAAGCGGGCCTACGTGGTCGTCCTTGCTGGCGATCGGATGGGCGAGACCTTTCCCCTCAACGACGGTCGCACGTCGATCGGTCGTGGGCTTCAGGCCGATGTCCGGATCAACGACGAAGGCATCTCGCGCACACACGCGATCATCGAGCGCGTCGCCGACAGCTATCTGCTCAACGATGCCGGCTCAACCAACGGCACCTTCGCCAACGGCGATCGCATTGATCGCGTCCCGCTCGGCGAGGGCGACAAGATCCAGATCGGTGCGACCAGCGTCCTGCGCTTTACGTACCAGGATGATCACGAGCAAGAGTTCCAGCGCAACCTCTACGAGTCTGCGCTGCGCGATCGCCTGACCAACGTCTTTAATCGCGGCTACTTCAACAACCGACTGGAGAGCGACGTCGCCTTCGCGCTGCGCCACGGCAAGCCGCTCTCGCTGCTCATGATCGATGTCGACGGTCTGCGCCAGTTCAACGACCGCTACGGCAATGAGATCGGCGATCTGCTCCTGCGCGAGCTCGCGCAGCGCATCGAGGGCACGACCCGAAGCGAAGACATCTTCGCCCGCTACGGCGGTGAGGAGTTCGCCCTGATCTGCCGCGACGTGGACGCACTCAAGGCATCACGCGCCGGCGAGCGCGTGCTCGATCTGATTCGCGGTCGTCCCTTCCAGGTCGATGGCCACTCGCTGAATCTGACGGTCTCCCTGGGCGCCGCGGATCTCGCTCAGCTCCGAGAGCCAAGCGCTCGTACCCTTGTGGAAGCCTCAGAGAGCGCACTGGCGGCGGCCAAGCGCCAGGGCAAGAACCGCCTTGAGATCTTTGATCCCAATGGCGAGCCCACGCGCTTGGTCTAGTGAGGACGACTCCTTGTGAACCTGCAGCGGCGACAACTTCGACTCAGTGCTCCCGCGACACCGCTTCGCAGGACGCTTGTCAGCCGCCCCGTTGGCCTATTTGCGGTGCGTGAGTTCGCGCCTCCGGCGACAGCCGAGCGCTGCTTTGCGCGACCCTCTGCGATCGTCGCGATCTTGGCTGCCGCGCTCGCGCTTGCGGCATGTCGCAGCGGTGAGGCACCCCCACCTGCTTATGTCGCCGGCGACCCCGCCGAAGGCGACGGGACGGCCGGACAAGACTCCGGCGCAACCCAAGCGAGTGCGGAAAGCAGCGATGATCCCCTCAGCACGCAGCGCTGGTTTGAGTCTGCAGACGGCCGCGATGCCCTCAAGGCGATCGCCCGCGACGAGTACGAGGTCGCTGCGCAGCATCTTGCGGTGCTCATGAGCAACCCGGCCAGCTCGTCCCATGATCGGGCCGGCGCCGAAGTCCTCCTTGGTCTGGTCTACGAGCACCAGCGCGACTTTGCCTCGGCTGCCGCGGCCTTCGAGCGTGCGCGTGCCTCTAGCGAGCTGGCAGGCATCGACGCGTGGTTGAAAATCAAGCAGGCGCGCGCGCTGCTCGGTGCCAAGGAGTCCAAGGCCGCGCTCGAGCTGCTCGCGGACTTCGTCGCTTCAGAGGCCAGCCTTGGCAGCACGGACGCGGCCGTAGCCGCACGCAGCAACTGGAAGGCGTGGCGGGCCGAAGCCTGGCTCATCGTTGGCGACGCGCGTTCGCGAAGCTCGGATCCCAAAGGGGCGATCGCCGCCTACGAGGCCCACGTCGAGGCCAGTACGTCCGGCAAGTCCGCGTCCTCGTCCTGGGATGCAAAGCTCAAGCTAGCCGCACTGCTTGAGAGCGACGAACCCGAGAAGGCCCGTGCACTCTACGAGTCGGTCGCGCTCGCGGTGCCCGTCAGTGAGTTGGGCGCCGATGCCCACCGTGGGCTTGAGCGTCTTGCCGCGCGCGGCAAGTGGCGCAAGAGCAAGGCCGACCGTGCCGCATTTGAGACCAAGCTCGAGCTCGCGACGCTCGACGATCTGCTCGGCCGGCATCGTTATGCCGAAGTCGTCAAGAAGGCCGATGCCCTGCTTGCCCGCACCAAGGGTGAGAGTGCGACTGCCAATGCCACGCGCTGTGATGCGTCCTTTGCCAAAGGCACCGCGATCTTCAAGCAACGCAAGCGCGCGGCGGCCCGCAGCTCGTTTGAGGCCGCGGCCAAAGCATGTGCGAAGGCGGGCGACGACGCCTCGGCCTCGACGGGCGTCAAGGCGCGCTATCAAGCCGCGCGTGGTCGCTATGCCAAGAGCGACTACCCGGGCGCCGCCAAGGATTTTGAAGCGCTGGCCAAGGATGCACCCAAGCACAGCTATGCCGACGACGCGCTGCTCTTGGCGGGCGAGTCATGGGAGTCCGCGGGCAAGAACCAGCAAGCCGTCGCGGCCTGGTCGCGCGCGGTCAAGGATCATCCCGATGGCGACATGGTCCCGGAGATCGAGCGTCGACTGATCGTTCGCGCCTTCGCAGAGTCCCGCAACAAGGACGCGTTGACGCTGAGCCAGGCAGGTCTCAAGCGCCCCGGACTCGATCGCATGGAGAAGAGCAAGCTGCTCTACTTTGTCGGTCGTGCGCAACATCGACTTGGCGACGCCGCTGCGGCGCGTGCTGCTTGGCTCGACGCGATCGAAGCATTGCCGCTTGGCTATGCGTCGCTGCTCGCATTGTCGCGACTCGAAGAGCTCGGTGATGACGCCCTGGAGGCAGGCCTGCAGGTCCTTGGCGACGCCGATGCGAAGGCAGCGACCACGCCTCTTCTTGATGGCGAGCACGCCGACGTTGCCGCAAGGGTGGAGATCTTTGCGCAGCTCGGACTCGGCAGCCAAGCGCGCCAAGAGCTCGCTTCGGCGGGCATCAAGGGCTGGCCCGCGGTCGCGGCCCTGGTCCAAGCCGGGCATTACGACCAGTCGCAGCGCGAGCTTGCCGACCTCGGCACGGATTGGCGCGGCACTGCGCCCCAGGGCGAAGCACGTGGACGCTGGGAGCTCGCGCATCCCCTGCCCTACGCCGAGCTCGTTCGCAGCGGCGAGCAGCGCGTCGGTGTACCCGACTGGCTGACCTACGCGATCATGCAGACCGAGAGTCGCTTTGATCCGTCGGCCACTTCCTTTGCCGGCGCTCGCGGTCTCTTGCAGCTCATGCCCGCGACCGCGCGGGGTCTCGCGCGCGACAAGCCGGACTTCAAGGAGTCCGCGCTCTACGAGCCCGCGCTCAACCTCGAGCTTGGACAGAAGTATCTCAGCCGACTCAGCCAGCGCTGGGGTGCCTCGCCGTCCGCGGTCGCACTTGCGATCCCGAGCTACAACGCCGGCGCGGGTGCGGTCGACAAGTGGATTGCGGTGCGTGGAGACTGGGAGCTTGACCTCTTCTTGGAGGCGATCCCCTACGACGAGACGCGCAAGTACACGCAGTCGGTCCTCGGCCGCTGGATGACCTATCGCTGGCTCTACGCCAGCGGCACGCCGCGTGATCGTGTGCCCCGCCTGGCGATGAAGTTGCCCGCGCGCTCCAACGCGCCGCAGGCTCCCGACGCCGTGCCAGTCGAGGAACTCTGATCCTTCACGTGGCATCGGCGCTGTCGGTGCGCGCCAAACAAAGCGACCCCATGGGTCAGGCATCCCATGGGGCCGGCGATGAGTTTCGTTAGGGCGTTACCTCAAGCACAACGCCCGCTCCGACCGTGCGTCCGCCTTCGCGGATCGCAAAGCGCATTCCCGACTCGCACGCCACCGACTTGCGCAGCGTGAAGAGGATCTCCGCGCGACTGCCAGGCTGGATTTCCCCCTGCTCTCCGACCTCAATCACGGCCGTGACATCGGTCGTGCCGAAGTAGAACTGAGGGCTGTAGCCGGTGCCAAAGCCGGTGTGGCGTCCGCCCTCCTTCGCGCTGAGCGTGAAGATCTCGGCTCGACCGCGGGCATGCGGACGAATCGAGTTGGGCAGAATCACGACCTGGCCGCGCTCGACCTCGTCACGGTCGATGCCGCGGAGCAAGAGCCCCACATTGAGCCCCGCCTCGGCCGCGGGGATGTTCTTGTGGAAGGCCTGCATTCCGGTCACCACGGCCTCGATGGGCTTGCCATCGTGACCACCGACGATCTGCACCGACGCACCGACGGTGATCGAGCCACGCTCGACGCGTCCGGTCACCACCGTGCCACGGCCCGCGATCGTGCACACACCCTCGATTGGCATCAAGAACGGAGCGCTGAGATCGCGCTGGGGCACCGTGAAGTGGCGGTCCATGGTGTCGAGCAGCATCTCGATGCTCGCGGTATCCGTGCCCTCAAGCGCACGAAGAGCCGATCCGCGGACGACCGGCGAACCGGTAAATCCCTGTGCGTCGAGCAGCTCGCCGACTTCCAGCTCGACGAGCTCGAGCATTTCGGGATCCGCGATGTCCACCTTGTTGATGAACACCACCATCTGCTTCACCCCGACCTGACGCGCAAGCAGGATGTGCTCGCGCGTTTGAGGCTGAGGACCTTGCGCGCCGTCGACGAGCAAGATCGCGCCGTCCATCTGGGACGCGCCCGTGATCATGTTCTTGACGTAGTCCGAGTGACCCGGGCAGTCGATGTGCGCGTAGTGGCGCAGCCCGGACTCGTACTCGACGTGCGAGGCCATGATCGTGATGCCCCGCTCGCGCTCCTCCTTGGCATTGTCGATCTGATCGAACGCGCGAGCCGTGCCGCCAAAGCGCGCTGCGGCGACGGTCGTGAGTGCGGCGGTGAGGGTGGTCTTGCCATGATCGACGTGGCCGATCGTTCCAACATTGAGATGCTCTTTCTTCATGTTCTTTCCTAGCTGCTCGTCTTTCCGAGCCGTCAGCCTGAAAACTTTGAGATGGCTTGCGCCGGTCCCTGACAGGGACGCCGCGCAACGCCACGATGTACGCGCCGCAACGATCACGATCACGATGACGATGCCGCGACCCGATGAGTCGCCACCGGACTCACCGCGGCTGCTTAGGGAGGCTCGCCGGGGATGGCCGGGCGAGCCACTCGCCTCGGGCCGCCTCGGGCCGAATCAGGACGAATCAGGCCGGATCAGGCCGGATCGGGCCGAATCAGGCCAAGCTGGCCGTTCTGGCCAAACTGGGCCCTAGCACTCCCTATCGCGACATCGCTGGCGCCAGGAGGACGAGATCCGTTGGGTATTCGATGAGTCGAGATTCAGACATGCGTTCCTCCTTTCGCCAAAAGGTGTCACCGCGCCACAGGGTGCGAGGTCGCGGTTCTTAGAGTCTTTTGATCGGAGTGTCAAGAACAAAGTACCGAGCGATAGCGAGCAGGCGCTTGGTCGGCAACGGTCACCAGAGCGGGCGTGCGGCACAGCGGGCCGGCGCACGTATGACCACATTCTCGGTGCGGCGCGCTAACCTTACTGACTCGAGTGGCGACCCTGACCAGTCCACGACGGCGCTCGTCGGTCACCACAGTGGTGGTGCGTGCGGCATGTGTGCCCTTGTTGGGGATCGCAATCGGCTGCAGCGGGATGAGCGGCGGCGAGCGGACTCAAGCCTCAGAGCACGGCTCGGAGCGTAGGAGCGTCTCGGTGGTCCAGGCCTCGGACCTTGAGGAAGCGAGCAGCGCGGAGGGCCAGCGGGGGAAGCTCCGCGAGAACTCCATAGAGGCAGAGACGCCAGCCGGTGCTGCCGCCCGCCGCCTGCGGGTGGGTGCTTCCGTCGCGGAATATCTGCGCCCGATTCAAGCGCGTGAGTACTCGGTCGACGAGCTTGATGCGCTCTTTGCCACGCTCGCCTCGATGTCGGCGCCTCTGTGTGAGCACCTGCGCCGTGATGCGAAGCGCGATGAAGAGGCGCTCGCGGCGTACCTGCGCGATCCCGCCCCCTTTCTGTCATGGGGCGCGCGCAGCAAGTACGGGGCGATCTCCGGCTGCTGGAACTTCCTGGAGATGAATGATCAGCGGCCCGATCGCGACTTTGAGCTGGTGCAGGTGCTCTTCCCCGCGACCGAGTACGAGTGCGCGAGCGTCGGCGCGATGCAGCCCTACCTGATGGCCGACGCGATGCCTTGCCGTCACATGACCATGGTCGACATCGACTGGCGCATCCACGAGTTCCATCACCAGGTGGATGAGTTGGCCTCGTCTGGACGCTTTGACACGCGCGAGGAGCTGCCTCAGGCCGTTCGAGAACTACGCAGCGCATGGATCGCAGAGCGCAAGGCCGCAACCGGTCAGGCGCTGAGTCTGCGCGAGCTCTGCCCCGATTCGATGTTCGATACCTGCGCGCAGGCCTTTGCGGCCTGGGGACAACGCGTGCGCGGGTCGGATGCTGCGAGTGGGGCACCGGCGGACGCGACGCAGGTTGTGCCACGCCCCGGCGCGACCCAGTTGCTGTCTTCGCTGCATGACGCGGACTTTGACTTTGGCCCGGCAAACTCGCGCAGCGTTCTCTACTTCAGCAACGCGCTTGAGCCGAGCTACACCACCGGCGAGCAGACCCGAGCGCTGCTCGAACAGCTCACGCGCAAGCTCGTCGACGGGCGTCGCGCCGTCATCATCCATCATGCGGGGGGAAAGGAGGCCTTTGGCCTCTACGAGCTTTGGACGGATGAGGCGAGCGGAAAGCTGCAGATTCAGACTTTGTGTCGCGATCCCTACCCGATCGTCTCGCGAACGGTGCGAGAGGGCGTGTACTGGATCGCCCTCGACCGTCGCAACGCCGGCGCGCCTCACTGCACGCCGATGCACGAACGTCGCGTCGTTCGTGGCAAACGGGGCGCGGCGTCGTCTTGGACTCCTTAGCTCAGCGGCAGCGCGCGGCGCTCAAGGAGCCCCAAATCGCAAAGCGCGGCGTGGACCGCATCATCCAGGTCGGTGTGCGGGACATCGTGGATCTGGGCACGAAGCTTCGCGTCGTCCAGAACGTGCGGTGTGTGCCAGAGGTACGACATCTCTAGGATCTCGCGCCACATCGGCACGAAGAGCGCACCGATCTTGAAGATCCACCACGGGAGTCCACCGCGACGGACCCGCTGCTTGGGCGCCTCGCGTTGCATCACGCGCTCGATCGCGCTCAAGAAGGTCTCACCATCCACGCCGTGCCCCGCGAAGTGGAGCTGCTCAAAGGCATCGACACGACGATCGTCGCGGTTGGCGAGCTGCACGAAGGTCTTGGCCAAATCGGGGACGTAGGCCCACGCGTGCGGGATATCCAGACGGGAGGGATACACCACTTTGCCGCTGCGTAGCGATGCGACGATCGCTTGATCGAACCAACTACCAGGTCCGCAGCCAAAGAAGTCTCCCGCACGCAACACAGTTGCGCGCAGCTCACCTTGCTGGCAGCGTTGCTCGATCTCTTGCTCGAGCTCGACGCGAATGTTGCCCTTGCGCGTCGTTGGATGTTGCGGCGCATCCTCGACGATCTGGGCGGGCATCTCCGCACCGAAGTTGTAGACGTTGCCTGGCAGCATGAATCGAGCGCCCAGCCGTGAGGCGAGCTGCATGGCCGCGCGCGCCGAGGGCATGACCTCGGTCGCCCAGCGGGTATAGAGCGGATTGACGGCATGCACGACGACCTCTGCGCCGCTCGCGAACTTGGCGATCGTCTCAACATCCTGCACGTCCGCGGCGATGCAGTGCACGCCAGCACGGCCTTCCAACATCGGAGCGCTGCCACGGGCCACCGCAAAGACCTTCCAGCCCTCCCTGGAGAAGGCGTCGACCAACGCGCTGCCAAGTCGGCCGCGTGCGCCGAGAATCACGACCGATCGCGTGCTTGGCGCAGCCTGGCCTTGCACCCCGCTTCCGTCTGCGGCCGGGGCCTGGGCGTGAAGGGCGAGATGGGTGGCCTGCGGGTCCGAGCCGACGGAATTCGTCGATGTGTCGCGTTGCATGGGGTGAGCGTGGGCGCGGCGACGGTATTCGTCAATCAGCCATGTCTCCATTCCAGGTATACATGAATCGATGAACGCGCCCTCGTCGGCATCCTTTGATTGGTCCTTGCTTCAGAGCTTTCTCGCCGTGCTCGATCACGGCAGCTTCTTGGCGGCCGCGCGCTCGCTTGGCGTTCAGCAACCCACGCTGAGTCGTCGCATTGCACTCCTCGAGGATCAGCTCGGGACGCCGCTCTTTGAACGTACTGGTCGAGGTGGCGTGCCGACGGCGGCTGCACGCGCCATCGCATCGGCAGCACGAGCCGTCGAGTCGAGCGCAGCGATCGTCGCGCGCGATGTCCAACAACTTCGTGCCTCGACGACGGGCACGGTGCGCATCACGACAAGTCACGTCGCCGCGACCTGGCTGCTTCCTCCCGTGCTTGTCGAGCTGCAACGAAATATGCCTGGGCTCCAACTTGAGCTTCTGGCATCGAATGACATTCGCAACCTGATCCATCGCGAAGCCGACATTGCAGTGCGCCTTGTTCGTCCCACGCAGCGCTCGCTGATCGCTCGAAAGCTTGGCGACATCCCGATCATCGCGGCTGCACACACCGACTATCTTTCACGTCACGGATCTCCCAGCAGCATCGACGACCTCTTGCGTCACCAACTCATCGGCTTTGACCAGGACCCCAGCATGATCCGCGGCTTTGCGGCGCTGGGCCTCAATGTCACGCGCGAGCACTTCACCTTCCGTACCGACGATCAAGTCGCCCACGGGCAACTCCTGGCCAGCGGCGCGGGGATTGGCTTTGTCACCGCGTACAATCTTTCCTACTGGCCGGGAGTCGTGCCGCTCCTCCCGTCGCTGACAATTCCGCCATTGCCGTGCTGGCTGGTGGCACACCGTGAGATCCAAGGAAACGCATTGCTGCGCGCCGTCTTTGATGATCTCGCGCACCATATTCCACGCGTCATCGCGCCAATTCCTGCGCCCTTCGGTGCGGGTGCGCCCGCCAATTGAGCGGCCGCCGGGTGCTCCGAGCTACCCGCGATCTTGGCTCAGGGAGCGAGCTTGCTGCTTGGCTTTGCGGAGAGTTCTCGCATCAGCGCCTTGCAGCTCGGTCCGGTCCCCGCGCCCTTGTCGAGCTCAATCGAGTAGTGTGTTTGCGTGTGTCCCTTGCGCGTCTCTGGATAGGGATCCTTGCACAGGGTGCGAAGCGAGAGCGATGCGCCCTCGTTCCAAGCCTCATAGATGCCAAACTCCTCGCGGCCACCCGCGTGGTGGATGATGACCGCGCGGCGGCCATCGACGAGCAGCGACTGCAGGTTCTTGCGCAGCGCCTGAGACTCGCTCGCGCGCGTGTACATCGGTTCGAGCGCGTTGCTGAAGTAGAAGAGAAAGCGCGCTTCCTCCGGCCCCGCACGATAGGGGGCGTCGTGCAGCGAAGACAGCAGCAAGTGGATCTCTTCCAAGGTGCGTTCACCCGACCCTTGCCCGGTCCTGCCATTGGCTGAAGCAGCGGCGTCCGCCGGCCCAACGCTGGTGCCGACAAAACGAAGGAGCGCACGCTCACAGGCTTGCTTCATCGTGTTCGAGCAGAGATCGTCCATCGTCACGATCTGCTCTGCCTGCGTCGTTTCTCGCAGCGCGAGCCATGAGGTTGTCAGTTGGCCCAGTGCAGGCAGCAGGTCCTTGGCCTCTTTTACTTCACCGCGCTGTGCGAGCTCGATGAGCTGTGCGTGGAGATCGTGCACGCGCCAGTCAAAGTCGACCACACTCAAGCTCCGGCAAGGCAGCACGTCGCTGATCAGATAGGGCTGCATCACACCGACCGAGACGCACTCGTATCGCTCCGCGGGAAATAACTCCCGCACCAGCGCGAGCTCGCGGTCCGGGCGGCGGTCGTTCATGCGGACGTAGTTCCAGCAGCCCGAGATTGCGCCGTACTTGCTCGACAAGTTGCCGTGAACAAAGGGTCCCGGCCGATAGAAGTAGTCGCGCTCGGCTGCAATGTCGCGCTCCGAAAGTCCGCGAAGGTACGAGCAGATTGGCATCGACGCATCGCGCAGCTTGTGGCGCAGCTCGTGAAACGCCGCGAAGTCGTAGTCTCGCGCCTCGACAAGTTTGAGGTGGTCGGCCACGGTCTGCGTCGCAGTGACCGTCGTCGGTGGCGGCCACAGACGCGGATCCTTTGCCTGCGTGTCTCCGCGCGGTTGCGCCACAAGGTCCGCTTCGCCGTCGCTCAAGGTCGTCGGCAAGGCTGCTTCGACCCCTTGCTGAGCTGCGCCCACCGGTTCGTCCGGCGAGGACATCGAGTCCGCCTCGGCGACGCAGGCCCCTGCCGCGACCACCAGCATCAAGAGACACGACGCCAAACCCCAGCCTCGGATTGTCCCGTCCTTCGAGCACGCCGAGTTGCGTTCACCCTCCATGCCCGTGACTGCGTCTCGGTCCGCGGCCGGAGTCGACACCCACGCTTGTGAGCTCCGCGCTGTCGTGACGCGAGCGCGAGCCATGAGATGCGATCGCTAGGTCGAGGGCGACTTGGTCAGCGCGGGCTGCTGCCGCGCGCGTGAGGGGTCGTTCTCGATCGCGAGTCTGCGTTCAAGTCCGCGGATCTTCGCGCTGAAGAACGCCTCGGCGCCGGCATAGAGCGCGACGAAGGTCCAGATCGGCGACAGATGAGTCAGTAGCGCCAAGCTCCACACCGCAAAGACGAGCGACGCCCGTGCGACGTCGCCGTTGAGGAGCTGGCCCGTTCCAGGAAGGAACAGGCTCAAGAGGCCTGCTGTGACGGGCAATCGGGGCTCGTCATCTTCGCTGTAGTGGACCAGCGCGCTGCTTGCCTGCTCCGCGTCGATGCGCGCGAGCGCTGCGGACTCACCGACCTCGTGGGCTGTGGAGCGGAAGGCGGCCTCAAGCTCTGCCTTGCGCTCCGGCGTTGCAAAGTACAGCGCCGCAGTCTCGGAAACGCGATGCAGCTCTCCTGCGCGCTCAAGCGCATCAAGGGCGAGTTGCACGTCGACTCTTGGGAGGCCAAGCGTGCGTGCGGCCGACACTGCGCTGAGCGACTCCACGCGAGGATCTGCGAGCAGCGCGAGGAGTTGCGCACCAACCGAAGCGCGAGGGGCTGAGAGGTCTTCTCGTGCCCCACCAAGTTCGCTTGCGTCGAGATCCCAACCCACGCGACGGGGCGTCGCCTCAGCGGGGTCGCGAACTTGAGCCATTGGCAGGGCTCGCCGGGCCAGTGCCCCACCCTCGCGATCACCCTCGGCGGGGGCAGCAGGGCTCCGATCGCCGAGGCCGGCATAGCGAACCCTTGCGTCACCGCGGGTCGCGGTCGCGGGCGTCGCCGCGTCTGGAACTTGGCGGCGCTGGACCCAAGCGCGGGCGAGTGCACTCTTGGAGCGCGCGCCCTTTGCTCCGTCACTTGGATCGGTGGCCACGAAGAAAGCCTAGCAGCGTTCATCGGCGTTGGCGCCCCGATGCGGGCGGCACCGTGGAGACATGCGGCAGTGACCCGATTGGCGCCACATCCGGAGCGCTCGCCGGCTGGCGCCGCTCGCCGGCCGGCCGCGCGATTCCGTGACCAGGCATCCGTGGGCCAACTCCCACGATGTGTTGGCGTCCGCAATGGAGGGGCGCTGGCCCCAGAGGTCGCGCGTATCCATGGTACCGTCGGCCCATGAAATCGATGCGTATCTCGATCGCTGCGCTCCTCGTGCTGCTCGTCAGTCCGCTGATGGCGGGCTGCGCGGATGATGCCGGCGACGATGCCGATGCGGGCGATACGGGTGACGGCGATGGCGATGGCGATGGCGACGGTGACGGTGACGGTGATGGCGACCCCTGCGGAGGTCTCACCCCGCCGGAGAACAGCACCTGCGTCCCAGGCGGTTCGTATATGGATGCGGCAACCGGCCCGATGGAGAACCATGAGATCGCAGATCTCTTCGTCGACGGCACCGAGGTGACCGTGTCGGCCTACAGTGCCTGCGTCACCGACGGAGCCTGCACTGCGCCGGACACCGACGCGGGCGAGATCAAAGTCTGCAATTGGGGCGAGGCCGGCAAGGAGACCCATCCAGTTAACTGTGTGGACCAGCAACAGGCGTCCGCCTATTGCACCTGGAAGGGTGGTCGCCTGCCGACCGAATGGGAGTGGGAGTGGGCGGCCCGCGGCGGTGAGGAGGCGCGAGTCTTCCCCTGGGGCATCGACGCGCCAAGCGACAGCCTGCTGTGCTGGAACCAGACCAACTCCACGTGCAGCGCGACCGCCCATCCCGGCGGCGCGAGCGTGCATGGCCTACTCGGGATGGCCGGCAACGTGGGTGAGTGGACTTCGTCGATGGACAACGGGCTCGTTGTCAATCGCGGCGGATCCTGGGTCGTCAGCTCGGCGGCCGCGGTGCAGACCGATGCCCGTTCTGCCGGCGCGCCCGATTCGCGCGACTACTACACCGGCTTTCGCTGCGTCACCGATGCGACGCCGTAGCTGACCGGGCGCGGAGGCATCGCTAGACCGACACGTCGAAGTCTCGAAGCGCTTGCTCGAGGCTCGTACGCTGATCGGTCGACTCCTTGCGGCGTCCGATGATGATCGCGGCCGCGAGCTGAACTTCGCCGGCGGGCAACTGCTTGGTGCGAGTGCCCGGTACAACCACGCTGCGTGCAGGGACCCGACCCTTGCTCACCTGCGGCTCGCGGCCGGTCATGTCGATGATCGGCGTGGAGGCCGTGAGCACAACGTTGGCACCGAGCACCACTTCGCGCTCGAGATGCACGCCCTCCACCACGATCGCACGCGAACCCAAAAAGCAGCCGTCTTCGACGATGACTGGTCGGGCGCCGGGCGGCTCAAGCACGCCGCCAATACCAACGCCGCCAGAGAGGTGC
>CAZVEM010000027.1:0-30391 GCA_964626165.1 uncultured Nannocystaceae bacterium
TGGCCGTGAGGCTCGTTGCGCTTCGCGTCCAGTGTCGAAAGAGCGCGCTCGTGTGCGGGTCGATGGCGTCGTGCGACATGTGACCGCATACGCTGTGATCGAGTCGAAGTTACCTCGATGACTGCAGCGAACGTCTCAGCATGTTGATGTCCGCGGCGCAATGCACTCCTTGAAGACGGGTCGACGTAACCTCGATGCCCGCACGGAAGGTCTCGGAACGTTGATCACAACGCCGCAATCAGCTTCTTGGAGGCGCAAAAAACCCGCGTGGACCTTTCGGGTCCACGCGGGTGTTGAAGCATCTGGCTCAAGCGAGTGGCATCACAGCGCGCGGCAGAGACCGCGCAACGAATGCCGTACAGATGCTGCGAGCTTAGGCGCAGGTGCCTTCGCCACAGGCAGCTTCGCCGCCCTTGGCCTTCTTGCTCGCAACCTTGCTGCTGCTCTTGGCGGGTGCGGCCTTGGGCGCGACGGTGTCGGACGCGGGCGCGTCAGCGGCGGGAGCCGCTGCCGTCGGAGCGAAGGCGGGACGGAAGAGATATCGACGCTCTTGAGATCCGGAAGCGGGGCGACGAGAGCCGCGGGGCTGCGATCACTCGGTCGCGAGAAGCGTGTCGATCTCCTTGAGCACCGAAGCCTCGACGTCGGCACCGCAGGCCCATGCACTCGGCGTCTCACCCTTCGCCTTTTGATCGGCTCGCTTCTTGGCTTCGCGGGCGCCGTATTTCGCACCAACATCGAAGTACGTCTCAAAGTCGGCTTGGGACCCCGCGAGTTTGGGCGCAGCGAGCAAGCGGGCTCTCAGGTCCTTGAACGGCTCGGCCTTCCATCCGCAATATGCATACATCTCACTCCACGTACCCAGGTTGTGAAGCGAAGGTCCGTAGTCCTCGCCAGCGGCGGCCGCGGCCGCGGCCGCGGGCTGATCGGCCTTCGTGCCCTCGGCGGGAGCGGGCTGTTCTGCGTTCTTGCTATCGACGGGCGCCGGCTTGTCGCTCGGCTTCGACTCCGCTGCCTTGTCGTTCGGCTTTGACTCCGCGGCCTTGTCTTGGCACGCCGTCAGTGTCGCGACGACGAACGCACAGGCGAGTACGGACTCACGGGCTGGCCTCATGGACGCAGCCTAGTCGCGGCTGACGACGTGGTCAAACAAGCACGACTGGATACCTGCGTACTTCGCCGAGTCGTGGGAGAGAGGTGGAGTGATGAGAAGCGCGGAAGTTGGCACATCGAAGGCGAGGCGGAGTGGAGCGTCGATCCGCAGCAACGAGTGAGCAGAGCCGCTCTCGGCTGGCGCACAGCGTCCGTCGGGTCACAGACTGCGAGCCGCGAGGCGCGCTGTGTCGCGGATGCCATAAACGATCGACTGCGCGATGTCGCAGGAACATCGCGCAGTCTTTTCTTGAGATCGCGGTCAGAACCCGGCTCTCCAGGTAGCGGCCAACCGCCCTCGGCCTTGGCCCCTACCCCTGTGCGGCTGGCTCAAAGAGTGAGAGCACGGCGCCCTGGGGGTCGGCGATGATGCACATGGTGCCGACGTTGGGAATCTTGATCTCCGCCAGCAACACCGTCGCACCGAGCGACTCGGCCTTGGTGCGTGCCCCCGCGAGCTCGGGAACCACAACATGGCTCAGCCAATGGGCAGGACTCGGTGCCTGGCGCTTCTCCACGTCCGCGACCACCACGTCGCCAACGCCGAAAAAAATCCCCGGCGCATCGCCAAACTTGCCGCGCGTCCAGCCAACGACCTCGCCATAGAACGCGAGCGCACGCTCGCCATCATCGACCGTGAGCGTGTCCCAGCAGAACTCTGCGGGCTTGGGCTGCCCATCGCGCGGCGCGTCACCATTGGCATCGCGCATCACGTAGAAGGCAGCGCCCTCTGGGTCGAGAATGCACGCCGCACGACCTATGCCCTCGATGTCCTGAGGACCCCAGACCACAGTGCCTCCGGCGCCGGTGGCCGCGTTCGCCGAGGCGTCGACATCGGCGACCGAGACATAGCCCGACCACGCGCAGGGCACTTCCATGTCGGGCGGCATCCCGACGATTCCGGCTTGCTGCTTACCCGCCGCCGTCGCCAGTCGGTAGATGCCGATGCCCGGCATATCGACGTGCTCGAAGGACCACCCGAGCAGCTCGAAGTAGAATTTCTCTGCGGCCGCAGGGTCCTTGGCCATAAGTTCGTGCCAAATGAAGTGTCCGTGTCGATACGTGTGCGTCATGTCGTTCCTTCCTGTGGTTGGCACCGTAGCAAGGTCGGGTGTGGGCGTCAGCAACGTCCCGATATCCCCCTCTGGCGACTAGCGTGGACCCGTCGACGGATCGCACACCGGCATCGCGCCGCCCAGGACGGGCTCCATACCCTCCACGAGCGACAGCAGCGTGACGTCTTCCCAACGTCGTGCGAAGACCTGCATGCCGATCGGCAGCCCGTGAGGGTTCGAGCCAATCGGCAGTGTCGCGACGGGTACCCCGAGCGCCGCGGTCGGAACGGTGTAGGCACCCAGGGCGTCTCCGTAGGGAACGATCCGATCATCGATGCGCACGGGCGCACCAGTCTTCTGATGCGCGAGCGCGGTGATCGGCCAAACCGGGCAGACCCAGGCATCGAACCGAGCGAAGAAGGTGTCGGCCGCCGCCGCGCTGTCGTCACGTTGGTCGAGCGCTCGGAAGTACGTGATCGAGCGCGCCAACCAGCCACGGGCGACAGAGCGACCGAAGGCGCCGCGATAGCGCATCGCGTAGTAGCCAGCGCCACTCAGCCCCGCCAGAGGAGCAGCTCGCAACATGAACGGCGCGGAGTGTCGGATCTCGAAGCCCTGGATCGTGCCCCAGGCAGCGCTGGTCTGCGGCAGATCGACCGCGCTGCCGAGGTCCGCCTGCTCGAGGATCGCTCCTGCACTCCGTAGCCGACCGAGCGCGTCCTCGAAGGCCGTGCGGACCTCTGCGGCGGGCTCGATCTCACCGACCCGGTGAAAGAAGCCAACGCGCAGCCCTCGAACCTCGCGCGCCGGCATCGGTTCCGCACCGGGCCGCCAGGGCAGCCGAGGCTCGTGTGGATCAGACCCTCGCAGCACCGCAAAGATCGTGCGCAGGTCCGCGATATTTCGCGCCATCGGAGAGGGCGTCGCGAGCGAACGCATCGCGTGCGCCACTCCAGGCATGCGCCCGTGACCGGAAGATGAGAGCAGTCCCTCTGAGGGCCGAAGCCCGACAACACCGCAGGCACTGGCAGGATTTCTTACCGAGCCGGCCACATCACTGCCGAGCTCCAGCGGCGTGATGCCGGCCGCGAGTGCGGCCGCGCTTCCCCCTGAAGATCCTCCGGGACCGTAGCGAACGTCGCGCGGATTGTTTGCGCGCGGGTCGGTTGGACTGGTGGTCTGCCAGTCGTAGCTGGCGAAGGGCACGTTGGTCTTGCCCCAGACAACGGCGCCGGCCGAGCGAAGCTTCTGGACGAGCGTGGCGTCGGTGGACGCAAGATTGCCTCGCAACCAAGGCATCCCGATCGTCGAGGTCATCCCCGAGACATCGAAGTTGTCCTTCACCGTCATCGGAATCCCCAGCAGTGGCGTCGCGGCCCAGTCGACTTCGCCGCGTGCGAGCGCACGGTCGGCATCCTGAGCCTCTATCCTCGCAGCGTCGATGCGCGTCTTGATGACCGCGTGAATCGCAGGGTTGACGCGCTCGTACCGTTGCAGATGCGTAGACAACAACGCGCTCGCAGTCGTCTGGCCGGCGCTGAGGGCGTCTCGCATGCGTGTGACCGACCAGCCCCACATGGGCTCGTCAGCTTGATGTGGACCTTGGCCTTTGGAATCTCGGCTCATTGCTTGTCCTCCCTCCCAGCGATCCACGTGCCATGGATCGGAAACGGAATGCGTTGACTGAAGCGAACCTTCGCAAGCGTTCGCGCTGGATCCCGCGCGTCGAGCACCGCAACGTAGGAAGTGTCGTTCGTCGAATCGTAGACCATCGTCAGAATCCAGCCGTCGTCTTCGTCCTCGCTCCCGGGACGCGGCACAAAGGTCGGCTCACCGGGGCACTCCGCAATTGGGAAGGTACTGCGATACACACTTGCGGTCGCAAGATCGATCTTCTCGATGCCATCGACATGATCACGGCAGACGAGCGCCCACACGTAGCGGGCCTTGAATCCCTGACGAAGCGGATGAGTGATCGGAAAGTCGACGTTGGCATCCCACAGCGTCTCAAACTCGGCTGTCATTCGCCTCAGATCCAAATGCAGGCGCTGATACGAAGCTATCGGAGCGTTGCGCCAGGCTTCACCCGTGCGGAGCGCGTCGAGCATGAATGTGTCCCCGAGGGTGAAGCGCTGGTATCGACAAAGGTCGACGGCGATGTTGCCGTCGACCTCGAAAGCGTTGCCGTAGTGAAAATGAAAGAACGCCGGAACCTCAAACCGTACAACCTCGCTCGGGTGCGCCAGAGGGACTACGATGACCTCGCTACCCAACTGCTCTTTCCATCCAATCGAGTCCATCGGCGAACGCAGACCGGCGAGCAGCGGCAGCATTGAGGACACCACGACGGGGTGTTGGATGAACACCAGATACTCTGCGCTCATGGCTAGATCGTGGACCACCATCACCGGCCGCTCCATCGGGATCGCGACCAAGAGCCTTGGTGCGCCGGAGCGGGGAAGCACATAAACGTCGAGCGTGTTCCGCAGTCCAGTCGTCGAGCCGAACGCGTAGATGTCACCGGTGATCGGGTGGACCCGGACGTGCGCGTTGACAAGCGAGCGCAGCGCCCCATCAAGTCGCCATGGGCCAATCGTCTGCAGCGTCTCTGGGTCAATCTCGTGCGGCAGTCCGTTCTCTGGCATCGCGAACATTCGGTCTTGCCACACCAGCACGTGGACGTTGGTGCCGTTCTTGCCACCGGCAAACAGGCGCTTACGCCAGACCGGCCCCTGCGTGAAACCCGAGCTGTAGATCATGCGTCCCGCCGCCCGCTCTTCCGCGAGCTCACGCGTCACTGTCACTCGCACGGCACCCTCGGCCCGGCCTGGCGCGAGCCTGACCGCACTGATCGCCCCGTCGCCATCGAGCCAGTGGCGGTACGGCTGTTTCTGCGCCTCGAATAGAGCCGGTCCATTCCGAAGGAATGTGCCGCGCAACTCAGGTGGCAGCTCCCCTTCCGTCGTCATCAGCTCATAGCCGTGCTCGCGCGCGAGCGACCGAAATCCGCGTCCCATCGCCCGGCGGGCCGCGAGGGGGTCCTCGTTGCATGGCGTGGTCTTTATCGTCACGGCTACTGCTCCCGTAGCCAAATCTCTGTTCGGCAGTGTTGCGGCGGCGTGACCTGAGGATCATCGAGATACCACTCGATGGCCGGATCAGGAGCGAGGACCCCTCGCGTGCCGTCGAGGTATGCCAAAGCGATACGCCCATAGACGGCCGGGAGTTCCTCGTGGGGCCCAACATGCAGCGTTGAGACGAAGCGGCCTCCTGGAATGACAATGATGCCGACATCGCTGTCTGCAGTCACCTCTGCGCTCGTCGCAATGCAAGCGTCGTAGCGACGGCGCTCAACCGCGACAACGTCGGGGTCGTCGTGTACTAGGCCGAAAGGGCGCGCAACGGCGATCCCGCGCGCCGCGGCCCACTCCAAGAGCCGAGTCCAAGCCTCCATCACGCCCATATAGTCGCCCACGTGGCGAACAAACGCTGCCCGGATCGTGGCGCGCTCGATGGTCTCAAGCTCGATGGGGCGCATGGCCTCCGACCGGAACGTTGAGACATCGGCGTCTACGTTCCAGTGCACCTCACATACCGCCCCCGGGCACGGAATCGAACGCCGCCGTCGGCGAAACTCGCTCGGGCTCTCGCCGAACAGGCCACCAAAGGCGCGCGTGAATGCCTCGTGCGAATCATACCCGGCCGCAACTGCGATCTCGGAGACCAGGTCGTCGCTGAACTTCAGCCGGTGACCGGCCCGCTCCAGCTTGAGGCGGCGCACGTGCTCCATGACCGACTCGCCGACCAGCGCGCGGAAGACTCGATGAAAATGGAAGGGCGAGATACAGGCGACGGACGCGAGCTGTGCGGCGTCAACCGGCTCGTCGAGCCGGCGCTGCAGCTCGACAAGCACTCGGATGATGCGCTCTCGATGATCCCGGGCCGTCGAGTCTCGCGTCATGCCGATGGAGGATTGCACACCGGTGGGGCCGGCACCTTGACCGCACGTGCTCGATTCGTTGCGGCGGGGCCACCGCGCGAGATCGCGTGATCTGGAGAGCGCAGCGCAAGACGACGCAGAGCCCAATGAGGGCCCCGCGTGCATCCAGCTCGGTGCGGTGCGTCCTCGCATGCGCGGCGCGGTCCTGGATGACGACGCTCCTTCGCCTTCGTCCAGGCTCGTCTCCGCACACGACATGAACCTCCGCGCCGCCGTCAACGTCGACGGCCGCGACCGCCGACGTCTTGAACGACTGAACCGATATCTCTTCCGTCCCGCCTTCGCCCACGACGCCCTCCGTCGCGGCGCCTTCGGCGAGGTCTGCGTGTTTTCCTCTACCTCTAGCTCAAGTCCTCTCGCCTGACGCCGCCTTCGAGCTGCTGTCTTCGCACACCATCGTGGCAACGCTCTGCGCCATGGAGCCCTACCCCGGTTTCACGGGTTGGCGACTCGGTGCGCTGGCGTCACTGCACATGTTGTGGGATCGCAGCGTCTCTCTCTCTGCTCATGCTTCCTGTATGCGCCTTCCGAGTCGAACTGATCTGCTTCCTGTCCAACAGCGCACTCAATACCGCCAGGTCGCTCTAGCAGGCTGTCGAAGCACCCCCGTGAAGTGCATGGGCGTGCAATCTCTATGCAGACCGAGGCGCGAGGAGGGAGCGTACCGGGCGTACGTGACCGACGAGCAATAAAGGGCGGCATGGTGAGTGCGCGGCCATGTGCCGCGCGGTTTTTTTCGACAGCCTGCTAGGCCAAGGCAACGTGGTCGACCTTGAGGCTGAACACGGACGGATGGTCTAGGCCAATGGTCTCTTGTCGGTGGGTAAGAGCGGTGGCGTCCGCATGATCGGGTGCGGCTTGGGTAGGACGAATGGAACTACCTTGCGCGATCCGGCATTATCGTGGGCGATGTCCGATCGCGAGAGTCTCCGGCGCGACCTGATTTCCCTTGGCGTGCAAGAAGGCAGCCGCGTGATGGTGCACGCCTCGCTACGTAAGCTCGGCCTCGCACGCAGCCAGCGCGGCGCTGGCGGCGCGGAGATGCTGCTTGACGCGCTCGAGGCGGCGGTGGGGCCTTCGGGCACGCTCGTGATGATCCTGGGATCGGACTACGCGCAAGACTGGGTGAACCAGCGCCCTGTGGAGGAGCGCGCGCATCTGCTTGCGGGCACGCCACCATTCGATGCGCGGACGGCTAGCGTGTTGCCGGAGGTCGGATGGCTTGCGGAGGTCTTTCGGCTGCGTGCTGGGACTGTGCTCAGCGACAACCCGAGTGGGCGGTTCGCGGCACGCGGGCCCGACGCGGAGGTGCTGCTCGCCCATCAGCCCTGGAACGACTACTACGGCCCAGGCTCGCCGCTTGAGAAGCTGTGTGCATGGGGCGGGCAGGTCTTGCGGCTCGGCGCCGATCCGAACACGGTCACCGTACTGCACTACGCGGAGTACTTGGCACAGGTTGCGAACAAGCGACGGACGCGATGGGACTATCTGATCGCGCGGGACGGCGTGCCCGAGCACGTTTGGATCCATTGTCTCGACGACGCTGAAGGGATCGCCGATTGGGACGAGGACTATTTTGAGGTAATCACGAACGCCTATGTGGCGCAAGGCCGGGAGCGCACCGGACACGTCGGCCAAGCGCGCAGCGAGCTGCTCGATGCCGCCGATTTTGCTCGCTTCGGCGCTGCGTGGATGGAAGAGCACTTTCGCTGAGTCACCGTGAGTCGATCCACGCGGCGTAGCAGTCGCCGGGGGCTCTACGGGCATCAAGGTCGCGAAGTTCATGCCCTGCTCCACGATCGAGCCGCCCCGCACGGCGATGGACCTACCCCGCACGGAGATCGAGCCGCCCCGCTCCACGATCGAGCCGCCCCGCACTGTGATTGAGCCACCCCGCTCCGCGGTCGAGCCGCCCCGCACGGCGATCGAGCCGCCCCGCACGGCGATCGACCTGCCCTGCACTGCAATCGAGGCGCCCCGCACGGCGATCAACCCGCCCCGCTCGACGTTCGAGCCGCCCCACACGGACTTCACCCGAATCCCAGCCGGGCGGCGCAATTCCATGCGCCCGATCGCGGCAACTCATCGCCTCGAGTGGGTCCGGCCGCGGGCCATCAGCGCGTCGATTCACTCGACGCCTCAAGCAACCTGCGGTCTCGAGGTTATTCGCCCCCGTCGACTCCGATCGTCTCGACGCGGAAGACGACGACGTCTTGCGTTGGTGGAAGATCGGATTGTTGCGTGCTTGGGCCCACCACGCCGTCCTGATCGGGTCCCGTATTAGGACCGCTCTGGCGTGGCGCCTGGTATGAGCCATCGCCCGGCGCTTCGTCGAGCTCGGTGCCCGCGTCCCAGTACTGCACGGCATGGTCGCCGCTGGTGTTGTCGACGACGCCGCCGAGCGTCACTGAGGCTGCGACGGGGAGCGTGGGGGCGAGGAAGGTGTCGTTGGACTGTACGAACATCGCGGCGAACCAGATGCGGTCTTGCGGGCGGAGCGTGAGCTCGACCTCGAAGCGCGCGCCGGGAACAATGGCGCCGACCTCGTAGTCGTCGACGGCGGTGTTGACGACCTCAACGTCAAGCACACCGGCCGCACCGTTGAGTTCGGCGGCGAGCATCGTGGGATCGCCATCTTCCGCGAGTTGCTCAAGTCCAGCGCTCGCGGTCGATCCGATCGCGACAGGCTCTGCGCCATCCTCGACCACCGCGAACATGGCCGGGGCGATCATCAGGTCGACGCTGGCGCCAGATTCGGTGACGAAGGGTGAGGCGACGTTCTCGAGGCTCACACGGACGCGAAGACTTGCGGGCAACTTGTCCGATGGCTCGGACGCATCACAGCCTTGGGTGAGCAGGGCAGCAACGACCCAGGCGGTCGCCGAGGCCGCGCCCACTCTACGCGAACGAGGTGTTCGGGAACGATCACTCCGGGAACGATGACTCCGGGAACGATGACTCCGGGAACGATGACTCAACAAGCTTGGCAGACTGGCCGTGAGGCTCGTTGCGCTTCGCGTCCAGTGTCGAAAGAGCGCGCTCGTGTGCGGGTCGATGGCGTCGTGCGACATGTGACCGCATACGCTGTGATCGAGTCGAAGTTACCTCGATGACTGCAGCGAACGTCTCAGCATGTTGATGTCCGCGGCGCAATGCACTCCTTGAAGACGGGTCGACGTAACCTCGATGCCCGCACGGAAGGTCTCGGAACGTTGATCACAACGCCGCAATCAGCTTCTTGGAGGCGCAAAAAACCCGCGTGGACCTTTCGGGTCCACGCGGGTGTTGAAGCATCTGGCTCAAGCGAGTGGCATCACAGCGCGCGGCAGAGACCGCGCAACGAATGCCGTACAGATGCTGCGAGCTTAGGCGCAGGTGCCTTCGCCACAGGCAGCTTCGCCGCCCTTGGCCTTCTTGCTCGCAACCTTGCTGCTGCTCTTGGCGGGTGCGGCCTTGGGCGCGACGGTGTCGGCGACGGGCGCCTCAGCGGTCGGAGCCGCTGCGGTCGGTGCCGGAGCGGTCGGGGCGGGTGCCTCGCCGTCGGTCTTCGCGCCGCAGGAGCCGTCACCCTTCGCGCCGCAGGAGCCGTCACCCTTCTTGCCGCAGGAGCCGTCGCCCTTTGCACCGCAGGAGCCGTCGCCCTTCTTGCCGCAGGAGCCGTCGCCCTTTGCGCCACAGGAGCCGTCGCCCTTCTTGCCGCAGGAGCCGTCACCCTTGGCTCCGCAGGAGCCGTCACCCTTGGCGCCGCCGCTCGAGCCGGGGACTTCGGTTGCGTCCTTGCCCTTGTCGCAGGCGGTCAGGGTTGCGCCGGCGCAAAGGACAGCGAGTGTGGTGAAGATGGTCTTGGTGTCGATCATGGTGGTACCTCTTGCTTTCAGTCGGGTGGATGGAAGTGCCGCGGACGGGGATGTCGAGATTGTCTCGGCTGCTGGCGCCCACTACGTCGGTCCAGGCGGATGGTTACCACAGCGGGCCGCGTCGGTCGCAGGGGTATGGTCCAGTCGCGCGCAAGCGCAAGCCAAAGTGGAGCAAATCATGCACCAAGAGCCGTTTTGCGCCGCTTCGCGGCACCGTGGCCACGTGGCTCGTACGCGTCAAGGATGCGCGGTGCGGGGAGCGCTCCGGTCTCCGACGGCGCGCCAGGCTTGCGCGTGCCTGGTTGCGGCCGTTCGCACGCGCGATCAGGGCTTGGCAACTTCACGAGCGCATCGAAAGCCGATGCCGTGGCTCTGTGCGCTCACGTCCTGTGGGAATCGCAGGGCCGGATCGGCGAACTGGGGGAGGAAGCTGTTGAAGGCACCACCACGAATGACGCGGCGATCACCTTCAGGTTGCTTGGCCCACACCTCGGGTGGTGCCCCTGGATACGGCGCATAGGTGTCCGCCGTCCATTCAAAGACGTTGCCCGTCATATCGAGCAGTCCTTGCTGCGTCGCTCCGGCGGTGAAGCTCCCGACCGGTGCGGTGCCCGCAAAGCCATCATCCACGTCGTAGAGCTGCGGCGTTTCTGCAAGCCCGTGGGCCTTGCGCCATGCGGTGCACTCGGCACCACACGCGTTGAGATGCTCGGCGCTGGGCGGCGTGTCGCCCCAAGGGAAGATGCGACCGTCGTGACCACGCGCTGCGAGCTCCCATTCCATTTCTGTTGGGAGGCGCTTGCCTTGCTCGGCGCAGTAGTCGACGGCCATCTGCCACGGCAGGCAGTTGATCGGGTGCTCACCAAGCTCTGGCTTGCCGCCCGTGCATAGCTCTGTGCCCGCGGCAGTCTCGAGCTTCCACTTCTTTTCGTCCGAGCTGCCCTGTGGCCAGGTCGCCTCGGTTGGCGGTCGCTTGCACTTTCCGGTGTTGGAGCACGCGAGGTAGTCCTTGGCACGGACTTCGGTCTTGTCCATGCAGAAGGTCACGACCTCTACCTTGTGCGCGGGTCGGGCAGTGGCCAACACGGCGAGCTCGGCATTGTCGCTGCCCATGAAGAAGGGACCACCGGGGATCTCGACCATGTCATCGGGACAAGGCGCAACCGGCTCAGGCGGCGCAGCCGGACCTGTTGTCGCATTGGCACCCTCGCTGCCACCCGAGGTCTTGGCCGCAACCTCCGCGTTGCCCTTATCACCTGCTGCGTCAGTGCCGGCCGCACCTGATCCGCCGATCCAGCCCTGCGAGAACGCGAGCCCAAGCCCGCCCAGGACCAATACGGCCGCGGCGATGCCGGGGTAGACCATTCCTCGACCACCACCCTCGTTCTGGCCGCTCTGGCTGACGCCGGCGACCGACGGCAGCGTTCCATCGGCAGACACAAACACGGTCGGGTCCGTTGAGCCTTGGCCAACCCGCGGCGCCGAAGCCCCGCTGCCGGGTGCCGCGAGAGGGTCTCCCGTGGTGGTCGTCGATCGGGCGACGGGCTTGCCGAGCGCTGCACTCAGCTCATTCCAGAACTCGCCGAGCTCGGCGTAGCGATCCTTGACGTCGAGTGCGAGCGCCTTGTTGAAGATCGCTTCAACGCGGTCGGTGCACTGAATGCCCAACTTGCGAGGCGTGGGCCGCTGCGACACGTCTTGCGTCGCCACTGCGATCTGAATGAGATCGCGCCCGTCATGGATCACGATGCCCGACGCAAGCTCAAGGATGACCAGCGCGAAGGAGTAGACGTCCGTCCAGGGACCGGTGGCGCCGTAGCGGCGATCGAACTGCTCGGGCGCCGCATAGCCCGGCGTGAAGGACTGCGGTCCTACTCCTGTAAGTTTCTGGGCTTGCACCAAGGTGCCCTGCATCACCTTGGCAATGCCGAAGTCGAGCAGCTTGAGCGAGACGCCGGGCTCAAGGGCCGCGGCACAGACGAAGATGTTGGCAGGCTTGATATCGCGATGCGCGACACCGCGCATGTGTGCGAGCGTGATCGCCTTTGCCGCCTCGCTGAGAATGCCCCAGGTCTCCTCCAGGCTCCGCTTGCGTCCGATGCCGGTCTCGGCCTTTTCGACCGCGAGCATCTCCTCCAGGTTGGAGCCGTCGAGCCACTCAAGGACGGTGTAGGGCAGCCACTGCTTGGATTCGGTCTGATAGAGGCCGATGTCACGCGCCTGCACGACCGCCGACGTGCTCCGCGACAGGTCCGCCATCAGCTTGCCCTCTTGGACAAACTGATCCATCAGGTGTGCGCGCATGTCTTCTGAGGTCACGCTCAGCGCGGTGAAGAACTTCAGCGCGACGGGCTGCTGCCAGATCATGTGCGTGGCGCGATAGACGATCCCAAAGCCACCCTGGCCGACGACTCGCTCCACCACGTATTTCTCCGCGATGGTCTTACCGATCAGGCCGAGGCTGTCCATGTGCGCCGAGTCAACGCCAGTCACGGCGGGTACGTTACCCCAACATTCGCGTATGGCGAGTCCTGGGGCAGAAACGGCGCTGTTGGCGAAGCCTCACGCGAATGTCCGGCTCGGTGGGTGGAACCCTGGAGTGCTACTTGGCTTTGCTCGGCCGCATCTCGTAGCGATCGAGGAGCCGCAGCAGGTAGACCCGGTCGATCTCCGCGGCCTTTGCAGCGCGCGTGACATTGCCTTGATGGGCCTCGATCAGGGCGCGCAGGTAGACCTGCTCGAAGCGGGTCAGGATGTCGTTGCGCAGGATCTTGTAGGGGATGTCGGCGTCGATCGTGCGGGCAATCGTCAGGGCGAGCTCATCGGGTCCGAGCGCGGCGCTGCCCGGCTCGCTCGCGATTGCCGCTGGCACGCCAGCGTCATGGGGCTGACTCTGTTCGCCGCGTGAGCTCGGACCCAGCTCGCCGATTTCGGCTGGACTCGTGCCCTTCTCAAATCGCGCGAGACCCTCATCGAGGTCCGAGTCGCTGGGAACTTCGCCGAGCACCAACGCGCTCGCCAAGACGTTGCGGAGCTCGCGAACATTGCCCCGCCACGTGCGTGCCCGGAGCTGCTGGGTCAGGTTGCTCGGGAGCGAGATGTGCGTGCCGGCCTGCGCCCACTCGTCGAGAAAGGCCTCGACATAAAGATCGATGTCTTCGGGCCGTTCACGAAGCGCGGGCAGGTGGATGTTGACGACAGCGAGGCGGAAAAAGAGGTCGGCGCGGAAGTTGCCGGTGTTGACCTCTCGTCGCAGATCACGGTTGGTGGCCGCAATCAGGCGGACATCGATCGAGCGCGTCTTGTGGCTGCCAAGGGGCTGCACGACGCGACGCTCAAGCGCGCCAAGCAGGCGCGCCTGCATGGCGAGGCTCAGCTCGCCGATCTCGTCGAGAAAGATCGTTCCGCCCTCCGCAGCCACGAATGCGCCGGTGCGCTGACGATCGGCGCCCGTAAAGGCGCCGCGTTCGTGGCCATAGAGCTCGCTCTCGATCAGCGTCTCGGGAAGCGCGGCGCAGTCCACCACCACGAAGGGTCCGTTGGCGCGCCGACTCATCTGGTGCAGCGACCGAGCCGCGAGTTCCTTGCCGGTGCCCGACTCTCCGCCGAGGAGCACGGTCGCGTCAGAGGCTGCGGCCTTGTCAAGCGCGGCGAAGACCTGGCGCATCTGCGGGCTGCGGCCGAGCAGCTCCCCCCAAGAGGTCGTCTGAGCGACCTCGATGTCGACCATGTGGGGGGCGGGGGCGATCTCAAGGAGGGTCTCGCCGAGGCGAATGCGGACCCGGCCGGAGAAGCCGGCTTCAACGACGCGGAGTTCTTCCACGTAGGTGCCGTTGCGCGAACCAAGGTCACGGATCAACCACGGCGCGTTGGGCGTCGAGGTCGCCACGATCTCGCAGTGCTGCCGTGAGATCGTCGGGTCCGACAGCGGAAAGTCGCAGCTTTCGTGGCTGCCGATCGTGATGCGTTCGTGGACCAAGTCCGCGCTCTTGCGCCGATCCGGACCGCGCTCAACCCGGATGGTCAGCGGTGTCTTGGAGACCCGCACCTGCGCGCCCGACTGAAGGACGCGAGTGTGTTGTGGAGCGGAGGATCCCATGGGGGCTGCGTCCGGCGCGGACCGGGAGCCGCACCATAGCGCTACCAGGAGATGACTTCATGGGTCGCGCCGCTCTCTATCGAAAACGTCACCGTGCGCTCTTTTCCGGTCTCCGGATTCAACAGCGAGAGGGTGTGCTCGCCCGCGGGGATCGATCGCTTGAGGGGGGTCTTGCCGATCGAAGTGCCATCGAGCTCCACCAGTGCGTAGGGGAGCAGGTTGACCCGCAGAGTCGCGACCGCGTCCTGAGACTTGAGGGTCTTGCCCGAGGACTTTTTCTCGGGTGACTTGTCGAGATCCTTGCCCTGATCCTTGTCATGATCCTTGGCGTGCGGCTTTGAGCCGACAAGCGACGCTCCATCCTCTGCAGATCCGGACGAGTTCTCCGCGACCGGGCCCGTGTCGAGCGGAGCACCATCGCTCTGGGCCGAGCTGCCGCCCTGCGCGGAGGGCCGCTCGCCGGGCGCCTTCGTGTTCGCTTCGCCGACCGAGTCACTGGGTGGATTTGTCGTGCTCCGCTCAAGCTCCCCGCCTGGCTCTGGCGCAGGCACACCACGACGTCCCGAGATGAGCTGTCCATCACCGCTCTTGGTCGCGTCCGCCGAGTCGAGCGCAAACGGATCAAACATCGCGATGACGACAAATCCCGCGAGCAGCACGACACCCATGCCCGCAAGCATCCCTGTGCGACGCGATGGAACCTCCGCGACCGGGGCCGCGACGGCGCCGTCGTGAAGCGCCGCGGTGCGTGGCGCAACGGTCCAGCGGCTCGCGGCAATCTCACTCGCGAGCTGCATCCGAGCGAGCTGGCGCGTCGCGGCAACTTGGCTCACCCAACTCGCGAGCCGTCCGGGCGCGTGTGGGATCGAATGACCGGCTCGCCAGCGCTCAAGGTCTTGGCGCAGCAGCTCGACGTCCGCGTAGCGCTCGTCGATCGCTTTCGAGCTTGCCTTGCGAGCGATGTCCGCAAGCACGTGGGCGTCGTCGAGCGCCGCAAGCTCGGACGCGGGGACGTGCTTGAGCATGAACTTCATGAGCTGCCCGACGCTGTACACATCCGCTCGGACGTCGACGGGCTCACCCGCGAGCTGCTCAGGCGCTGCAAAAGTTGGAGTCCCGCTCGCATCACGTACGCCTGCGGATGCGGCGATGCCAAAGTCGGCGAGCTTGACCACCCCGGCCTTGGAGAGCAGCACGTTGGCCGGGGTCACGTCGCGGTGCACGAGGGGCAGCGCGCCAGGTCGTTGGTGGGCGACGTGCGCGTAGTGCAGGGCTGCACACACGGACTCGACGACGTAGAGAAGCTCGGCAAGGCCGATACCCTCCTTGGGCGCAGAGGGCGAGGTCAGGAGCGCATCGACGGAGCAGCCGTCGACGTACTCCATCACGATAAAGCGCTCCCCACCGTCCTCCGCGAAGTCGAGGACTTGCACGATGTTCCCGTGGCTCAGACCCGCCACGAGCTTGGCCTCGTCCACGAATCGTCGAAGGACCTCCGCGTTTTCGATCAGCGCCGAGCGGATCCGTTTGATGACGACCCGCTTGCGGAATCCATCCGGCCCGTCGGTCTCGGCCGCGAACACCTCGCCCAGGCCGCCCCGGCCCAGGCGCTCTCCGAGACGGTAGCGTCCCAGCATGGTGTGCGAGGCCATCGCCGGCATGGTAGCGTGCCTCACCGATGCGGGGTCCAAAGGCCGTGGGGGCGAGCAGAGCCCGGCGGGATGCGCCCCCTTTCCTGTCGCAGCGGCCGCGAAGTACGCGCCTGCGGTGGGCGTTTCTCGTAGCCCTTGGCTTTGCGTATTTGCACGGGGCGTATGCCCAAGCGAGCCCGCCCCGCCGCGGCGAGGGTGCCGAGGTCCTGCTCTTGCCGGGTGGACCGGGCATGGATCTTGAGTCGGTGGCCGATGCCGTCGAGGAGCGCGGCCTGGTGCCCCTCCGTGTGACCGGGCTCGAGGCGCGCATGCTTCGCGCCGCCGCCGCCGCAAGCGACGCTGAAGAGGGAAGCCGCAGGGCGATCGAAGACGCGCTCGAACGAATCCGTGCGTCCTTCCTGCGCCAGGACTACCCGAGCATGCTCGAGGAGCTTGATGCGATCGAGAGCACGGCGTTGCGCGCGACTGCTGCGGGACAGCAATGCGATCTCGCGTTTGAGCTGGAGTTTCAGCGCGGCCTTGCACACAGCTTTCGTGCGGGGCAAGGCGACGGCGAGCTGGCTCAGCGCTACTACGAGGCAGCGCTGAGCATTGACGAGAAGCTTCAGCCCTCCAAAGAGCTCTACGGCCCCGATGTGCTCGCAGAGTTTCTCCGTGCCAGAGACAATCGAGCACGAAGACTCGCTCGACAGGTCCGCGTCGTCGTCACGCGCTCCGACAACGCGGCCGCGGTCGCCGACGCGCAAGTCTGGGTCGACTGCCGACCGGTGAGCGGCCGCTTGCTGCTCCGCCCCGGTCGGCACATCGTCGTGGTGGAAGCAGTCGGCTATGCGACCTTGTCAGCGACGATCGAACAGCTCGCCGACGAGCCATTGAGCTTGTCGCTCGATCCTCAAGTCGGCATGGACCCTGCGTACGCACGCAGGTGGAGCGAGGGCCGTGCCGAAGCGCTGGCGCCCACGGTCCTTGAGCGCATTGCCGAGCTCGACCGCGGTGCGCCCATTGTGCTGTGGATCTCGCAAAGCGGCGAGCCGACGGCCCGCATCATTCGGGAGGATGGCCGAGGTCCCGTCGGCAAGGGGACGACCACGCTTGCGGCGGCACAAGACGCGCTGCGTTGGGTGACCTCCGAGGGACAGATCGTTGTCCTGCGACCGCGCGGCGACGACCCACTTGCCGCCGACGTTGCTCCTGGCGACCTCGACCGCAAGCGACGACGTCGTCGTGAGATCGGCAAATGGGTGGGGCTGAGCGTGGGTGTCACCGCGGGCGTGGGCCTGATTCTCGGACTGGGGCTTGGCCTCGGTCTCGATCGCACTCCAGACACCGTGTTGCAGGTGGTGGTCGAATGAACAACGCAGCGCAGCCAAATGATCGTCGCGCGCTGGAGCTGTATCGGCGGGCTTGCGCATGGTCGGCCGGACGACGACTGCAGGCGTTGCTTGCTGCGGCGGTGGTTTCGAGCGCGTGTAGTCTCGGGCAAGAGATTCTCCGCATCGACATTGACCTGCTCGATGACTCGAGTTGCGTGGACCTCTCGATGTCCTCACTCAAGAGTGTGTCGATCGAGGTCGTCGGTTCGGACAATGTCGGCGTGTGTCGACTCGCGTTCGTCTGTACAAGCGTGGACGACGTGGTTGCGGTCGAAGACCTTGAGGATGCGCTGGCGGACAAGCAACAACCACTGATCGACGTGCCGCTGACAGGACCCGCAGAGATCTACGTCTCGGCATACACGGCGATCGGCTGTCCAAGGACCGATCGTGTGCTGTGCTCGCAGGAGTCGCTCAGTCAGGCCGTCGACGGCGTGCTGGCGTTGCGAGCCCAGTGCACCAGCAGCAGCGATCCTGGTGCATGCGACTATCCCGACCAGCGTCCCTGTGAGCCTGAGTCGAGCGGGCTGTGACGAAAAGCGCCTGTCCTTACCGGTTGGGTGAGTTGTCAAGGGCCTGGAGCATCAACCAGTCGCGCTTGGCGACGGGATGATCGGGATCGAGCGAAAGTAGCTGCTGATAAATGGCAAGCGCTTCTTCGACGTGTCGCTTCGCCGCCGCACTTCTTCCCTGCGCGAGCAGCAACAGGATCTTGTACTTCTTCGCCGTGTTCTGCGGTGCCGGCACCCGTAGAAGCAGCGCAATGGCGTCGTCGTAGCGACGCAGCGACATCAGCTCAACCGCGCGACCCAACTCGTCGGGCTCGGTCTTGGTGGCCGCATCGCGGGCAGCGGCTCGGTCGCGCGAGGCTGCACGTTGCTCGGCGAGGCGTGCGACGGTCGCGTGATTTGACCCGGCGCTCACCGAGCTTGGAGGGCGGAGCGTGGCCGCGAGCCTCGCCGAGCGTGCGTCGGGAGCGGCCGGTCGTTGCGGCCGTGAAACACTACTGCGCGCCGCATCTCGTCGCGGTTCGCCGGCGCTGTCGTCCCGTCGGCCCGAAGAGCTTGGCTCGCCCGATGGCTGCGCTCGCCCGGCATTGGCGTTTGGCTTGCCATCCTTCTCCCAGTCGGTGCGCGTCTCGACGTCGGCTTGCTCAAAGGACGAACGCTTCGTGCCGCGCTGACCTGGTGGAGGAGGTGGGGAGCGGCGACCGCCCTGCGTTGTCGTCGAGGGTGGCGGAGGCGGCCGTGGAGGCAGCGCGGGCGGGGCAGCTTCTCGCGGGCCAGATGGCGGGCGATAGACGGCGACCGGCTCGTCTTCCACGCGGGGGATACTCGTGCTCGATCTGGCGGAGGTGAGGTGCTGGTAGGCCTCTTCGAGCATCAGAAACACCTGCATCGCCAATCGCCGTGCCTCGGAGCCCTGAAAGCGTTCGGACATGTCGGGATGCCAGTACGAGGCAAGCCGGGTAAATGCGTTGGCGGCGTGTGCCGGATTGACGTCGCGCTCGGGGCCTTCGAGCTCGAGGCGGTCCATGGGAGAGAGCTTGGTGAGTCTTCGCAGTTCGGTGCGCAGCTCTTCCTCGACTTGGATCTCCGCGATGTTGACGGTACCGGTGACCTCGGACTCGCTCGCGGTCGCGATCTCTGCGAGCTCGTCTCGCGCGGTATCCACTTCGCGACCGAGGCTCGCGACTGCCTCCGCAGTCTTCGCGATGTCAGCGAGAAGGGCGCGTCGGTGCGGCGTGAGGCCGAGGAGCTGCACGGCAAAGCCCGCACGCCCACCATCTCGAAGTGCTTCCTCGATTGGGTTGACCTGGATGACGGTGCCGGTCATGCGAAGACGCGGCACCTGGTCGGGCAACTCCAAAAATATCTCGATGTGTGCGTGCAGATCGGGCGTGTCGTTGCTGCGGGCAAAGAGCGCGCCACTGGTCAACTCGCGCTCATACAGCGTTGAAAAGTCCTGCCACTTTCGGCAGCGCCACAGGTACGAACCGCCATCGAAGTCCCGCGCAGAACGGCGCCCGAGCCCGATGGTTTCACCCTCGATGCTCTGCGGGATGCGTGAGAGGCGTGGCGCGTCGTCACGCAAGATGAGCACTGCAAGCGGCCCGGTCGCGTCGGCAGGAACGGGGCCCTCTGGAGCGCCCGGTTCTGCCGTGGCGGAGGGTGGGGCAGATCGATAGGGGCCCGGGCCTCGGTGCAGCGGCTCTGGCTCCTCGTGCTGGCGCAGCACGGTCGGGCCGATGGTGGGCACCAGCTCGACGGGCAGGTTGTGCACGGCATAGGCGCGCGTCTCATCGGGGCTCGTGCTCGGTTCGGGCGCGCCAGGGACACCCTCATGGGCCGCGGCCTCTTGCGCCGCGTGAGGCTCGTGCGGAGCTTCATCTTCGCTGGTCTCATCCAGCTCTTCGAATTCGTCGAACTCGTCGAGCTCAAGGATTTCTTCGCTGTCTTGGTCGCTGTCTTGGTCGCTGTCTTGGTTGCCGTCTTGGTCGCTGTCTTGGTCGCTGTCTTGGTCGCTGTATTGGTCTTGGTTTGGGTCTTGGTCTTGTTCTTGGATCGGTTCTTGGATTCGGGCTGGGCTTTCAAGTGCGCCGAGGCTCCCCTCAAGCTCAGCACCATCCCGTGCAAGGATCGACTCCGCGCGGGCGCGCGCCCACGCGAGCAGCTCCGGGCCACTGGTCTCTGAGGCACCCGAACCGCGGAGAAGCGCGACAAGCTCCTCATCGAGTTCGTCTGTGTCGGTCGGCGATGCCATCCGCGTGCCGTGCACCGCACTCGCGGATCTCATGGGGAGCCCCGCGTGCGAGAGCCCCGATCATGCGCCTCTCGACGCGCGGTCGAAAGGGCAGCGCGGGACTTCGACGAGATTCTCCGCGCCGCAGGTGCGGCTCGCCTCCGGCGGCGCGAATCTGCGCGCCGAACGCGAACTCGCCGCGTTTCGGCGGCCGATCACAGGTCCAACGCTCACTGCACACGAGGGCCCGACCTCGGGCCTGACTTTCGGCCTGAGCTCGGGCCTGAACGCGGGCCTGAACTCTGGCCTGAACTCTGGCCTGACGCTGAACGCAAGGAAGCCCCGGGGACTAGCAGGTTGTCGAAGAACCCCCGTGGCGTGCATGGCCGCGCGGGGTTTTTCGACACCCAGCTAGAGAACCCCGGGGCAGAATACCCAGTCACCGCGATCAGAGCGTCTTGACGTACGCAGCGACCGCGGCCATTTCCGTGTCGGTCAGCTTGCCCTCATACGACTTCATCTTGGAGTCGGGAACACCCGCCTTGAGGATTGCGACGATCTTCGCCTTCGTCAGCTTGGTCGCGTGCAAGGAGGGAATCTCGTTCTCCTTGCCGAACTTGGTGTCGCCTTTGCCGTCCGCTCCGTGGCAGCCCTTGCACTGCTTGCCATAGGGGGCCGCACCGTCGGATGCGCTCGCGGAGGCGTCGCCACCGTCCTCCGCGGTCTTGTCTCCTGCCGGCTTCTTGGTCGCAGTCTTCGTGCTTCCACCATCTTTGGGATCGACGGGAGGCGGATCGACCGGAGTACCCTCCGGCGCGGGTCCACCGGTCGCCTCGGCGGGCGTCGGACCACCGGTGCCTGCGTCGGCGACGACGTCGGGCGCGGGCGCGGTGTCATTCGCTGGGACCGCGGTGGTCGGCTCTTCCGCAGTTGTCTTTGCGACCGGCTCACTGCCCCCGGTCTCGGCCGCGGGCGGCGTGCCGCTCTCTGCAGGTTTATCGCCACCACTCTTGCTCGGCGCGGGGGCCGGCGGCTCGCCACAGCCCGCAAGCAAGGCCGAGCAGAGGACGGAGAGTGCGATGAGGGAGGGGGCGTGGAGGTTGGGTCGCAGGTGCTTCATGCGGGGCCGCCGATGAGTCGGTACGGTAGCGTTCCCTCAGCGCGCGCGCCACTGTCGTACTGCGGCTCGAAGCATGTCGAGCTCGGGGATCAGCAGCGAACCGCCGACCTCGCCCGCGACATTGATCTTGAGCTGCGCGGTTGGACATGCGGGCATGGCTTCGATGAGCTCTGCGCCCTGCCATGTCTCGTAGAGTTGCCCACGCGGATCGAAGCGTCGAAATGTCGACCAGTCCGTGAACGCGAGCACCGAGCGTCCCTCGTCGTCATCACGGCGCCAGCTTTCGTGCGGCGATGACTCACTCGCGGGTTGCGAACTCGGCGCTGGATCCCGCGGGCTCTCAGTCGCGCTCTGACTCACGGTACCGCCGGCCGGCGAGACTCCTGCATGTGTCGCACCCGGGTCGAGGACGGGGACAATGAGTGTCGCGTTGACGAGGTCTTGATAGAAGGTGCGCCGCCGTTGCTCGTCCCAGCCGGAGGCCAGCGCACGCATATGCTGCACGATCGCGTCGTTGGTCGGCGGCTCGTGGTCGTCATGGAACACGTCGACGATCAGTCCCGGTCCGGTCGAGCGTCGGTAGACGTCCTGCAAGATCGTGAGCGCCTCTCCTGCCGCGGAGCGCATGCCGACCTCATCGCAGCGAAAGCTTCGTTCGAAGCATCGCGTGTGCGGCGATTTGGTCCATCCCATGGCGCGCAGTCGTCCGGCCTGCGTCGTGTCGAGACTCTCCGCCGAGGGCAAGTGGCGGCTCGAGGGGGCGCGCGCGACGAACGTGTGCGGATCAACGGAGCGTTCGAAGAAGACCCACGCGCCATCGCGCTCGAGTGTGAGCGACGACACGCGATGCTTGCTCTGCGTGATCGTGCGCAACGGACCGATGAGCGCTGCGATCTGATCGCGTCTGCGATCTTTGTCGTCCCTGCTGTCGTCTCTTCTGTCGTTGAAGGTCGGCGACGGCTCTGGTTCTTCGGCCACGAGGGTTGCGAGGTTAGGTCGTGCCGTCACGAAGGAAAAGCGACGAATCACATTGCACCCGTCTGCTATCCTCCGCCGCGATGCAACGCGGTCCGAACCACAACACCGCAGGTGCGCCCAAGCGCGCTCTCCTCTCACCGCGACGCGTCGAATCTGCCGAGCAGCACGGGATGCGAACCGCAGGGTTGGCGCCGCCCGTGTGGATGGGCGCGGCGTTGGCGTTGGTCTTGGCGCTTAGCGCTGCCTGCGAGCCTGCCTCCACGGGAAGCTCGCCGGGCAAGCCTGAGTCGTCCGGCAAGCCGACGAGCGGGGCACCGCACGGCGACGCGCTCGCCGGACCACTTCCCGCCGGACCACTTCCCGACGGACCACTTCCCGACGGACATCCGGCGGTGGACGCCGGCCCTGCGGCCAATCCCACGCCTGCGCCTGATCCGGCGCTCACGCGTGAGGTCGTGATCAGCGGCGAGATCGTGAGCGAGATGCTCGCGGAGCTCTCGGTCAGCGTGCCCAAGGAGTGGGTGAAGCAGACGCCTTCTTCGCCGATGCGCCTGGCCCAGTGGGGCGTGCCCGGTCCTGCGGGCCCCGCGTCGCTGACCGTGTTTCGCTTCGCGGGCGGGGGCGGCAGCGTCGCGGACAACGTTGAGCGCTGGAAGATGCAGATCCACAGCGATCCGGCGGCGCCCGTGCCCGAGGTCAAGCAGCGCAGCGCGGGCACGTTGACCGTGTCGACGCTCGATCTGCAGGGAGACTACCTCGCCCCGGAGATGTCGAAGCGAAGTGGAGACGTCGACATCCTCGGCGCGCGGATGTTGGTCGCCGTCGTTGAAGGCTCGGGAGACGCGCTCTATCTCAAGCTCATCGGGCCGCGCGATACGGTTACGCCGTGGCTCGATGCATGGTCGACCGCACTGGACTCGCTGGGCGGGGCGAATGCCGCCGCGCAAGCGCCTGCCGAGCCAGTCCCGTCCGGTGCGGCGCCGGCCAATCCGGCGCCGGCTGATCAGATGCCCGCGGCACCCTAAGAACTGCGGAGGCGTACCGGCTGGATGACGCCGGCACGAGGAGGCAACTCGAGCCGGGACCGGCGGCGTTCGGACAGCGTCCTGCGGCATCGATGCTGCGCTCGGGTGACGCCCCGCCGCACGTCCTGATAGACTCCCGGCGTGTCTGAATCGACCGCCAATGACTCGCTGACGCCCGCTCAGCGGCGCACGCTGATTGCGATGTGGTGCCGAGTCGCCTGGGCGGACGGCGTTCTGCATTCCGTCGAGCTTGATGTGATCGTCAATCTCTTCGAGCGCATCGGCGCGGGCTCGTTGACGGCCGAGGAGTTTGAGATGTGGATCTTCGAGCCGCCCGAACTCGAAGAGCAGACGCTGCCCTCGCATCTCAAGCGACTCTTCGTCCACGAGGCGTTGCAGATCGCGGCCGCGGATGGGGAGGTCGGCACGCGGGAGCTCGAAGTCGTTCGCAACCTCTTGCACCGCTGCTTTCCAGAGGCGGGCGGCTCGCACGAGACTCCTGAGAGCACCGGCGGCGCGCCCGCGTAGTCGGGACGCGATCGTCAGCGCTTGCACGGCGCTGCCTCTCGACATGGGTGCGCTTGCGCTGCGCTTGATGTGCACTCGCGCTGCACTTGTTCTGAACCTGTTCTGAACTTGATCTTGCTCACGAGCGTGGATCTTGGCGCGCTCGCGTGCCGACTCACACGCGCAGCTGGACGACAGGCTGTCGGCTCGACAATTGAGCGCTGGATCGCGCGTAGACAAGCGCAGGCGCGACTGGCTGCCGACCGCGCGCTCTGTCGCAACCTTCTACGCATTGGAAGCCCGCGCTAGTATCCGCCAGCGCTTTGCGCCGGACACAGCATGAACGTCGGCATCATCGGTGGCGGACCCGCAGGACTCTACTTCGCAATCCTTTTTAAAAAGTCGCGACCGAGCGCCAAGGTCACCGTCTACGAGAAGAATCCCGCCGATCAGACATGGGGCTGGGGCGTGGTCTTTTCCGATGAGACGATGGAGAACTTTCGCGTCGCCGACAAGCCATCCCATGACGCGATTCAAGAGACCTTCGCGCGCTGGACCGCGATCGACGTGCACTTCCGCGGACGCATGGTCCGTTCGGGTGGCCACAGCTTTTGCGGCATTCGTCGCGCCAAGTTGCTGCAGATCCTGCAAGCACGAGCGAGCGAGTTGGGCGTGGCGATGCACTTCGACGTTGACCTCCAGTTCGAGGGCAACGTCGAGGACGATCCGCGGCTCAAGGGTTGCGACCTGATCATCGCTGCGGATGGGATCCACTCGCGAGTCCGAGAATCGCAACGGGAAGTCTACGCGCCGGACATAACCCTCGGTCGCTCCAAGTTCATTTGGCTCGGTAGCGACAAGAGCTTTGACACCTTCACCTTCTACGTCCGCGAGAATCAGCACGGCCTGTTTCAGGTTCACGCCTACCAGTTCGATGAGGGTACGAGCACCTTCATCGTCGAGACCAGCGAAGAAGCCTGGCGCGCCGCCGGACTCGACAAAGCCAGCGAGGCCGAGAGCATCGCGTACTGCCAGGAGCTATTTGCCGAGGAGCTCGCGGGGGCCAAGTTGATGGGCAATCGCTCAAGCTGGATCTCGTTCTCGACGATTCGGTGCAAGCGATGGCATCACAGCAAAACGGTCCTGCTCGGCGACGCCGCTCATACGGCGCACTTCTCGATCGGATCGGGCACCAAGCTCGCGATGGAGGATGCAATCGAACTTGAGGCGGCGCTGCGCGAGAACGGCGACGACGTCGCGCGCTCGCTTGATGCGTACTGGGAGCGTCGTTGGTTGGACGTGGCCAAGCTCCAGCGCGCCGCGGACGTCAGTCGCCACTGGTTCGAGGACATTGGCCGATATCACGACTTCGCGCCTGAGCAGTTTGCGGTGTCGCTGCTGTCGCGAAGCAAGCGAGTCACGCACGGGAATCTTAAGCTCCGCGATCCTGCCTACGTGGAGCAACTCGACCGTTGGTACGCGACATCGCAAGGATGGAAGCCGCGCAGTCCAAGTGAGAGCGCGCCACCGCCGATGTTCGTTCCGTTCCGCCTCCGCGATCTGGAACTCAACAATCGCGTCGTCGTCTCGCCGATGTGCATGTATCGGGCTGTGGACGGCATCGTCAACGACTGGCACATGGTTCACCTTGGAAGCCGAGCGATCGGCGGTGCGGGTCTCGTCATCACGGAGATGACCGATGTCTCCGCGGAAGGCCGGATCAGCCCGGGATGTGCGGGCCTGTGGAATGAGCAGCAAGCCGCTGCGTGGCGGCCAATTGTGGAGTTCGTCCACCAAAACAGCGGTGCCAAGCTCTGCGTGCAGCTCGGGCACGCGGGTCGCAAGGCCTCGACCAAGCTCTCCTGGGAGGGCGACAACCAGCCGCTTGAGACCGGCGGTTGGGAGACGATGGCGTGCTCGCCAATTCCTTGGGATCAGCAGCACAGCACGCCGCGCGAGATGACGCGACATGACATGGACGTCGTGCGCGACGAGTTCGTCGCCAGTGTGCGTCGCGCGGTCGACATTGGCTTTGACATGGTCGAGCTGCACTTCGCCCACGGCTATCTGCTGAGCGGGTTTATCTCGCCGCTCTCCAACACCCGGGACGACGAATATGGCGGCGACCTTCAAGGCCGCATGCGATACCCGCTTGAGATCGTCGATGCGGTCCGCGCGGTGATGCCCGCGGGGATGCCACTCTCCGTGCGTGTCTCCGCCACGGACTGGGCGCCGGGTGGCCTCTCGAACGAGGAATCGGTCGAGTTGGCCAAGATGCTGGCGGCGCACGGCGTCGACATCATCGACGTGTCCGCGGGACAGACCTCACCGCTCGCCGAACCGATCTACGGTCGTATGTTTCAGACGCCCTTCTCCGATCGGATACGGAATGAGGGCGGGATCAAGACCATCGCTGTCGGCAACATTACCGACTGGGATCAGGTCAACACGATCATCGCGTCGGGCCGCGCGGATCTCTGCGCGATCGCGCGAGGGCACCTCTACGACCCCTACTTCACGCTCCACGCTGCGGCCGAGCAGGGCTACCGCGGTGCGAGCTGGCCGCTGCCCTATCTCTCCGCGCAAGGTGTGGCCGCGCGGATCTTCGAAGCGCAAAACAGCTAGTCCCCTGGATCCGACGTTTCTTGCAAAACATCGGCCCAGGAGACGCGCGGTCTGTCGAAGAAACCGTCGCGGCGCCTGGCCGCGCAATCACCTGGCGCATCGGCCCGGTTCACGGGACCCTGCGATTGAGTCCCCGCATCACGGTGCGAGCGGTCGCGTGGGGCGGGCCAGTCGTATCGTCCGAGATGCCGGGCTGCGTGGCGCACTTTGTTGCGGTGCCGAGCGTTGGGTGTCGTCTTCGAACTCGAGCGAGAACTTGGTGTTCGCGCCGACCCAGAGGATCGAATCTCCCCAGACAGCGCCAAGGAAGAGCGCATCTTGAGCCGAAGGATCTCGGGTGCCCGCGATGCTCCACGCATCGGTACTGGGATCGTAGCGCCACAGCTTCCCGCTGCTGACGCTCGCCGCATTCGCGATTCCGTCGAGGAGCACGAGCAGATACATCTGACCGTCTGCCTCGACGTAGCTATAGACGCCTGCATCGAGCGGCACTTCGGGGTCGGTCCCGGCTCGCCACGTCTGCGTGTCAGGATTGAAGATCTCGACGAGCGGTCCATCGGTGACGCCGAAGAACACGACGATCTCGCCATTGACGACGTCGCTGCCGTAGAGCAGGCGCGCGTGCGGCATCTGGGGCATCTGCGACCAAGTGTCGCTCGCCGGCGTGTAGGCCAACATCGCGCCCGCCTCGGGCTGGTCTTCGTCGGCGCTCAGGTCGGTCTTGTCCCAACCACCTACGACGAAGATCTGGTCGCCCAGCGCGTGGACGGCTGCGAGCCCTCGGCGCGCGGGCATGTTTGCGTGCTGCGTCCAGCTCTCCGCGAGCGGGTCGTAGCTCCACACCTCGTCCAGCGCGCTCGCGATCTGGCCGTTGCCAACCTCGGTGCCGCCCATGATGTAGATTCGGCCGCCCAAGACCACGGGATAAAATGAGCTGTAGTCGCGGGGCAGATCGGCGCCGCGGTCCCAAAAATCCTGGGTCGGGTCGTAGCACCACACACTCTCACGCACGGCAGCTTCGAGCGCATCGTAGCCACCAAGCACGCAGAGTCGGTCGCCAACCCAAAGCGACCACGCCAGTCCGGGCTCGGGAAAAGGTGCGCGTCGACTCCAGGTCTGGGTGGCGGCGTCAAAGTGCTCAACGTCGCTGACCCAATCGCCGTCCTTGTCGAGACCGCCGATGACCAAGAGTCCATCGTCGGTCGCAACCACGTCAAAGAGGTTGCGCTTGATCTCAGGTGCGGGCAGCTCGCTAAACTCGCCGGAGCTCAGATCGAAGCGCTCCGCGTGCATCGTGAACCGCACACGGAGTGCGTCGAGCAGATCGCATCCTGAAATTGAGCCCGCGACGGTCGTCGCGCACAGGCACATCGTCGCAGTGCGGAGCATGCGACCCGAGGCCCTCGGCGCGGCGACGCCGTGCGGGCGCATCGCGGCCGCGGGTGCAGGAGCGGAAATAGCTCGATTTGTAGCCATAGACCCGGATTCTAGCTTTCCGCTTGCGCCGCCGCAGCAACCGCGAGCGTCGGGCCGGTGACGGCGGGCCAACTGCACCAAGCAGTCGGCCAGTACCACTCTGGCGACGATGTATGCTCGCACTGATGCAAGCCGATTCGCCTGGACCCAAGTCGGGTCATGAACTCGATCCCGCGCAGGCACGACGCGAGTGGGTAGCGATGCTCGCCAAGGAAACCGGCGGACGCAAACCCGAGGACCTGGCCGTTCGCCTCGACGTTCCGGGCCGCGAGTTCCTCGGAGCCGAGGGGAGCTCGTCGGCGGATGGCAACGAGATGCCGATCGTCGCTCAGGTGCTCTATGGTCGCGATGCTCCGGCCGTGGACGCGCTGCAGCAGCCGAGCCTGGCGTCCTGGCCCTATGTGCGAGGAAGTCACGTCGGCTGGAGCATCGTGCATCGCGAGCGCATCGACGCCGGCGCAGATGATTCGGTGTTGATCGCCAAGGCACGCGAGGCATTTGGCCTTGGGGCCGCGCACCTCTGGCTCGATGTGAATACCTCCGTCGGGCCGGCCGAGCTTGAGCAACTCGTCGGCAGACTCGCTCGTGATCTCCCCGAGCACCTGCGGAACCAACCCCAATCCCAGTCCCGATCTCAATCCGTACTGCCCCCGCCGCGTACCCTCGGCCTGAGTCGCGTGGTCGTCAGCGTCCGCGACTTCGCCTCGGAAGAGGAGGCCGGCCCTGCCACTCACGAAGGCGTGTCGCTGCTCGTCGACCCGTTCCGGCGCGCGCTTGAGGATGCGCTTGGTGGGACGAATCTCGCTGCGAAGGCGGGGCAGGGCGAGGTCGAGTTCGCTCCGCAGATCGCAAGGCAACGCCTACAGCAACTGGCTGCCAAGCTTGCACGCGCACCGAGCCCTGGCGCCGATGACCATCCGGGCGTCGACACGCTTGGAGTTTGCCTCAGCGCCGTCGCGTGGAGTGAGGTCGGCGCTGACGCAGTGGATCAGATCGCGGTGCTGCTTGCGGGGGTCGTCGAGCACCTCCGAGCGGCTGAGCATGTTGGCCTCTCTGCCCAGGACTGCATCGCCGCGCTGCGCATCGAGGTACCTACCGGAGGCGATGTGTTTCTTGAGCTCAGCAAGCTGCGTGCGTTTCGCCGCTGCTGGGCGGAACTGACCAAGGCGATCGGCTTGCCGCTCGACCTGCAGCCACCGCCAATTCACGCGACCGGATCTCGGCGCGAACGTTCCCGCAGAGATCTGTGGGTGAACCAGTTGCGTGCGAGCACGGAGCTGCTTGCGGCGATCTTTGGCGGCGCGGACATGATCAGCGTGGAAGTGGCCGACGGGGCCAACGCGCCGACCCCGATGAGGGGGATGACGGGCATGCGGCTGGGCATCAATGCTCAGGTGATCGCGATGTACGAATCTGGGCTCGGTCACGTAGCCGATCCCGGCGGTGGCTCGGGCTACGTTGAATCGCTGACCCTCTCGCTCGCGCAGGCAGCCTGGGCGCGACTGCAGCTGATCCAGGCACGCGGCGGACTGATTCAAGCGCTCGCCGAAGGGAGCTTGCTGCAAGAACTCCAGGCACGCTGCGCCAGTGACATTGCACGCGTCGAGCGACTCGAGCGACCCATCCTCGGTCTCACGCACTTTCCTGCAAGTCGGGAGTTCGCATTCCCCGACGCGGCGGCGCCCGGGGTCGCAGCCTCCGCTGATCTGGACGGCGACCGCGATGTTGGACTCCGGCTTGGCGAGCGGATCGAGCAGCTCCGAGCGCGCGCGGAGGCCTGTGGGCGTGCGGGTGCGGGCCCGCAGCTCAACTTTGTCGAGCGACTGGTGGGAGGGGACAAGCCCCGCGCCGCCGCTCGGATCAAGCAGTTCTGCCAGGCCTGCGGTGTTGGACTCCAAGTCTTGGAACCGATCCGTATCGAGGCGGAGCTGAGTGCGGCGTCATCGGCCGCATCCGAGGCGGGCGTGCCCTCGCAGTCCACGGTCACACTTCGACCAGATCCAGAGCGCAATGCCTGGGCCCTTTGCCTGACCGCCGACGCTTCCGCGCTGGCGGACGTGAGCGTATGGGACATCTGTGAACCCGCGATTCTGGCCGCCGAGCAACACCTGCGCGCGACCGCGACGGGCACCGCTGGCAAAGAGGGAAACGCGTGATGAGTCAGACACACCCGCACGGCCAGTCCACCTCGCAACTTCGCCTGGACGCGATCACGTCGCACGCGTGGCCGCAAGCAGGAGCGATGCAGTCGCCGACAATTGTCGGTCCAAGGTCCGGGAGCGCCGTCAAGCATGCGAGGGACGTGGTCGCGGATATCGCCACGCCCGAGGGCATCGAGCTCAAGCATTACTATGGACCGGAGGATCTCGCGGGCACTGCCGACCTCGATGCCGTCGATGCCTTTCCGGGTGGCCATGGATATCTGCGCGGCCCCTACGCCTCGATGTACGCCCAGCGTCCATGGACCGTGCGCCAGTACGCCGGCTTTTCGACCGCGGAAGAGAGCAACGCCTTCTATCGCCGAAACCTGGCGGCGGGGCAGAAGGGACTTTCGATCGCGTTCGACCTGGCGACCCATCGCGGCTACGACTCGGATCATCCGCGAGTCGTCGGCGATGTCGGCATGGCGGGTGTGGCGATCGACTCAATCCTCGATATGCGCGTGCTCTTTGCCGGCATTCCGCTCGACCAGATGAGCGTGTCGATGACGATGAACGGCGCGGTGCTGCC
>CAZVEM010000028.1:0-29177 GCA_964626165.1 uncultured Nannocystaceae bacterium
CCGGCCCGGCGCCGAGGCCCAGGCGGAGGTCCCGCCCGCCCTGCCGGACCGCCCCGCCGGCCCGCTGGAGGAGCACCTTGAGGGCCGCCGGCAGGACCGCGCCGACCTTCTCCGGCTGCACCGGCATGGGCAGGGGCAGGGCCGCCGGGCCGCTGCGCGTCTTCCGCGGGCGGGTCGACTTGAGGTGCTGGATGAGGCCGATCAGCCCGCGGCCGGCGGCCCCCACCCCCAGGGCGGTGAGGCCGACGTTGCCCACGTCCTTGAGCGCGTCGCTCCGCAGCTGCGTCGCGGCCATGTCCTGGAGGGCGCCGGCGAAGGCGTCCGCCGTCGGGTCGGCGAACGCCCGCTTGGCGGCCGCCTGCTTAACCCGCTCCAGCAGGACCAAACGGGCCGTGTTGGCCATTGGCGAGCTCCATCACGCCGGGGGTGAGGTAGGCCGTCCGTGACCCGTCCTCAAGGTAGTACTCGGCCCACTCGACGTAGTGCTTGGTGGTCCGGTTGCCCCGCTCGTCCACCCAGAACCGTTCGAGGTGGATGAGGCGGAACCACCCGTTGCAGCAGCGCTCCATGACGGCGAGGAAGTCCGCGTTCTGCGCCGGCACGGCCACGTCGAAAAACGCGTTGCGGTAGTCCGCGACGCGGACCGTCCGTTCCTCGAACTCCTCGTCCCGGTAGGTCGGGGCGAACGGGCCGCGGAACGGCAGGTTGTCCGCCCCGGCGCCGACCCGGTCCCAGTACAGCCGCTGGCCGTTGTGGGACGTGCCGCGGCTGGCGTAGCGGACCAGGCTGGTCGGGGGCATGACGGGTTATGCCTTCCTGGCGAGCCTAGAGCAGCGGGCGGGCGGCCGGCCGGTGCTCGGGTTTGCTGTCGCGGACGGCCCGCCGCCGGCGGAGGGCCTCGGCCTGGCGGCGGTACTCGTCGACGAGCTCCTGGTTCTTGATGGCGTCGACGTCCGTGTCGTCGACGTCCGTCATGCGGGCCAGGGCGTACCCGCCGAGCCCGCCGACGATCGGCGGGGCCGCCAGGGCGAGCGGGATGCCGAGGCCGGCGACGCGGTTGGCCACGCCGCCGGCGGCCCCGGCCGCGCTGCCCATGAGCCCGCCCAGGAAGGCGTGCTTCTCCAGCAGGTCACCCGCCAGCTTGACCCGGGCGAGCATCTGCGGCGGGGTCAGGCCGTCCCGGGCGCACCGGGCGAGGAACCCGACCTTGAACGCTTCCTGCGGCGTGAGCATCCGTGCCCTCGCGTAAGCGACACAACTTCTCGAACGGCGTCTCGACCTGTTTCGAGAACACCGGGCCGACCTCGAAGATCCGGCGGGGAGGGCCGCCCACGGCCACGGCCGGCAGCAGCTCGGAGGTGATCACAGCCCGCCCCCGTACCCGGGCACGACGACCGTCTTGGGCGCCCGCCGCGCCAGGTCGCGCCGGGCCGACGGGTCGGACGGCATGCCCTGGGCCTTGGCCTTCTCCACGACGAGCACCATGGCGTCGATCATGTCCTGGTGGTACTTGATCGCGGCGCCGTCGAACTGGTCGTAGGAGTGCTTGTCGCGGCTCGCCTCCGACGAGTTCTTGATCATGTCCTGGATGGCCCGCATGCGGTGCAGGGTCGCCCGGACGGACTGGACCTTGTACGAGTTGTCGCGGGAGTCCTCCGTGTGGATCAGGCCGCGCTCGGCCCACATCCGCAGGTGCCCGAACCGGACGACGTCGTCCGCGTTGAGGACGTGGGCGCCGGCGAACAGGGTGCTGGCCATCGGAGGACTCCCGCCTCAAAACCGGTTTTGACTCAGAAGCAGTGGGGGCAGCCGTCGTCGGCGAGGACGTGCTCCGGGTCCACGGACCGGGAGGTCACCCGGGCGAAGATCGCCGCCACCCCGTCGTACACGCTCCCCGCCACGGCCGGCAGGGCGCTCGACACGGCCGCGGCCGCCAGCCCGAACAGGACCGGCTTGTCCGAGACCGAGGCCGCGACGACCGGCATGACCACGTCGCCGACGAACTTCACCGTCGCCGCCACCACCGCCTCCTTGCGGGCCGCCGGGTCGGCCGGCAGCTTGCCGACGAGGTTGGCCGCCGAGCTGATGAACTTGGTGACGACGGCCGTCCAGTCCGCCACCCCGCGGTCGCGGACCGTGGCGTAGTGGCGGTGGATGGCCTCGAACGCGGCCTGGTTCTGGGTGTACAGCTCCGGCATCGGGTACATGCGAGGCTCCTCACGGACAGCGGGACGGACACCGGGATTCTACCCGCCGAACAGACGCGGCACCACAGCGCCTAAGACCCCGAGGGCCGCGGCGGCGGTGCCGAAGGCCGGGGCCGAGTACGGCGTCCCGACGGCGAGGTTGATGGCCTTCCCGACGAGGTAGCCGGTGGCGTAGTCGCCGGCCGCGTTGGCGGCGAGCTGGCCGAGCTGGTTGCCGGTCACCCACCCCGGGCGGCTGCGGGGGTCGGGGAGCTGCTGGGCGGCGTACAGCCCGCCCATGGTCGTCGCCGCCAGGGCCGGGCTCGCCCCGGTGTCCCACAGCGTCCGCCCCAGGTGGTCGATGTTCACGTCGGCGTCGGTGGCCGGGCGGCGGTCGGCCCGGCCGAACGTCGCCGCCACCTTCTCGGCGGCGGCCGTGTACAGGCTCCCCAGCTTGATCTTGTGGAACGGCAGCTGGTGCAGGGTGTCGGCCGCCTCCTCCAGCGCGTGGGGGGTGCCGGGGAGCGGCTCCGGGCCGGGGCCGTTGGTCCCCTGGGCGGCCTCCGGGTAGTTGACCGGCTCGGCCCCGGCCGGGGCGTCCAACAGCCCCGGGTCGTTGAGCCCGCGGCCGGTCAGCTTGTTGGTCGCCGCCCACAGCGCCCCCGGGGCCGCCCCGAGAGCGCCGCCGAGTACCGCCCCGGTCCGGCCGAGCCGGTCGCCGTACCCGGCCGGCAGGACGCCGCCGATGAGCCGCCCGGCCCCGTAGCCGAGGCCGGCGCCGAGCAGCCCGGAGGTGAGCATCGCCGCGAGCGGGCTCGGGGCGTTGGGGAGGCCGCCGGGGAGCTGGCCGGGGAAGAAGTTGAGGAGCTCGCCGGCCCGCCGCAGGGCCGGCGAGTGGCCGACCTTGACCCAGGTGCCGGCCGGGGTGTCGAGGTCCTGATAGCTAAGAAAAAGCGGCTCGCGCCCGGTCGCCCGGAGCGCGGCCGCCTTGCACCGGGCCGCGTCGGGGGCCGTCGCCGTGGGGGCGAAGATCCCGACGCGGTCCGTCAGCGGGTCGATGTAGTAGCCGACGTGCGACGTCGTGATGACGCCGGCCGCGGCGGTCCGCAGGTCGTAGGCCGGGTGCGCGAGCTTCTCCGTCCAAGTGTCGATGACGTCGGGGATGTCGGCCCAGTCCATGGTTTCCCCCGTCGGCAGCGCCCCGGTCCGTCGTGGTGCGCCATAGGATAAAGTTTTATCCTAATAAGTGAACACTTAGGGTCGGGCCGCTAAACGCGGCCGACGCGACCCGCCCTAGCGAGACGCGCCGGGAGGGTTTCTGCGCGCCTCTCCCGGCACCCCGACACTCAGCACTTGTCCCCGACGCACGCGAACGTCTGGGCCGTCACCGTCTGGTCGTCGTCCTCGTACTCCGGCAGCTTGGCCCAGTTCAGGTCCGGGAACTCCGCCTCCATCTTAGCGTACTGCTCGTCGGTCAGCTCCTCGTTGGGGGCGTACTTGTACGTCCCGTTGTCCTTGGGCAGGAAGGCGAGGCCGGTGATGTGCTCGAAGTTCTTGTACACCTCGGCGCCGAGCTCCGGCCACTCGTGGTCCTCGACGTAGATCGTCGCCGACACCGAGTGCTCCGCCCAGTTCTCCTTCCACTCCAGCCAGTTGCGGAACTGCTCCAGGGCGGTCATGTCGTCCCGCAGCGTCGACCCCTCCGGGGCCGCCTTCGGGAACCCGAACACGAGCATCTCGCCGGGGGCCTCCGGGGCCTCGGCGTGCGGCACCCCCTGGTCGACCAGGAACCGGGCGACCGGCGTCTCCTTCGGCTCCCGCACCCACCGCACCTGCCGGCGGGCGTACCGCGGGCTGACGCCGGAGGCGCAGTCGAAGAAGATGGCGCTGTCGCCGCCCGGCTTGACGGTCGTGTTGGCCGCCGACCGGTTGACGCCGAACCGCCGGCTGTACTCGACGTCGACCTCGTCGACGATCTTGTTCAGCTTGCGGAGCAGCTCGGCCCGGCCCGGGGCGCCGAACCGCAGGAGCGGGCAGTCGGCGTGGCCGCTGATGTCCACGCCGAGGAGCCGCTCCTCCTCGCAGTTCTTCTTCCACTCCCCGCGGATGTACTTGAACTTGGTGCACAGCGACTGGATCTTGCCGAAGATGGCGGCGAGCCGCACCTTCCGGCACAGCGACTCCACCGTGTCCCAGGCCCGGGCGATCACGATGGTCAGGTTGCAGAACTGGCGCGGGCGGAGGTTGATCTCCGCGCACGGGTTGCACCCCGGCTTGTGGCGGCCCCACTTGCGCCGCTTCGGGGAGTGCTTGAGGACCGCCTGGCGGTTGAAGATGCCCCGCTCCCCGGCCTTGGACTTCACCAGGGCGAGCCACTCCTCCATGAACACCTCGACCGGCGGCGGGCCGTCGCACTCGTACACCGCCGAGTTGTTCGACATGGACAGGTAGCGGCCGTCCCGCCAGAACTTGTCGCTCGCCCACCACGTCCCCGACTTGATGTCGCGGATGGCCTGGTCGAGGATGTCCGACAGGCCGATGAGGGCGGCCCGGCGGACGCCGCCGACCTGGACGATGCGGCCGGTGAAGCAGTTGAGCCGGTGGGCGTGGTGCGGCTCCATGTACCGCCCCTGGAGGCTCTTGATCAGCCCCCGCGAGAAGTCGAACAACTCGCACAGCGGCTCCGGCCCGCTGGCCCGCCCGCCCTTTGTCTTGAGCCGGCTGTTCTTCTTCCGCACCCCGCTGACGTCGGGCACGAAGTCGTACCCGTCCCACAGGAGTTCGAGGCCGCGGCGGTACGAGTCGCACCACCCTTCGGTGTCGTCCTCGACCTTGACGACCTCGGGGGCCTTGCCCCGCTGCCGCTTGATCCGCGGCAGCTCCGAGACGTACTCGCTCTCGGTCGAGAACCCCTGCCCGGTCCCCTGCATCAGGATGTAGAGGAGCTCGGGGAACGAGAAGACGTCGTCGGTCGGGGCGTAGGCGCAGTTGTACGCCCCCACGTGGCACCGGTCGAGCGCGGGGCCGGCCATCTGGACCACCCGCATCGCCGGCGACGCCTCCAGGTTGTACATCGCCGCGGCCAGCTCGTCCCGCTCGTGCTGGGGCAGGTTGTCGGGCGTGATCCCGTCCTGCTTGAACAGCCACGGGCAGACGCGCTCGTACACCACCTCCTTCCACGTCTCGCGCCGCTTGAGCTCGTCGTTCCACCGGGCGAACTTCGCCATCAGCTGGTAGATCTGGAGGTCCGACGGGAAGTGCTCCTTCATCTCCGTGAACCGGGCCTGCACGTCCGCCGGGATCGGCCTGGTCGCCCGCTTCTTGCGGTGCTCCTCCCGGTAGTTCTGGTAGTGCTCGGCGGCGTCGAACAGGCCCTTGGCCCACAGCTGCTGGATGACGAACTGCTGCACCTGCTCGACCTCCGGGCAGGTCAGGTGCTTGGCCTCGATCGTGTTGACGACGGCCTTGGTGATCTCCTCCACGAGGAGCTCGGTCCCCCGCACGCCGTCCTCGGTCGAGGTGACGTCCGGGTTGACCCCGTGGAAGCACTTGAAGAGGGCCTTGCGGACCTTGCCGCAGTCGAACGGGACCACCGACCCGTCGCGCTTCTTGCAGGTCCACTCCGCCGCGACCGCGTCGGCCGACAGCTCCAGGACCCGCCGCGTGAACCCGTTCGTGCGCGTGCCGACGGTCGTGCCATTGGTCATGGCGACCTCCGAGGATTGAAAGGTGTACCCCTGACTCCGCGGGCCGGACTCCGTCCCCGCCCGCTCACCAACCTGACGTGCCGGCCGTCTCCTAGGCCGGCAGTTCCGTAGCCCGGCTCGTGGCCGGGTCGATAGCGTACGCCGGCGGCTCGTCCGGCGGCGGCACGCTAAAGAACCGGACCCGCACCCGCCTGGTGGTGTAGCGGCCGACCAGGCAGACCTCGGGTCCGTCTAAGGTTCCATTGTATTTGGCGGGGCTCCGCCAAACCAGCTCGCCGACCTCGTGCATGAAGCCCAGGACCTTCCCCACGTCGAGCTCGAACCCGGACGTGAACATGGCGACGTCGTGCGGCCCGCACCCGCGGATCTCGTTGGGCGTGGGGTACACGTTGATCTCCCACGGCCCGTCCGGGTCGGCCGGCTCGGCGTAACAGTACCCGAGCGGGCCGATGAAGCTGTACGGGGTGACGCACGGCACCAGGTCTTCGACGAGGGTCTTGATCCAGGGCGGCGTTTCGACGGTGTGCTCGGCGATCATGCCCTAGTCGTCCCACGCAAGCCCGTTGTCCCGCCCGGCCCGGGTCAGCCGCCACTTCCCGTCCTGCGGGTCGCCCGGCTTCTTCGACTGGTGCTGCTCGAACCACTCGTGGTTCAGCACCTCCGCGACCTCGGTCGCCGACAGCTTGCAGCCCTGCATGATCTGCGAGACGGCCGCCAGCCCCTGCTTGAACACGTACTCGGCGACGTCCTTGCGGCGGGTCAGTATCGCCGCCGCCAGCAGCGGGCTGTCCGGGTGCGGGAGCGCCGCCGGCTCGGTCGGCGCGGGCGTTGTCAGCGCGGCCTCGGCGGCCGCCTTGCGGGCAGCGCTCCGCGAGATGTAGATCGCCTGGGTCAGCGTGCTCTTCGTCCGGGCCACCCCGCGTTCGAGCAGCAGGTCGACCAGCCGGCTCGTCACCCAGTCCGGGTGCTCGGCGAGCACCGACTTGATCTCGGCGGCGACCGCCGCCGGGTCGGTGATCTTGCCCGCCGCCGGGGCGGCTGGCTTGGCGGCCGGTGCCGCCGGCTTGACCTCCGTCACGACGACCTTGGGTGCCGGCGGCGGGGGTAGGGCCGCGACCGGCTCGGCCGCGACCGCCTCCGCCGCGTCCGCGTTGGCGGCCGCCCGGATGGCCTTCAGGTTCCGCAGGTACTTCTCCGTCGCCTCGATCTCGTCGTCCATCTCGGCGACCTGGTCCGCCGTCACCACCCCGGCGGCCAGGGCGATCAGCGGGTTGGTCTCGATGGCCCGGCCCGGGACGCGGGCCGGGCGGTGGGTCGCCAGCACCCCGTTACTCGTCGACATCCTCCTGGCCCTCCAGTGCTGCCAACAGCGACGGGCCGGTGATCGTGACGACCGTGTGATGGGCGATCACGACCGCCGGTGACGGGTCACCGTCGCCGGTCTCCTTCCCCTGCTCTCCCCCGTGGGCCACGACCCGCCGCAGGATCTCCGGCCCGTGCTCGTGCGGGTCGGCGGCGTTGTAAGCCCGGTCGTCCCAATAGACGTCCGCCAGGACCTTCCCCGAGCCGCCCTCCGGCTGGTCGGGATTCTCGTTGATGAAGTCGAACGGGACGTCGTGCTTGTCGAGCCAGTCCCGCACCAACTTGGTCGTGCCCCGGACCGTGAAGATGATAATCCGGGCGCCGGCCTGGTGGAACAGACGAACCCACGCGACCGCCGATTCGATCGGATCGCCGATGCTGTCCGGGTCGAACGGCTCCTCCTTTTTGGCGAGCGTGCCGTCGAGGTCGATGGCGATCGTAAATGATCGGTTGTCGTCGTCCGCCCGCTTCACGAACAGCATGACCGGGGCGTCAAAACCGGTTTTGAGCAGTCCTAGCCGTCGGTCCAGCGCCCGGCCTTTGAGGAATCGTTTCTTCCGCTCTTCGGACCACTCCAGGGCCGGCCCCCGCCCGACCGGCTTCAATTTGAGGCCGACGATCGAGCAGCCCTCGTCGCAATCGGCGCAGTGGCCGCTGCCGCGGAACCGAACGCCGCCCTTGGGGTCGCCGTTGAGTAGGTTGGTCCCGCCGCAGTTGGGACACTCGTACCGGTTCAAGTACTCCGTCTTTGCCATCGCCTGTTCGAGGGCGGCCTCGTCGTCGGACCGGTCGAACGTCTCCTGCTCGTCGGGGTCGGAGGGCGTGTATCCGCTCATCGGGTCGGCCGCCGCCTTCTTCATCGGCTTGCGGTTCTCGGCCGCCGCGAAGTAGCCGTTCTTCACCTCCTTCTTCGTGTCGACGTTCTCCAGCCACCACTTGAAGTGCGGCAGCGTGATGGGCGTGACCTCGCCCATGCCGGCCCACCCCGGCGAGTAGTTCCGCAGGTAGGTCGTCCGGGTCTGGTCGAGGTTGGTGCAGCCCAGCACCACCTTGTGCTCGTCGAACCCGCCCGCCGCGGTGCGCTGGTTCACGACGAACACCAGCTCGCTGTCGAGCGCGTCCTCGCACAGGAACACGTCCACCGCGTCCCCGTCCCGCCCCTCCGTGCCCGCCACGTACCCGTAGTGGTCGCGCATCTTCACGGACCACGCCGTGCCGTTTTTGCCCACCCCGCTGCGGACCGCCCCCTTCGGGGTCTCGATCACCAGGGTCAGGCCCTTCCAGTAGAACCGCCCCTTCCTGTACCGGCCGCTCTCCTTCTGTGCCGCGGTCGGGGCGGTGTCGGTTTTCCCCGAGGCCGCCCGGAGCCGCGTCAGGGCACTGCCCAACTTTTCCACAGCGGCCGCGGCCCGCGATTTGCCGTCGAGCACGGGCACACCGAGCGCTTGCAGTGCGTCGAACTCGGTCACCGGAAGACCTCCCTTGCCGAATCCCCCGAAAGGGGGTATTCTCGTCCTCGGCGTCGCGGTCACCGGACGACACCCGTCCCGCTGGAAAGGAGTCGCACAATGCTGGTCCTGTCGCGCAAGAAGAACGAGTCCATCGTCATCGCCGACAACATCGTCGTCACCATCGTCGAGGTGAAGGGGGACAAGGTCCGCCTCGGCATCTCGGCCCCGAAGGACGTGCCCGTGCACCGGGAAGAGGTGTACGACGCCATCCAGGGCCACAAGGCGCCGGCCCGGAACTAGGCGCCCTTCGCGGTCTCATTTCGCCCCAGCACGCCCCGCCGCTTCACCGCCACCGACACGTGAAAGTCCCGCTCCCCGTTCCCGGGGAGCGAGGACAGGCCGTAGCTGCGCCGCAGCGCCTGGAGCTCCGGCGAGTGGACGCGGATGAACCACACGCGGCTCATTTCCGGCCACCCCTCCGGCTCGACGCCGTACACCCGCCCCAGCGTGTAGCGGAACTGCTTGCCCCGCTCGGTCACGGCGTCCGCGCCGCCGACCAGGGCCAGCTCGTCGGGCGCCATCACGGTGACGTGCGCATTCAGTTGCCCGTCCGGCCCGGACGGGGGCAGTTCGATGCCCGGCTCGGCCATGGCCGAGAACGTGCCGCGCACCAGGGCGTTCGGCACGGACAGGAGCAGGTAGCCGCTGGCCGAGACGTAGAGCCGCCCGGCCAGGTTGTAGGCGAGCTCGGCCTCGGCCGCCTTGACCAGCGCCCGGCCGGCCTGGAACACCAGGGCCGCCCACGCGGGCGGCCCGTCCGTCACGGCGACGAGAGACATGCTATTTCCCCGCGACGACCGCCCAGACGGCGATCCCGGTGGTGACGAGCCAAGCCACGCCGATCCCGACGCGGACGAGCATCTGGCCCTGGGCACTGACGTTGTCCCGCTGCGACCCGATGTCCCGCACCTGCTGCGACAGCTGATCGAGGTCGTGTTTGAGGTCGACCAAGATGCCGTCGATCCGGGCGACGGCCAGGGCCTGCGCCTGCGACGTGCCGACCAGGTTGGCCGCGTTGGTGCTGTCGCGCACGACCTTGTCCAGCTCCGCGACCTTCTCTTCCAGCATCTCGATCGTCTTGCTCGCCGCTATGATCGCCTTGGCGTTGGTCTGCGCCTCAACACTCAGCCCCTTGATCCCGTCGCTCGCCGCTTTAGTAGCTTCGAGCAACTGGCCGACAATGAGCATGATGTGGTCGACAGGGTCGGTCGGCTTCCGTGCCGGGGCGGGCATCTAGCCTCCTGCGGTCAAGAGGTTAAATCAGGCTGGGGGTTACTCGGGTGACGTGTCGGCGGGCACGTCCGACTTTTCCGACTTGTCCGCCAGAGCGTCGTCGAGCGTGACGATCGCGTGCGGCCAGGTCGACTGCATCAGGTTGACCAGGTTCTCGGCGATCAGGTCGATCCGGTCCACGGCCCGCCAGACCGTGTTGTCCCGCCGCGCGTGCGACCGCTCCAGCTCGCGCAGAAACTCGATCTCTTTCTGGAGGTGGTCGCGGAACATGACCTGCTGGGTCAGGTTCCGGTTCGCATGACGGAGCTGCTGCTCGACCTTGGCCAGCGAGGCGATCGCACTGTCCTTGGCGCCACTCACCACCGCCACGGCTTCCGTCATCTCGGTCCGCGGCACGTAGCCGCGGACTCGGGCGATCGCGTCGAATAGCCGGCTCAGCCCAGCAAACATCGGCGACCCTCCTGCACTAGCGTCGAGGGCCGAGCGGCTCCCGGGGCTTCCCCACAGTGCCCCGGGCTCCGACCCCGTTTCCGGGGCACGGGGGCGGCGGTAAGGCGTGCCGCCCCGTTGTCGTCCCGGCCCCCGGCTTTTCGCCACGGGACCGTTTTCTCGCACCCCGTCCCGCGCGTCCGTGGCGGGGCAGGAGCATCATTACCGGCCGACGCCAGCGGCAGCCGCCCGGCCCTCGACGCCATGGGACGATTGTACCCCACGCCCGCGGCCGCCCGGAAGGCGGGTCACTTCTTCTTGGGGACGACGTGGACGCGGGCGCCCTCGGTGTACCGGTGCTTGTGGAACCGGCGGCCGCAGTCGCACCGGGTGGTCAGCCCGGCCAGGCACTTCCTGACGGACTGGGCGGCGTGCCCCCAGATCGGGCCGGAGACGGCACCGCCGTAGGTGCACTGGGCGTACACGCAGAGCTGCTTGGTCCCCGACTCGTTCGGGGCCTGGGTGAAGAGGACGACCGCGGGGGCCGTGGTCTTGGACTTGCGCTTGCGACGTAGCGGCATGACGTGCCCACCAAAAAGGACCGCCCGGCGTCCGGCCGGGCGGTCCAGGGGTACACCTCGCCAATCCCCGCGAGGGCGCTACACCCACAATCTACGGCCGCCCGGCCCGCAAAGTCCAGTACGGTAGTCAGGATTTCTCGGAATCGTCATCAAGCCGGCGCAGGCTCCGACGCCGTTTCGCGTGCTTGGGCGGCAGCACCTCGGGCGGCGGGGGCGGCGGGGCGGCGGCCGGGCCGGGCACCGCCGGCGGGGGCGTCATCCGGGCCGTGAACCCGGGGGCAAGCCGCAGCTGGGTGGCGTACTCCTGGGCTTCCTTCTCGGTCACGAACACCCGGTAGATGTCGCCCAGGCGGACGCTGTGCTGGCCGTTCCGGGTCCGGCCGAGCTTCGGCTCGGTCGTCAGCCCGAGGGCCTCGGTCGCCGCCGCAGGCGAGATCAACCCGGCCTGGACGCCGGTCAGGATCGCGTCCGTCCGGTCCCTCGACGCGTCGACGATGTCCGTCCAGGTGGGTGCCGGCTCGGGCCGCGGCACGTGCCCGTCGGGCTTCTGCCCGGCGTACGCCGGGCTCGGCCGTAGCGAATTGTCGGCGTGCCGGAAGACGGGCACCCCCGTCTGCGGCGGCGGGGCCTGGTTGTGCGGCCCGGGGCACAGCCGCTGGATCTGGTCGCCGCACACGACGATCCACCGCTCGACCGCCGCCCGCTGTTCCGGCCGCAGCGCGTGGGTACGCTGCACCGTGTACAGGGCCGTCAGGTGCTTCTGATACCGGGCGAGCTGGGCCTTGCGCACGCCCTCCGGCACCACGACGGCCCGCGGCTCGCGGCCCTCCAGCCGCCGCGTGACCTCGGCCGTGAACTCGGCCGTCCACTCCGCGCTGACCCGGCACCCGCACGGCTGGAGGGTGAACACCATCGGGGCCGTCAGCCCGGCGATCGGGTACGGCGGCAGGTCCCCCGCGGTCGCGTCCGACACGTGGTCCGCCAGCCCCGAGCAGTTCGGGCACGCGACGGCCGGGGCCGCGGCCACGGCCTCCTGCCGCCGCTCGGCCTCGCTCAGCATGCTGGCCCCGGCGAGGCGCGGCTCGGCCCGGTCGAGCGACGCCCGGTACTCGTTCGGCGACTGCCACGGCATGGGGCATCTCAAAACCGGTTTTGGCTCGTCGTACGTGCTACGTGGGGCGGTTAAAGCTGCCCAGCGTCGCCAGCTGTGTCGAGGACAGTCCGGGCGGTACGCGTCCGTTTCGGGCCTCATCGACGATCTCCAGGCTTTCGACCATGGCGGCCTCGAACTGCTCCTTCTTGCAGATGCCGGTGTCGACCAGGAACTTCACGACGGCGAGCAGCTGGGCCGCCGTCCACCGGTTGAACTGGTCCTGGGTCGGGCCGGGCGGCGGGGCGTCGGGGTCGACCGTCCGCCGCCCGGCCGCCCGGAACAGGGCCTCGGCGTCGGCGAGGTGCACGAACGCCGAGTAGACCCGGGGGTTCGTCCCGGCCGGGCGCGGCGGCATGTGGCTCGACACCAGGCACGGGTACGCCGCCGGCGGGCTGCCCCACTCGACCGTCGACGGGGCCAGCCGGAGTTCGAGGGCCATCTTGGCCGTGTACGCCGCCCACTCGTCGGGGCTCGCAATTACGGTCCACATGTCACTCTCCGCGGCCGAGGTGTTTCACGGCCCACAGGGCGACCGCGACTTTGTTCTTCACGCCCAGCTTACGCCGCAGCCGGGCCGCGTACGACTTCACGTTTTCGAGCGACACCCCGAGGCCGGCCGCGATGGCCGGGTACGACTCGGAGGCCGCGATGCCGCGGAGCACGTCGAGCTCGCGCGGCGTCAGGGACACGGTGCCGGTCACGCCTTGGGCTCCTTCGGTTTGGGCAGCAGGCGGGGCGGCGGCGCGTCCAGCCGGACTGGGTGCAGCCCGGCCGGCCACCGGTTGGGCGGCTCGTACGCGAACGCCCCGCCGTCCCGGCCCTCCACCTGCACCGGACCGTCCCATGCGTACTCCCCCAGGGCCGCCGTGAGTGCCGCCCGGTGCGCCTCGATCCACTCGACCGGCCGGGCGGCGGCCTGGACGAGGCCGCGGTGGAACTCGTACCCGCGGACGTTGTCCTGCGTCACCCCGACCAGGTACGCCCACGGGCTGAGGTCGACGTCGGCCACCTTCTTCCCGTGCCGGACGGTCAGGTCGAGCAGCCGCTCCGTCGTGCGCCCGCGGGCCGCCGGCTCCAGCACCGGGAAGTGCTCGCGGTACGCCATGAGGGTCGCCGGGATGAGACGCCGGCCGACCGCCAGGTTCGGGTCGCCCGGCCCGAGGACGAACAGGTCGCCGTCCGAGCGGAAGTGGTACAGGGCGGTCGTCAGGGCGGTGACCGCCGTCGGGTGCTTCCCCTGGATCTCGACCTGTTGGGCCAGGCGGGCCGGGTGGCTGAGGTCGTCGTCGTCCCAGACGGCAAGGATCTCGCCGCGGGCGAGCACGGCCGCGTACTGGAGCCCGTCGAGCTGCTGCGTCACCGGCCGGGCGACGACCCGGACGTTGCGAGCGGCCGGCAGGCCGTCGACGAACGACTGCACCATGGCCGGGAAGTCCCGGTTCCCGCCCACGGCGATCACCAGCTCCCGCGGCTCGTAGGTCTGGGCGAGGAAGTTCAGGACCGCCCGCTGGAGCTGCCCGTACCGCCGCGGCCGGGACACGCACAGGCACGACACGAGGTCGCCCACGACACCCTCCCTTACACTTTGTTGGCGGTGACGAGCGCGTCGGCCATGACGAACTCGTCGGGCACGCCGACGTTGAGACTCTCCAGCAGGCTGACGGTCACGGTGTGGACCGCCGCCCGCTCGGCCGGGACGTTCACCCGGAACACCCGGACGCTCTCGACGGCCTCCTTGACGGTCGTGCGGCGGGCCGCGACGAGGGCGCTCGCCGTCCGGGCCGGGTAGCACACCGAGCACTTGTTGCGGACGACGGCGGTCAGGCACGCCTCGATCTTGCCGGCCGGCAGGAACGGGCTGGTCGGCTTCACGACGGCCACCACGTCGGCGTCCGCCCCCGGGCCGGTGGCCGAGGTCAGCCACTTGTCGAGGGCGGCGTCGGCGGGCTCGGCCCCGAGGGCCTTGGGGACGGCGACGACCTCGATCTCCTGCTCGGCGAGGAGGCGGGCGGCCCGGTCGGCGAGGGCGGGGAGGGCCGCGCAGACGATCCGGTCGAGGCCGCGGACCTCCGCGAGCTGGGCCACCGACCAGTTCATGATCGGCATGTGGCCGAGCCACGAGAACACGGTCGGGGAGGTGACCACGAGGCAGGCGAGCGTCTTCGGCATGGTGGGCTCCGGGCGAACGGGCGAGGGTTAGAACAGGTCGTCCGCGTCCATCAGGGCGCGGACGTCGGACGGCACCACCGCCCGCAGCTCCGCCCAGTTGGTCACCCGGTCGGGGACCGGGCGGTTGCGCAGCCGGCGGTACGCGGGGCGGGCGAGCACGGGGGCGTCCGGGAGCTCGATGTGGTCGAACACCCGGCGCATGGCGGCCTGGTAGTCGAGGGCGACGTCGCGGTAGCTGACCTCCAGCCGGTCGCGGCACACGGCCCGCAGTTTGGTCACGGTCGCGCCGTGGTCCCGGCAGAACGCCGTCAGCTCGGCCGGGTCGACCCGGATCGGGGTGGGCGGGTGCCCGCCGGCCCGCTGGGCCGCCGGCCGGCACCACACGCCCGTCTGCTCGGCCTGCTTGCGGCTGACGAAGCAGGCGACCGGGTTGCGGACGACCTGCACGACCGAGAACCCGCCCTCGACGGCGAGCTGCTCGAACAGGTCGTACAGGTCGTACCGCCGCAGGGCCGCGTACGGCAGGTAGAACCCGACGGCCTCCTCGTCGTGCTGCGGCCGCAGGACGGTCTGGGTGATGTACTGCCACGGGTTCGTGGCCGGGGCCGGCCCGCCCGGCTCGACGAGCCACGTCGGCAGCCGCACCGGGTCGGGGCTCTCCCCGAAGTACGCCTCGTGGACCGCCCGCCGGACGGCCGCGTCCGGGTGGAACAGGCCGGCGTGGCACACCGCCTTCCCCCGGTTGGTGACGGAAGAGGCGACGACGCCCGCCCCGCTCCGCACCTCGCCGGCCAGCACGAACGTCCACGCCGCGGTCATGACGCTGGGCACCACGGAGAGCCTGTCGGGTTGGGTGACTAGCCGCCGACTCCGTCCGGCACCGGGACGGGCTTCGTCGTGAGCCCGAACTGCGCGAGGGCCGCCTGCACGTGGTCCGCCTCGTCCGGCGACAAGTACCACTTCCCGGCGTGCTCCGGGCCGTAGCGGCCGCCCATGAACACGCCCGCCGCGGCCACGTTCTCGCCGTGGTACACGCACATCCGCAGGGTGTTGAGCGGCCAGGCGGCGGTGTCGACGACGCGGAGGTGCGGGCGGTGGCGCTCCAGGTAGTCGGCGTCCTCGCCGCCGGTCGCGTCGAGGAACCGGGTCGCGTCGTCGTACCGCAGCAGCATGGTGTTGGGGATGCCGCCGCTGTCGACGAACGTGTGCGCCGTCAGGTCCTTGTAGTGGACGCGGACCTGGGCGGTGCAGACGACGCCCGGCGTGCCCGGGCGGACGTGGGCGGCTAGGTACGTCAGGAGGTGCGGGTCGTACACGTCGTCGTCGTCCCAGAACGGGTAGACGAGCTCGCCCTCCACCCGGTCGAGGGCCGCGTTCCGCATGGCCCCGACGGTCGGGAGGGCGTCCTCGGCCCCGAGCGGCCAGTCGTGCTCCTCGACCTCGGGGTGGGGGTGGGTGGTGACCGGGGTGCCGGAGGCGTTGACGACGACGAGCTGCTTGTGCGGGTAGCTCTGGGCGACGAACTGGTTGACGGCCTTGCGGGCGAGGCGCATCCGCCGCTTGTCGTCGAACACCAGGATCGCGGTGATCTTGGGGCCGCCCCGCGCGGCGGCGGCCACGGCCCGGAGGATGCGGGCGTCGCGGGCCGTCTTGCGGAGCAGCACCAGCCGCTCGTCCAGGGCCTTGTTGAGGCGGACGAGCTCCAGGGCGGTGTCGCCCCAGGCGGCGGTGACGGGGTCGCTGGTGACCGACCCGAGGGTGAGCGGGGCCGGGGCGACGAACAGGCTGGGCGCCCAGTCCGGGCTCGGCGGCACCGGCTGGCCCGCCCGGATGGCGGTGACCTGGTCGGAGGTGAGGTTGGGGAAGATCTTCCCGAGCATGGACTTCGCCATGCTGCCGATCGGGAGGCTGGCCTTGCCGGACACGCGGTTGGACGGACGGTCTGCCACGCACGGGCCTCCCGGTACGGAGGGACGCGTGGCGCCGGGGCGCCCGAGTGGACGGGAGAGGCGTGACCGGGCGTGCGCAAGCCGTCAGGGCGAGGGCGAGCCGGCCATTAGTGTCTCCGTCCAACGCCGCCCGGGGTTAGCGGGCGGCGGCTCGTCGCGTCCGTCGGTGACGAGATAATGGTCTTGGCAACCGTTATACCCGAACGGGTGAATGGGGCCAGAGGGAAAATCAGAAATCCAACTTGCGCAATCTGCCCGATGTTTGATCAACCCGGGCCGGCGATGTACGGCTGCGGGTCGTCGGCCTCCTCCCGCAGCTTGTCGAGGGCCTGGGGCACCTCGCCCGGGCGCTTCATCAGGTCGCGGGTGAAGTCGGTCATCGGGTCGTGGGCGGTGAGGTCGGGCATGACGGCCAGCCCTTCGAGCATCTTGGCGAACGCCGCGTCGCAGTCCTTCTTCGGCGTCAGCTGCTCTGCCGCGTCGGTCGGGATCTCCTGGGGCACCTCGACCGGCGGGTAGGTGAACTCGAAAGTGTCCGCTTTGCCGTCGTCCCTCAGCACGTCCTGGCACTCGGAGAGTAGCTCGACGCTTTCGGACCCGTCCGCGTTGTGCGTGTGCTTGGTGACGGTCCACCCGGTCCACCCGGTCCGCAGCACCGCCTCCTTGGTCTTGTCATCCACGTCCGACACGAGCACGCCGTCGATCGAGACGATGCTGTCGCCGTTCTTGTTCGGCCGGCCGACGACCTGGTCGCCGGCGTGGGCGACGGCCGCGGCGTGCTGGGCGGACGCGCCCCACGAGTTGCCGGTCGTGCCCTGGTCGACCTTCGGCGGGTCGGGGAGGTCCGGCAGCTCGCCGAGCGTCGGCGCCCGGCCGACGACGTTGCCGGCGGTGTCCCTCAGCTCGAACCCGTGCTGGCAGATGACCACCGAGCCGGCGGGCGTGAACTCGGTCGGCTCCAGCTCGTACCCGCCGGCCGCGATCAGCGAGGCCACGTCCGGGGCCGCCGGCGGCGAGAACATCCGCTTGGCCCCGACGTAGGCCCTCATATCCTTGCAGAACCTGTTGGGCGCGTCCCGGTACTTCGGGTCGTTCGGGTCCGGCGGGTTGTCGCCGCCGGCGTTGTTGTCGACCATCTCGCTCATGACGTCCTCGGGCTGAGTGGTAAAGAAAAGGCCGGCCGAACGAACACCCTGTTGTCAGCAGGGGTCGTTCGGCCGGCGACCGCCAGTCCCGTAAGGGATAGCAGTCGCCGGCTAGGCCAGCATGTCACGGACACGGTCGGGGATGCCGACGTTCGCCAGGGGCGGGGCGTTGTTGAGGGGCTTGCCGCAGGCGCAGACGCCCTCGGCCAGGAGGTAGTCCGACAGGCGGGACTTGCAGAAGTGGCACTCGCCCCGGGCCACGGCCGCGGTCACCGAGGCCGCGCAGCCCGGGCAGTAGTCGCGGCCGAGCTCGACGGGCCGAAGGCAGCCGACGCACTCGTCCGCGGTGGGCAGGTCGACGAGCTCTCCCTTGTGGGCGTACGTGAACGGCATGGGAACCTCGCGGGCGGGAAAAGGCATAAGCCGGTCAAATATCTTGACTCCTTTTGAGAGGGTATTTAGCTTAGTGGGCGTGAAAATAAAGAAACAGTGCGCCAAGTGCAAACAGCTCAAGAGCCGCAGCGAATTCCACAAGAATACAACACGTGGCGACGGCCTACAGTCCCGCTGCAAACCGTGCCAAAACGAGACGGTACGCGAATATCAGAAAGCGCACCGCGAATCCGTGAGAGCTTATCGTCGCGCATGGGAAGACAGAAACAAATCCAAGGTTAGAAAAGCCCGCAAGGTTTACAGGGATCGCACCCAGAACAATCCAGAAGCGCGGAAACGCAGGACGCTGAAACGTCACGGACTAACCCTATCGCAGTACACCGCGATGGTTCGGCAATGCAGAGGCAAATGCCCGGTCTGCACTAGGCCGACATCGCGCTTCCACGTCGATCACTGTCACAAAACGAAACGCATACGCGGACTCATTTGCCCGAACTGCAACATCGCTTTAGGGCACGTCCGCGACGATGTTGCGGTGCTCCAGGCGCTAATCGCGTACCTGACTACTAGCCCGCCGTGAGCACCTTCGCCGCCTTCAGGTGCCGCGGCGCGGTGAACTGCGGGGTCTGCTGGAAGTCCCAACTCGGCAGCGCCTTCCTGACGTCGGCGTACACCTGACCGTACGTCCCGCCGGCCCCGACCGCCCGGCCGAACGCCCGGGTGGCGTGGTAGCTGAACGCCCCGCACGCCCGCCCGTCGATCTCCGCGTCGCACGCCACCTCGACGTCCCGGCACCCGCTGAAGTGGACCACCCCGGGGAGGGCGGCGTTGGTCTTGAGCGGCTGGCCGAACGCCCGGTCCACCGCGACCGCCGCGGCCGGGGTGTGGGCGAAGTGGGAGGGCGGGATGAACCGCGGCCGGCGGTACGCCGTCCGCCCGCCCGGGGCCAGCATCCGGTACACCGTCCCGGAGTGGCAGCAGTCGGACACGAAGACCAGGGCGGCCCCGGCCTTCAGGTTGGTGAACAGCGCCCGGAGCTCGTCGTCGAGGATCAGGTTCGCCCCGTCGTCGCCCATGTCGATCGGGCACAGGGCCTCGTCCTTGCGGTCCGGCTCGTCGCCGTCCGTGTCCGGCACCCAGGTGCCGTGGCCGGAGTACGTCAGGACCCCGACGTCGCCGGCCCCGAGGCCGTTGACCAGGGTCTTGACCCCGAGCAGGATGGCCGACCGGGTGGCCTCCCGCTCGACCATGACGGCGGCGTCGAACCCGTTGGCCTTGAGCAGTCCGGCCCAGTCGTCCGCGTCGTTGACACAGCCGCGGAGCTCGGCGGGGGTGCCCGCGTAGTTGATCCCGACGGAGAGGGACTTTTTCTTAGCGGTCATGGTCGGGCCTCCTTGCCCGTGCGGGTGAGGGTCAGGCGGGGAGCAGGGCGACCACGTCCTCGTCCTTGAGGAGCACGAACTCGTCGTTCTTGCCGCCGGCCGCCGCGATCCCGTCGTTCACCTCCAGCCCGGCCCAGCCGGTGATGATGACGCGGTCGCCCTTCTTCAGGCCGACGGGGATCAGCTCGCCGGTCTGCGGGTGGCGGGCGCCCGGGCCGACCGCCCACACCGTCCCGGTCTGCCGCTTGCCGTCGTCGAACGTCTCGGGCAGGAGGATACTGCCGATCCGCTTCTCGGCGGCGATGTCCCGCTTGACGACGACCCGGTCGCCCCGCGGCGTGCACCGGGCGAGGGGGTGGGTATAGGCCGGCTCGGCGTGGGCCGCCCCGGTGCCGTTGGTGCCCGGCTTGGCCGTCTTGGTCTTCGTCGCCACGGGAGTCTCCGACCGGCGGGCGGGGCGGCGTCCGTGCCGCCCGCCCGCGGGTGTCCGCCCGCCTCCTGCGGGCTCAAAACCGGTTTTGAGATCCTACCCGATCTTGGCCGCCCGGGTGGAGGCCAGAGCGGACTTGAGCTCGGTCAGGCCGTTGCGGGCGCCCGGCCCGAGGTGCTCGGCGGCCTTGCAGATGACCTCCAGCTCCAGCGGGCTGAGGGGCGGGTCGAGCCGCTTGCACGCGGTCTCGACGGCGGACCACGTCGCCCACGCGGCCAGGTCGGCGACGGCGATCGCCGCGGTGCCGACGTACAGGCGCGCGTTCTCCACGCGGACCCGGTGCGGCGATTCGTTCTTGGCGTCTTCCGGCATGACCGTCACTCCCAGGGTCTTGAGATACAACCGACCGACCTGGTGGTCGGCGACCGACGCGAGCGTGGCCACCTCCTCCGGCGTCAGCGGTGGCGCCGGGATCGTAGCCACGGCGTCGGCCAGAACGGCCCACTGTAGCCCGGATCGGAGCTTGGCGATCTCGAACGCGACCATCCTCGGTCCGCCGGCGGCATTGACGGTGAAGACGTTGAGGTACGTCTCCCCGTCGCGGCCGAGGCTGATCCGCGGACGTGGCGTGACCTCCACCGCCCTTGCCGCGTCGCGGAACGCCACCTGCTCGACCGTCGCCCCCTCCGCCCCGGCGGCGTGGCGGTGGTTGGTCCTGTTCTTGAGGGCGTGCAGGGCGCCGACGACGTGCGCCACGGCGTGCTCGTTCTCGACGCACGGCTGTTCGCCGGCCTGGAACTCCCGCAGCCGGTCGCACACGACCGCCAGCAGAGCCTCGTTCGTCAGCCCGGCCGCGTCGGCGGTGTGGAAGCGGAGGACCGCGACCGGCGTGGCTTCCTCGCCGAACCGGAACACGCGGTACTCGGGGTGCGGCTTGCCGGGGCTCCCGCCGTGGCCGGAGATCTCCAGCGTGTTGTTCGGGTCGGCCGGCACGTGCGCCGACCGGTGGCTGTTGACGACAGTGTGGTACGAGCCGGCCATGGCTAGTTCTTTCAGTTGTGGACGAATAACGTCGAAGCCACCTTCTCGACCCGGGCCTTGGCCGCCTTGTGTAGTCGCTCGAAGTAGTCGGCGTCGGCTGCAAACCCGACCTGGTCGAATTTGATCTTCTCGGCCAGCGACCGGTGCGCCAGGAAGCCGCCCAGGTCGAGCTGGCCGCGGGCCGGGCGGCACGTCATCGGCTTCCACAGCTTATGCGAGTGGACGCAGTCGCAGTAGACCAGGGGCACCTTCTTGGCCTGGGCGGCGGCGACCATCGCCTCCAGGTAGACCGGCACGTAGTAGTTGTCCTGGTTGGTCAGCCCGACCCAGTCGCACCCGGCCGCCAGGAGCCGGTCGACGGCGAGCTGGCGGTGCGGGTGGCCGAACTTCTGCTTGCGCTCCGCCGTCTCCCACACCTCCACCCGCGGGTCCACCTCCCCCAGCGCCTTGAGCGTCCGCATCCCCTCCAGGGTGCCCGGCCCGTCGTGGACGACGATCGCCACCCAGGTCGGGTGCGTCTGCGCCCGCAGCGACGCCACCAGGCACTCCAGCCCGGCGGCCTGCCGGGCGTCGGCGAGGTAGGCCGCCACGGCGACGCCGACCTTGGCCGGGGCGACCTTCCTGGGCTTCCAGTACCTCATACGAACTCCGCGAGCATCCGCATCATGTTCGCGTGCCGGTCGCCCACGCCCCCGAGGTAGTGCTGGAGCCACAGGCACTCGGCCGCGGTGAGCGGCTTGAGGGCCGCCACGGCCGCCCGGATGATGTCGTGGGCCTGGTAGTTGCGGAGCTCGTCGAGCTCGAACCGGAACTGCCCGACGTGGACGACGTACCCCTCGCGGCGGATGCGGCCGACCCCCGCGGTCGGCAGCTGGGCGATGACTTCGCGGTTCACGGCGACCTCCTACTTGCCCCGGCGGATCGTCTTAGGGTCTCGCTTGTAGGGGGACGTGTCAACGGGAGGCGGCAGCGTGGGGAGCTTGAGCTCCGTGCGGAGCCGGGCGTAGTCCTCCTCGGCCGCGGTGACGCCGATGAACGGGGACAGGGTCGAGACGCTCACGCCGAGGCCGCGGAGGGCCGCGCGGACCGCGGCCGTCGTCTCCCGGTACAGGGCGTACTGGTCGGCCGGCTTCATGCCCAGCCACCGTACGTGCTGGTCGTGGGCGTGGAAGTCGCCGCCCAGGCTCCCGCCGTCGCACCCGACGAGGACGATGTACTTCGCCCCGAGCCGGGCCGCGAGGTCCATGGCCGTCGTCTGCACCCCCTCGCCCAGGTAGAGGGTGTCGGCCGGGCGCTCGGTGACGGTCCTGATCTCGTAGCTGGTGTGGAAGACGTAGTAGTTCGGGTCGTCGAGTTCGAGGTCCGCCATCGGCGGCTTCTTCTTGACGACCCAGCGGGTCCGGTGCGGGTTGGCCGCCTGCTGCTCGGCCACCAGCTCGGGGTGGACCGTGAGCGAGACCGTCGGGCAGACGTGCCGCCACGCCTGGTTGAGCCCGATCACGTACTTGTCGGCCAGGAAGTCCAGGTCCAGGCACCGCAGGCTGGGGCCGGTCCCCACGACGTACGCGGTCTTGCCGTGCACCGGGTCCAGCCGGCGGATGTCCTGGATTCTCACGCTGCCTCCGGGTCTCGGCGGTTCAGCCGGAACGTACAGCTCTCGTCCAGCATGTCGTAGTCGGCGCCGACCGGGTCGAACCACTCGCCCAGGGCGCAGTCGAAGAACCCGCGCCACCACTGGCCGTGGCGGACCGTGAGGTGGGCGTTGAGGCCGTTCGGCATGATCTTGTTGGCCGCCCGGGTCGACACCGCCGCGAACACCTGCCGGACGTAGGGCGCCGCCGCGATGCGGAGGACCAGCGCCCGCAGGGCGTGGACGGGCAGGTGTTCCAGCACGTCGGAGGTGAAGAACCCGCGCGGCCGGCGGACCCACGGGTCGGCCGCGAACTCCGGGACGTACGGGTCGTACGGGACGACGCGGTCGCCGTACGCCGCCCGCAGGCCGCCCAGCGGCCCGCACCCGAAGTCCAAAACCGGGAAGCTGTCGGGGCGGAAGAACGCCTCCGCCGCGGCCCGGTGGGCGGTCCAGGTGGTGCCCGGGAACGCCCCCTGCGCGTGCATGTCGCGGTACAGGGTGGGGAGGAGGTCGTCGATCCGCGCCATGTGTCACCAGAGTCGCATGCCGAACGCCTTGAACCACACCGCGAAGGTGAGGATCGAGAACAGCTCCTTCTGCGACGCCAGCCCGACCGGGGCGCCCGGCTTGCCGCTCGCCTTGGGCTCGCTGGTGAAGTCTCGGTTGTTGAGATACCGGTTCTCGACGTCGTCCGCCGTGAACTCGAACAGCTCGCGGATCGCCGGGTCGGCCAGCGTCTCCCGGACGAACGCCCGGGCCGGCCCCTCGGCCGCCGGGGCCGAGGCGATGCCGACCAGCCACTCGTCGGTCGGCGCCCGCCACCCGGTCTTGGCCTTCTCGGTCACCTGGAACGGCAGCCGGCCGGTGTACGCCTCGCGCAGCAGGATCTTGTTGGCCACGCCCCAGCTCGCCCCGGTCCCGAGCTTCATGTCGCCGGGGATCGCCCGGGCCAGGTCGGCGAACGGGCGGGCCAGCGTCGGGAACCGGGCCTCCATCCCGAACGCCGCCCCCAGCTTGTCGCACCGGACCAGGAAGTCCTCGGCCAGGGTGTGCAGGCTCTCCGCGTACATGAAGTCGTTGACCCGGTCGCCGGTCAGCCCGCCCCGGGGGAGCCAGTCGGTCAGGTACTCCCACTGGTCGTCGAGGGACAGTCGCAGGAACCGGTTCTTCGGCTCCCGCCGGCCCTTCCGCAGCGCCTCCAGCCGCTCCCGGAACGACGGCAGCAGGTAGTGCTTGTACCCGGCTAGGAGCTCGTCCCCGCCGTCGCCGCTCAGGGTCACGACGACCCCGAACGCCGCCATCAGCTTGTTGCACAGGTAGTAGGCCGGGTGGCTCTTGCCCTGCCGCGGCTCCTCCATGGCCGTCACCGCCGGGACGAACGCGTCCACCCAGGCTTGCTCGGTCACCACCGACTCGCGGTGCTTGGTCCCGTACATCTTTCCGAGGAACGCCGCCAGGTCCGCGTCCTCGTTGTGCCGGCACCGCGGGTGCGGCAGCTCGAACCGGCTGCTCAGGGTCAGCGGCCGCTGCCGGGCCGCCGTCACCATCTCGTACAGGACGCTGCCGCTGTCGAGCCCGCCGCTCAGGAACAGGCCGATGCGCCGCCGGCCGGTGCGGGTGCGGGTCACCGCCTCGGCCAGCCCGGCCTGGAGGGCGGCGGCCGCGTCCCGCTTGTTGCCGGCGAACCGGGGCGGGGCGGCGTTGAGGTTGAACTGCGTGAACGCCCCGGTCGCGCCGTCGTAGTCGACGACCTGGCCGGGGACGAACCGGTGGACGCCCCGGAACAGGGTGAGGTCGCCGGCGACCAGCCCGGCGTGCCAGTAGTGGCGGAACGCCTCGGCGCACACCACCCGGTCGATCCCCAGCGACAGGAGGCTGCGGATCTCGGACGAGAACGCCCACCGGCCGTTGACGACGGCGCAGTACAGCGGGCGGGCGCCGTTCGGGTCGCGGGCGAGGACGAGCCGGCCGGCCGCCGGGTCGTACCACGCCAGGGCGAACATGCCGTCGACCTTCCGCAGGAAGTCCGGCCCCTGCTCGACCAGCCCGGCCGCCAGGACCTCGGTGTCCGAATCGGTCGTGCACGCGTGGCGGAGGGTCGCGCGGAGCTCCCGGTAGTTGTAGACCTCGCCGTTGTAGACCAGGACGGTGCCGGCGTGGTGCCACGGCTGGCGGGACGCGTCGACGGCGTCCGAGACGGCAAGGAGGTTGTGGGCGAGGGTGACGCGGTGGTCGGACCAGACGCCGTCGCCGTCGGGGCCGCGGTGGCGGGCGGCGGCGACCATGCCGGCGGCGGCAGCGGGGTCGGGCCAGAGGAAGCCGTGGATCGCGCACATCAGGTCAACACGCCCGTCCGCCGGTGGTGGCCCTTGTCGTGGCCGAGGTACGGCCCCATGGGCGAGAACTGGATGACCGTGTTGTTCGGGCCGACGTCCGTGGCCAGGTCCACCACCTTGACCCGCCCCCGGCAGTCGTTGATGCCCCGCTCCAGCTGGACGCAGTCGTCCCACCGCGGGTCGGCCCGGAACCGGCCGGAGTGGTAGCGCTTGGCCACCGCCGCCAGGACCATCCGCCCGCCGTGCCGCAGGTGGTAGCCGACGACCCCGGTCTCGATCGCCGTCCGCCGGCTCTTGACGTAGGCGCAGGCGTACGGCCCCGTCCGCCCCCGGAACCACGACTCTACTACCTCCGGCGGGTTGGTCTGGAGGAACGTCGCGTCCGCGTCCACCCACATGAGGACGTCGTGGTCCGGGTGGGCGGCCGCGGCCAGGTTGGCCGCCCGCACCTTGCGGAGCCACCGGTACGCGTTCTTGCAGAACCAGAACCCCGGGCAGGGCAGCCGGTGCCGCTTCGAGTGCACGTCGAACGGGCCGCCCCGGCACTTGCACTCCGGGGCCGCCAGGTCGCCGCCCAGGGCCTGCGGGATGACCGCCCGGTTGGCCTTGAGGAAGGCCGCCATGAAGGCGTCGCCCTCCAGCCGGTGGCCCTCGGCGTTGGGGGTGGACGGGAGGTCCATCCCCTCGGTGTACGCCACCAGCTTGCCGGGCGTGCGGGTGGCGACGAACGTCTCGACCAGCTTGGACGCGCTCCCCGCCCACATGTCGGCGGAGAAGGTCGTCGCCCACAACACCTTCGGCTCGGGTGTCATCTACTACCCCTCGGCGTAGAAGTCGGAGATCAGGCCGACCACGTGGTCGGCGTCCTCGTCGGTCAGGTACTGGTGGCACCCGACGTAGAACGCCAGGTCGATCAGGTTGGACGCCACCGGGTTGCCCTGGCGGACGTCGCCCAGGTGGGCGTAGCACGGCTGGTTGACGAGCGGCAGGAGGTCCCGGGTCTCGACCCCGTTCTCCTCCAGGTGCAGCGTCAGGGCCTCCTTCTCCTTCCGCGTCCGCGTCCGCAGCGGGTACAGCATGAACGCGTGCTCGCGGCCGGCCGGGGCGTACGGCAGGTGGAGGCGGCCGGCGAGGTGCCGCAGCCCCGCCGTGTACCGGGCGGCGACCGCCTGCCGCCGGCGGAGCGTCGCCTCCCACGTCTCCAGCTGGGCGAGCCCGAGGGCCGCCTCCAGCTCGGTCGCCCGGAAGCTGTGCCCGACGGACGTGAACCGGAACCGCCGCGACATCACCTCCTTGAGGGCGGTGCCCGACAGCCCGTCGTCGTCGTCGATCGACACGTAGATGCCGTCCCGCCCGTGGTTCATGAGCGACCGGATGCGGGCCGCCAGGTCCGGGTCGCTCGTGGTGGCCAGCCCGCCCACGCCGGTGACGACGTAGTGGGCCATGTAGGTCGAGAAGCACCCGACGTCGCCCAGCGACCCGACCTTCCGGCCCTCGCACGCGACGAACGCCGTCTCGCACGCGTCCTCCACGACGGCCAGCCCGCGCTCGGCCGCCACGGCCCCGATCGCCGTCATGTCCGCCGGCAGGCCGCACAGGTGGACCGGGATGACCGCCCGGGTGCGGGCCGTCACGGCCGCCGGCAGGAGCGTCGGGTCGAGGGTGTAGGTGAACGGGTCGACGTCCACGAACACCGGGGTGAGGCGGTTATGTAGCACAACATTCGCCGTGGCGACGAACGTCGTGGCCGGCACGATCACCTCGTCCCCGTCCGCCCACCCGTGCCGCTCCTTGAGGGCCTGCACGGCCACCTGGAGGGCCGACGTACCGGAGTTGCAGAAGGCCGCCGTCCGGCTGTCGTGTAGCCTCGCCCACTTCTGCTCGAACGCCTTCGTCTTCGGCCCGTAGGAGAGCCGGCCCGAGGCCAGTACCTCGTTGACCAGCTCGACCATGTGCGGGGTCGCCTTGAAATCACCGACCGCGACCGTCCTGGTCATGACGTCGTGCCCCTCCTTGGGCATCGGGGTTAACTCGACTCCAGCTCGGCCCGGTCCTCGCAGATCAGCTCCGGCTTGCCGGTCTCCGGGTCGGTCAGCCACACCGAGACCTTCACGCCGGGCGAGCCCGGGCACTCGCCGCCGAACATCGCCGGCGTCGGGGCGCTGACGACATCGACGCGCAGGTGTTTTTTCAGGTACGCGAACAGCTCGGGGGTCATGGGTTACGCCAGCGGCTTCGGCCGGACCACGACCGTGAGCCGCGTCGGGTCGTTCGGGTCGGACCGCACCAGGGACACGTCGCGGCACCGCCGCGGGTCGACGCTCTCCCCGGCGGCGACCCGCTTGCACACCCGGTCCAGCTCCTCGAACTGCGCCTCGGACAGCGGTGTGGTGCCGACGTACGGCTTTAGTGCGTCGAGGCACTTTGCCTCGATCCGCTTGCACAGCCGGATTTCCTTCGCGTACTCGACCGTGTCGTGGACGACCCGGTCGACCATCGCGTGGAAGGGCGCGTGCGAGTGGTACAGGAACTCGAACGCCTGGTCGGCGTCGCGCGGTGAGACGCCCCGCCCGCGGGCCGCGGCGTACAGCAGGCTCGACGGCAGGTTGCTCGGCTCGGGGCCGCAGTCGGTGGGGAACCCGAACCGCGGGTCCTCGCCCGGCGGGTCGCGGTCGAACACCATCACCGCGCAGTCGAGGTCGAACGAGACCTCGAAGCCGCTCGACAGCCTCGCGGGCACGCCGGGGAACGTCAGCCGGTAGCGGCTGGCGCTCGCCTCCACCAGGCACGAGGTGACGCCGTGTTCGGCGAGCACCTTGGCGGCGTCGGGCCGCTGCACCGCCAGCCAGTCCGTGAACGCCTTGGTGAACCGGTACGTCTGCACGTCACGCCCCTTCACGAATCCGAGATTCCGTGGTACGTTGTAGGCATGCGAAAGCGATGCACCAAGTGCCGGCGGTCGAAACCGCTGACCGAATTTCCCAAGCATAAGCCGTCCAAGGACGGGCGTAAACCCCGATGCAAACCGTGCCACAGTGCTGACGAGCGAGCCGCCCGATCGAACCCGCATCGGCGGGCGGTGCAGACCTGGCACGACCTGAACAAACGGGTCAGGCTACAGCCTGAGTACGCCGGCGTCCGTGTGCTGATCTCGAAATCGGACTTCGTCGCCTGGGCCGAGCGGGAGTTCGCGGTGTGGTTCGAGTCGCGTACCGAACGCCCGTCCGTCGACCGCATCCGCCCGGAACGCCACTACGAGGCCGGGAACCTCCGCGTCATATCGCTGACCGAGAACTGCCGCAGGGCCAGGAAGAACAAGAACGTGCACGCGCCTGCTGGGCAGGCGTGGTGCGGCAAGTGCGAGAAATACAAACCCGTCGCGGCGTTCGAGAGAAACCGGTCGAAGCCGAACGGATTGCAGGGCCGGTGTCGTGCGTGCCGCGGACGGACTACCGGCGTGCTTTGAACTGCGGCAGGAACTTCGCGTAGTAGGGGTGTAGTCCGTTCATCTGTCGCCAGTCCTCTTTGTGCCCCCACTTGCTCAGGGCCAACTCGAACTCGGCTTTCTCCACGTAGCCGAGCGAGATGGCGACCAGCAGTTCCTGCTGCCACATCGCGGCGTACGGGTGCGCCGGGTTATACCATGCTTGTTCCGGCTCCTTGGTGTAGTGCAGGAGCTTCGTCTTCCCCTCGCGGAAGACGTTGAGGTGGTTCCACTCGACCGGGATCGGCGTGGGGGCCGCCGCCGTCCACCACTGCCGCTTGTCCGGCCGGGAGGCCGGCCCCTCGCAGTGCATGAACCGGGCGTACGCCTCCCGGGTCGCCCCGGCGAGGAGGGCCAGCACCCGGTCGATGTGCCACCCGCCCTCGGCCTGGGCCTTCGCGCAGTCGATCACCATGACCGACGTCTGCGGGGCCGGCGTCGGATTGTACTTGTCCGGCTGGTACGTGCACCAGACCGAGGCCCCGCTCGGGTTGTAGTCGGGCTGGCACCACAGGTCCCAGACGTCGGAGAACACGATCTGGTCGGCGTCCAGGTAGATCGCCCGGCCGTGCCAGTTGCAGTACGCCGGGATCATGAACCGGCGGAGGGAGAACCCGGTGCCGACGGTGATGTCCTTGGTCGGGTACTCCCACTCCTTGCCGAGCATGGGGACGATCTCGACCTCCGAGTCGGTCCGCCGGCGGATGCTGCACTCCAGCACCTTCCGGGCGATCTCCGTCTTCGGCTCGGTGCCGATGAAGATGCGGACCTTCTGCCCCAGCCCGCGGACCGGGGCCGTCGTCTTCGAGGCCGGGGCGACCGTCCTGATCGGGGCCGGCCCCGCGCTGTTACCCGCCACTGTCCGCTCCTCAAAACCGGTTTTGGTGGGGTCACTCCGCCCGCGGCCTGGTCGCGTCTGCGGCCAGCATCCGCCGCGCGGCCTCCATGCACGTCTCGACGACCAGGGCGCACCCGCCGCGGGCGTACAGGGCGGCCCGGTCCTCCTCCTTCATCCGGCGGAAGACCTCGTTGTACACGGCCCGCTCGGCCAGC